>JAOZOY010000052.1 GCA_029933005.1 Deltaproteobacteria bacterium
ATACTGGATCCGTTCTAACGGCAATATTTAATTTTACTCTGACCCTTTTTACTCAAGAAATCAAAAGAATATTTCCTCATACCCCCTTTTGGGCTAGAAGCATCAATGCCGAAAGAAGCTTTTCTTTTCGGGTTACCTGTTTGTTGGATTAACCATTTTGGAATAACATGCTCTTTGTTTTTTGAGACAGGTTTTTCACCACAGAAAACGCAAAATTTATTATTTTGAGTCATTATTGTATGTGTTGAAACCTAATGCCCGAGCTGAGCGGAGATTACTCCGCTCAGCTCGGGCATTTGTTATGCAATTATTTGCAGTATATTTAATGGGTTGCTACTATTTTTATTTCCAGGTGACAACCAAGAGCACTTGCATATTTTTTAAGAGTAGAGATGGATGGAGAATGTTTGCCACTGCTTAAGGATGACTCTAATCGTGTAATTGCCGGTGCTTTAGTGCCCATTAATATGGCTATTTCTGCTTGACTGAGCCCTGCTTTTTGACGGGCTTTTAGCAATTCTCTTAATAAAGAAAATTCGGGCTCTAAAGCCTCATAAATAGCATTAACATTTTTATTTTTTAATGCTTTCTCCTTCAATTCAGAATGTTTCATTTTTGGCTACCTCGCTCATTCTGTTTTTGGCAATTTCGATTTCTTTTTTGGGTGTCTTCTGGGATTTTTTTATGAAGGAATGGAGCATTACAATTTTCTTACCGACTTTTGTACAAAAGAATACTCTTGCTATTCCTTCCTTACTTTTAACCCGTAATTCAAAAAGACCATTTCCCATTGATCTTGTATGTGGCAAACCAAGATTAGAGCCAAACTCAAGCAATAAGTCTGTAAGCCTTAAAGACCTTGCTGACAGATTTGGGGAGGTGTTTCTGCCCGGTGCCCTGGACAGGAAATATTCGAATGCAGCCAAGGAGTGGGGAAGGGGCCGGCGGCGGCCAATAAACAAATCCCCTTTTTGAAAGGGCGATGGTGTCGGTATACCAGCGACTTATTAAAAATTATGAATTCAGCAACCTGGCCATCTCTTTGGCAAAATAGGTGATGATGATGTCGGCCCCGGCCCGGTGAATGGAGAGCAGCGTTTCCTGCATGACCCGTTCTTCGTCAATCCAGCCATTTGCTGCCGCGGCCTTGATCATGGCATATTCGCCGCTGACATGATAGGCGGCAATGGGCAGATCAAACTCCTCACGCAGGCTTTTGATGATATCAAGGTAGGCAACCGCCGGCTTGACCATGAGAATATCAGCTCCCTCCTCAACATCAAGAGTGGCCTCGCGCAAAGCCTCCCTGGCGTTTGCCGGATCCATCTGATAGCCTCGCCGATCACCTTCCTGGGGAGCACATTCCGCAGCGTCGCGGAACGGCCCGTAAAAGGCGGAGGCGTATTTTACAGCATATGACATGATCGGTACCATGTCATAATTGTTTTCATCCAATACGGCGCGAATCTCGGCAACCCTGCCATCCATCATATCCGACGGTGCCACCATATCCGCTCCGGCCCGCGCATGGGACAAAGCGGTCCGCGCCAGAATTTCCAGGGTGGCGTCATTATCCACATCATGATTGATCAGCACCCCGCAGTGACCGTGGCTGGTATATTCACAAAGACAGACATCGGTTGTAATCATCAACTCCGGGGCCTTATTTTTCAATTCACGGATCGCCCGCTGAATAATACCGTCTTTGGCATGAGCGCCGGATCCCATGGCATCTTTTTTGTCCGGCAGGCCAAAAAGCAGAACATGGTTGATCCCCAGGGCCAGACATTCTTTTGCCTCTCCACCCAGCTGATCCACTGAAATCCGGAAAACTCCAGGCATGGAGGGAACAGGTTCACGAATCCCCTTGCCCGGTTGAACAAAAAGGGGATAAATTAATTGCTCGGAGGAGAGCAGGGTCTCCCGAATCAGTGAACGGAGTTGTTCATTTTTTCTCAAACGGCGCGGCCGGTATTCAGGAAACATCATTTTTTTACCCTTTTATTAAAATATTTTTTGAACCACTTTTGAACACCACTAAAAAAAATTAGTGTCTATTCGTGGTTCTTTTTTGTGTCTGAGTGCCTTCTACACCAGATCAACTTAAAAAATTCTCACTAACCACGTCATTTATAAATTTTTCGGGCTCATCGATCCCTCTTACCGGAACCACCACCTGGCGAATATCGCTCTTCTGACTTAGCAGACGCAGGCCATATTCAAAAACATGGAGAACAGACTCACATTTATCATTTAATTTATCAAGATTCAAGGGCTCAATTTCCAACATCCTGTCAATGGCCTCATCGCTCAAAACGACCTCCAGACCGCATTCATCCGATGTCATTTCAGCGCAAAGCCTGACATGGTCAACCAGCTCGACAATTTCCTTACAGGCGTCACGAGGATCCATATTTTTTTTCTGGCAGAGGGTAGCCATCAGGTCAAGCCGGGCCGGAGTGGGTTGAACATTGCTTGCCACTAGAAATTCTTTCCGGCTCTGCAGGATAAAATCGACGAAGAGCTGATGCTCCTCGGCAAACAGTTCATGATAACGTTTTTCATGGTATTTCTGCAGTTTTTCGTCGTCCCGGAGCACGGTCAGCCCGACTGCAGGATCAGCCACCATAGCCTGATCGAGAACCAGATAACGAATTTGAGTTGAAGGAAGAGTTTTTTCAAATGGCAGCAAGACCCGCTCCATGACGGAAAACAGCCCTCTGGCCCCGGTCTGTTCAGCTACGGCCCTGCGGGCCACATCTCGTAATGCCTGTTCTTCAAAAAGAAGATGAATATCATAGGCGGAAAAATCCTGTTTTTTCCCAACCACGACGGAACTGTTCGGATTTTTGAGGATCATGAAAAAATCATCCTCGCTCAACACGTTTAAAGTAGCAATGACCGGCAGTCGGCCGACAAATTCACTTTCAAAACCAAACTCGATAAGGTCTTCGGCCTTAACATTTTTCAGCAGGCGAATATCATCCTTTTTGGACGTAATATGCTGTTCAAAACCGATAGACTGACGATGCAGTCTCTTTTTAATCATCTCCTCAAGACCATTAAAGGCACCACTCATGACAAAAAGGATATTTCTCGTACTGATGACCATTTTGGCCCGTTTTCCCGTGGCACGGTAATGCTCCATGGCCTCGATCATGGAGATGGGATCATGGGGCACCTTGAGATCAACTTCTGTTTCCTCCATGGGTTTTAATAAAGCACGCTGCACACCGGAACGGGAGACATCCGCTCCGACCCGCTGCCGGCTGGCAGCAATCTTATCAATCTCATCCACATAAATAATGCCGTATTGCGCTTTTTCCAGATCATTATCCGTCTGTCGGATAAGATCCCGCACCAGATCCTCCACATCAGCGCCCACATAACCGGTTTCACTGAATTTAGTCGCGTCACCCTTAACAAAGGGAACTCCAAGACGCTGGGCAATAAGTTTCACCAGAAAAGTTTTACCCACACCGGTGGGCCCGAGAAGCAAAACATTACTTTTAATTAATCCCGGGCGTTTATCCGATCCGCCCATCTCAAGCTCAGCCCTGATCCGATTAAAATGAGTGCAAATCTTGGTTGCCAGAACCGCCTTGGCCGTATCCTGCTGAACAACATACTCATCAAGATAGGCAATTAATTCTTCCGGCTTAAGATCGAAACGAAATTTTTTTTCTTCCGCAGCTTTTTTTTCCGATTCCGACTTCTCTTCCAACTCAGCCTGGGGAAGCATGCCGGCAGAGATCAGCTTTACCTTGCCACCATATTTTTTGGCCAGGTAATCGCCGATTTCTTTTTCAAGCTCTTTCTGGCTTGGTAAATTTGTTACATTGTCGTCACTCATTGAGTATCCTTTTCACACTGCTGGATCATTCATCGGTTCATCTCATCCTCCAGATGAAGAGCCTTTATTTTCCTGTGGAGATTACTCCGTTCCATATGGATTTTTTCAGCGGTCTGGGAGATATTACCATCGTTTTCCAACAACTTTGACTGCAGAAATTGCCGCTCAAATTCTTTTTTGGCCTCTTTAAAGCTCATCATCCCGCTGATATCAACAGCGCTGTTTGCGGTGACAGCGGAAGTTTTGTTGTACGCAGGAATTGAATCTTTTTTTCCTGCTGAAAGTGAAGACACAACCTGTTCCGAAGGAAAAAGTAACGGCCTGATAATTTCAGCCGTTATAACGGACTCCGGGCTCATAATAGCCAACCGCTCAAGAAAATTTCGCAACTCCCGCACATTTCCCGGCCAGCTATGATCAGCCATAACTGCCAGCCCATCCGGAGTAAACTCTTTTTTAACAAAACCCTTCCGGGATAAAATGACCATAAGATCATTGACCAAAACAGGCAGATCATCAAGACGTTCCCGCAGGGGAGGCACAGTAATCGGCACCACATTAAGCCGCCAGAACAGGTCGGCCCGAAAATTTCCCAGCTTGATTTCTTCTTCCAGATCCTTGTTCGTAGCTGCCAAGACACGAACATTTACGAAATAAGTCTTTGAACCGCCCACCCGTTCAAACTTCTGCTCCTGCAAAATACGAAGAATTTTTGCCTGGGTTTTCAGGCTCATATCGCCAATTTCGTCAAGGAAAATAATCCCTCCATTGGCCAGATCGAATTTACCGCGTTTACTGGAAGTTGCGCCGGTAAACGAACCTTTTTCGTGGCCGAACAATTCGCTCTCAATAAGCTCTTCCGGGATAGCGGCACAATTTACCTCAATCATCGGCCTGTCGGCCATATGGGACATTCTGTGAATGGCCTGAGCCACGAGCTCTTTTCCTGTCCCATGTTCGCCATGGATCAGGACCCAGGCCTCGGTCGGAGCAACCCGACTGATCTGTTCCTTAAGACTGATAATGACAGAAGAAGTTCCGGTTAATGTCGGTTTCTTAGGCTCTCTATCCCTGAGAATCAGATTTTCTTTTTCCAGGCGGGAAGAATAAATTGCGTTATTGACGGACAAAACAATTTTATCGTACGATGGCGGTTTTTCTATAAAATCATAGGCCCCCATCTTGGTGGCCTGCACAGCCGTCTCGATATTACCATGGCCTGAAATCATGATCACCGGAAGATGGGGAAACAGTTCCTTGATCCGGGACAGCGCAGCCATGCCGTCCATGCCCGGCATCCAGATATCCAGCAAAACAAGATCGACAACCTCCCTGTCCAGAACATCGAAGGCAGCTTCCGCCGATTCCACACCAATGGTATCAAAACCCTCGTCGGACAGGACACCAGCCAGTGACTCCCTGATACTGACCTCATCATCAACAATAAGTATTTTTTTTGCCATGCCTTCTTACCTGCTCACCTGTTCATCCGTTAAACGATCAACGGCACCTCTACAACAAAACAGGCGCCGGTCGGCTCATTATCCTTGACACGAATATAGCCGTCATGATCGGAAATCACTGTACTTGCAATCGCCAAGCCGAGCCCGGTACCGCTTTTTTTCCTGGAAAAATAAGGTTCGAAAAGATGCGGTTTGTCTTCATCCGCAACGCCAGGACCATTATCACGAACTTCCAGATAAACAAGTTTCTCTTCAAAATCAAAATCAACTTCCACCTCAATAAGCCCGTCATCAGCTATTGCAGCAATTCCATTATCCAGGAGATTGATCAGCACTCTTTTCATCTGTTTATAATCAAATGAAAATGATGGGATTTCATTCTTTCGGACAAATTTAAATGTAACATCCTTATGTCCCTGCTCATAAAGGACAAGCACCTCCCTGACCATTTCCTCCAGGCTGTTGATCGTTTTCTTTACGGCCGGCATTCTGGCGAAACTGGAAAATTCACTCACCAGTCTTTTCAGTTCATCAACCTGGTTAATAATAGTCTTGGTGCAGAGATCAAAAACGTCTCCTTCTCCGGCCAGCTTTTCCATATACCGCTTGCGCAGCCGCTGGGCCGAAAGCTGAATCGGCGTGAGGGGATTTTTGACTTCATGGGCGATTCTTCTCGCCACTTCACGCCAGGCCGCCATGCGTTGAGCTTTTTCCAGTTCAGTCAAATTATCAAAAACGAGCACATGACCGAGCTGACAACCCTCCTCATCCTCAAGCCGGCTCACATGCACACGAAGAGAAAAAGTCTCATCCCGTACGGTTAACTGCAGGGGCTGGTCAATGGATGCTTTCTTTGAACGTTCAAGTTCGGCAAAATAACGGTCCAAAATCTGCTGATGCGATGTGTCAAGAATTTCATGGTAATCATGATTAAGAAAATCGGTTCTATTGATTTTAAGTAATTTCTCAGCAAAACGATTAATCGTTGTTATCCAGCCATTTTCATCAAGGGAAATTACTCCGGCGGTCACATTCTGTAGAATAATCTCCATATAACGCCGCCGGTTATCCAGCTCCTGATTACTCTGTGTCAACTGTTCCTGACTGATCAGCATATCCCTGGTCATCCGGTTAAACGAAGCCACCAAGGTCCCCATTTCATCATCAGCGTCCTGCTCAATGACAAAATCAAGCTCGCCGTCGGCAACACGCCGCGTCGCTTCCGCCAGTTTATCAATGGGATCGGTAAGACTTCGGGAAATATAAAAACCAAACCAGATAGCGGAAAATATAATCAGCAGGGTGACAATAAGCAACATGACCAGAAAACTGGTCTTAAGCGGCTGTTTCAAAAACATGAGCTGCCGATATCCTTCCAATCCTTGGGACACGCGTTTCATTCTCTCCAGTTTTTCCTCGGGAATCAATATGGAAGTAACCAACACATACTGATTGTCCTTTTCCTTGCCCAGCCGCAACGGAGTCAGGGAGCGTACCAATTCACCGGCAGCGATCTGCTGAATGGCCATCAAATCCTCCTCTCCGGCCAGGGAACGGAGAAAAAGTTCCGTGGGGATGAGCGGCACATCCTCATCGTCCTCGATCTGTTCACCAAAAATCCTGACCTTGGCGCTCCGTTCCGGGGAAATAATTTCCAAGCCGGCCAGCTCGCGGCTTTCAAGGATATCCGCCAGAAAAAGATCTAAATAAACATCTGTTACCTGACGATATCCCTGGGATTCGAGCTGAAGAGCCGTGGTCTTACCTAGCTTTTTCACTTCGTTGCCGGACTCGTCATACACATTTCTGGCAATATTTAAAGAGTCAACAAGAGACTGTTCAACATTAATATTAAACCAGTAGTCCAAACTGGTGGAGACAAATTGTAGAGCAATAAAAAAAAGCAGACCGGTTGGAATCAATGACAAAGAAATGAAGGAAATAACCAGTTTAGTCCGCAGCCGTGAACCACCGATTTTACTTTTACGTTCAAAAACAAGCTGGGCCAGATTTCGTAAAACCAAGAAAACAACAAGAAGAAGAAGCAGAACATTGAAGTTAATCAGGGTGAAGATAAGAACATTGCCGCTGACAGGAAAGGAGACACTACCTATCTCGAAGACTCTCGTCTCAATATAGGTCAGAAAAGGAATGAGGCAAAGACAGGCCAGGATGATAAACCAAATGCGCTTTCTCTTCCGTTCAACATTTTTATTTCTATGAAAATCCTGCTGCATAACTCCAATAAAAAAATCATTTATGCCCCTTGCGGGTACAGTAAACCTCATTTAATTACTTTGTACCGGAAACCCCTTTCTGAGTAAGAGATCACGGGCACCGTATCTTCACGCAATCGCTCCTGCCCGCATAGTCAGCTTTAGCAGCCAGTCGCGCTTGCACAAATCTGCGGTGCACGTGACCACTTACAAATTTTCCCTTGTAATTCCAACCTGATGTCTGCCCCGTGATTGGTTACCTTTCTGATAAACAAATTCCGTTTCATACCAATCGGTTTCAAACTTCCAAAGAGTCGAAAACGGGAGAATATATTGAAAATTCAGCGGAAGAGTTTTCTTGGCAAGTAAAGCTTTCACTCTCAACCTATACTTTTCCTTCAAAGAAAGCATGGAAAGTGAGATTATGTTAAGATCATGAATCTCGACCATTAATTTTTTTGCCTCCTCAAATGTCTTCGTGGTAAAAATTTTGTTTTTACCTATAAATTCAACACGAAACTCTTCTTTCAAGGAATCATACAATAAATTACGATCAAAAGACAATGTGACTATTTCCTTGTCCGGCCATCTTTTTTTCTCCTCTATCAAATCAACATAATAGGAAAAACGGACAGGAATACCATTTCTGATAGCCTCCTCCATCTCTGGAGTAAACGCTTTTCCTACAGTGAAATAGAGAAGAAGATCTCTTGTCGAGTTCATAACAATAAGATCCCGGATCAATGCACCGTCTCCAGCATGAGTAGAGGCAGGCATGACCAAAGTCACAAGGACCAACAAGACAATCCATTTTTTTTTAATAAACAATGTTTTCATCAATGAATTAATGAAAAGAAATGACGATGTATGAATAAATTACGTTTCTGCCAGTCCACTTTTCAGTCAATGGTTTCAATAAAAAATTCTTTATTAAATAAAGATGGCCCTGTTTCCACGGATTGCAATTGATCAAACTCAACGATCAAGGCATCCTGAACAAGGAGCTGGATATCTTCCACCACATCCATGACAAAATCATCCTCGCTCAACTCAAGATAGAGATGAAGATGATCGGAAGCCAACCAGATCAAAACAACCTTCCCGTTAATCAAAGCACCACATGTCAAAAGAGCATCATGAAAAAAACGGATATAAGAAGAACTCTGTAAAAAAACAGGCTTTCTATCCGTTGTAAGCCAGACCACATGAAATTTCTTATTCAGTTGGGAAGAAATGCCGCCATCATTCTGACAAGCAACACAGCTCTTACGTCCACACTGTCCTGAGCCCTTCAGCAGCTTAAGCACTTCCCGGAAATATTCCTTTCTATCCCTTATGACAGACAGGGCGGGATGGACAGATAGAGATTTAGCACCGACTAGCCGGAGGTCCGGCCTGAACATATGACAACGAAAATGGTCCGGGTCCCGGCCTTTCCTGTTCAAATCGCACAAATGAATTTCTGAAAAATCCAGTTCCCTGCAGACAGTGCATTTTTCATGAATGTGTTGTCCTTTAAAAAAAAAGCATTGCAGGCATCTTTGAGGCACATTCATCATAACTGGAATCTCCTCAAATCAATTCCACTTTTTCAAAACGAGCTGCCGAGCCTGCTGAAGAAACGGGTCAAAAGTCATTGAATCAAGGGCACAAACAGGTATAGCCTGATAGAGAGCGGCCTGCTCCAACAGATACTCGGGAGGAATACAATCAATTTTATTTAAAACTCGAAGACATGGCAGCGTCTCAAGATGCAGATTCCGAAGAATCTGATCCACCACCCGGACCTGTTCGGGGAACCGGTTGTTACTGACATCAATCACATGCACAAGAATATCCGCTTCATGAAGTTCTTCGAGAGTGGCCTTAAAGGCCTGGAGTAATTCCGGGGGAAGATCACGGATAAAACCAACCGTGTCAGTGATAATCACCTCAACATCCTCAGGAAAACGGAGCCTCCGACTGGTGGGATCAAGGGTGGCGAAAAGCTTATCCTCGACGAGAATTTTACTGTGAGTCAATGTATTAAGAAAAGTTGATTTTCCCGCGTTCGTATAACCGATCAGCGAAATCACCGGCAGATTTTTTTTCCGACGCCGGGAGCGGCGTTGTTGTCTTTCCCGGCTGACTTTTTTTAATTTTTTTGCAAGACCACTCAAACGATCATTAATGCGACGCCGGTCAATCTCAAGTTTTGTCTCACCAGGACCGCGAGCGCCGATTCCTCCAGTGAGCCGGGAAAGGGCGTCATCACGCCGGCCCAATCGAGGAAGAAGATATTTCAGCTGGGCCATCTCAATCTGCAACTTGCCTTCCCGACTCAAAGCCCGCCGGGCAAAAATATCGAGAATCAGCTGGGTCCGGTCAATCACACGAATTTCGGTATGGTCGGTAATGGAGCTAACCTGGGACGGATTTAATTCCTGATCAAATATCAAAAGATTGGCGTTAAGCCGAAGAGCAGTCAGCATGATCTCGCCAAGTTTGCCTTTACCGAGAATAAATTTATGATTGATTCGATCGCGCCGCTGAATAAAGGTATCAAGGACGACAATATCATCGGAGCGCACGAGCTCAGCCAGTTCATCCATTGATTCCCCGGCCCTTTTTTTTGTCGATGTTGTCACGCTGACCAGCAGGGCTCTGTCCCGATTCCGATCAACCTTTTTCGTCTGTGATGTCCTGGAAAATTCATCCTCCAAGGCCGTAATCAGATGACGGATATCCTGATCCTGCCGGGTAGGAGGAACCGGTGGCAGAAACACCCAGTCTTGACCATCCACGGGACGGGGAACCAGATGTGCCGCATAGAGATTTTCCGGCAGACCATCTTTTCTCACCTTGATTATCGCCATCAGGTCAAGACGCAAAAAAAGAAGATCCATAAGATCATCCTGGGTCAGATCTTCTCCCTTGAGGTGGGTATGAACACAACGCAGTCCCTTCAATCGACCGGTGGACGACCGAACCTGGCTTAATTGGGGGATGAGAATGGATTTATTGTCACCGACAATGACATGGATAACCCGGCCGGATCGATCAATCAGCACCCCGATCTGCCGTCCCAGTTCGACAGATAGAGAACAGATCTCTCTGGCCATCTCCGGCGAGATAATTAAATCCGGCCCGACACGCCGCTTACCTACTCTTTCAAGCCTTTTCTTCTGGCCCTTTTTCAGACCGCTGACATGGCCGGTGATTTTGCTGATTTTTTAACCTCCTTCAGACTTCCAACGGCTATTTTCTGCTATCCCGCAAAATACGTTTATCCCCGACACGAATAGTCAATTTAATTCGATCAAAATATTCAAGCAGGGGAATGGAGAATTTACGAGTTAATCCAGTCATTTCCTTAAATCGGGGTGCGTCAATATCACTTTCCTTTTGCAGAAAAGCCGTCATTTTTTCCGCAAGTCCGGTCAAATGGGGGACGGAAAAATAAAGATCTTCGGAAACTTTAGCAACCTGGCCATCCTTTATCAACAGGTCAAGAACTTGACGAATCAGGGACTGGGGCACGTCGATAAAATGAGCAAAAACCTGCTTGATGGTCGGCGGTTTCAAGCCGGCTTCTTTAAAAAGATTTTCCAGATCTCGCCGAATTTCTTTTTCATCGGCCTGCAGGGCGACCTGATGCCCGGCCAGGCGTATCACGGCCCCGTCCTGGACAATTTCTTTTTTCTTGATCAAATTTGCGAGAACGGACTGAAAAAATTTCTGACTCAATCCCCGGTACAAGCGTGATCGTAATTCTTCCTTGGAAAGACCTGGTTTCAGGGGGTTATCCTGGTGAAACTGTTCCAGAATGGCCAAAACTTTCTCAATCACCTCAGCGAAGATGGTTTTTTCCACCATCAACTGTTTCTCTGAATCAATAACCAGAATTTTTCCAGCCGAAACAGGTTTATTGAGAATTTTTTTCAACCTGTTGCCGAAAATACCCATTTTAACGGCAAGTTCAGCCAAGGTCAAACCATGGAAACCACTTGTACGCAGATGATAAAGGATAATTTCCACGGTGTCGCCAAGATGAAATACAGCAAAATCCTCCTTGTTGATCGACTTGAAACGTTTTCTTTTAATGGACGAGCCATTTAAAATAACGCCACCGCCAATGGTGGCCATGGGCGAATAACTGCGGATGACAAAACGGTCTCCGGGCCAAACACCGAACTTCTTCTCGAGAAGCAGCTGGATGTCGGCGCTGCTGCCCGGTCTCAATTCTTCCTGATCAAGAAGAAGGATTCGTCCCATGATCTCGGCCGTGCCAAGATGAACGCGAACCCGGGTTCTATTTTTCAAGGGTTTTTCAGCACTGGAAAGATAAAAAAAATCAACATCATACACATAGGCGGGGGAGAGACAGCCTGGAGATGCCAGCATATCTCCCCGATGAATCATCTCTTTTTCCAGCCCCTGAATATTAATGGCAGTACGGTTGCCGGCCTCAACCACATCAACGGTCTGGCCATGCACCTGAATACCGCGAATCTTACCACTCAACTCCCCTGGAAAAAGAATAATTTCATCGCCAACTTTAATACGGCCGGAAAGTGAAGTGCCGGTCACCACCGAACCAAACCCCTTCATGCTGAAAATACGATCAATCGCCAACCGAAATGGACCATGGGCCTCGCTGAACCGGCATTGAGATACCATCCGGTCAATACCATTGCGCAACTCATCGATTCCCTCACCAGTGACCGATGAAACCTCAAACATGGGAGCCTCGTCCAGAAAACTGCCGACAAAATATTCCCTGACATCTTCCTCAACCAGTTCAAGCCACTCAGAATCGACCATGTCTTTCTTGGTAATGACGATCAACCCCTTGTTAACGCCAAGAACACTGCAGATCTCAAAATGCTCCCGCGTCTGGGGCATGATCCCTTCATCTGCCGCGATGACAAAAACGACAAGATCAATACTCGAGGCGCCGGCCACCATGTTTTTCACAAACTTTTCATGACCCGGGACATCAATAATGCCTAAACGATGGCCACAGGGAAGGTCCAGGTAGGCAAAACCGAGTTCAATGGTGATGCCTCTTTTCTTTTCCTCCTTAAGTCGATCGGTCTCAATACCGGTCAGAGCCCGGACAAGACTGGTCTTACCGTGATCAACATGACCCGCTGTACCAAGAACAACTTCGCGCATATTTTAAAAAGAATGTAAAGAATATAGGGAATGAAAAAAACGGTAACTATTCAGATACCCTATCCCCTTGATTTCATCTATTTCCTCTACCTTCTCTTACCTCCTTTACCTTCTCTACCTTATAAACGGATTAGAACGCTTTTCCTCGCCAATAGTAGAGCGGGAGCCGCCGTAACCATGTCCCGGCCAGACAATAGTCTCCGGGGGCAGTACAAGAAGACGCTCCTTTATGGAACGTATGAACTGATCCATATCTCCTCCGGGAAAATCAGTCCGGCCAACAGCCCCGACAAAAAGCGTGTCACCGGTAAATAAATCAGGCGCACTATACAGACAGATTCCACCTGGAGTATGCCCTGGCGTATGAATGACCTCAAAATCAATACTGCCCACAGAAATCACATCTCCATCCGCAACCAATTTATCAGGTGGCGGCGAAGCAGGCAGACCGAGCATGGAGAAATAATCAATCACCTCAGGCTGGGAAAAAAAGGCGGCATCATCCTTATGCATGATAATCTCGGCCCCGGTTTCCTGCTTGATACGGCCATTACCGCAAACATGATCGGGGTGGCCATGGGTGTTGATAATATAACGCACATCAACATTCTCCCGATCGCAGAGATCCAGAACCTCATCATCGTTTCCTCCCGGATCAATGATACATCCCTGTCCGGATTCTTCACACTTAATCACATAGCAGCAGACCGCCATGGAACCAACGATCATCTGTTTAATAAACATAATTGTAACCATTTCAGTCTACGTTTCTTTACGAAACCGTATTTATTCCTGAGCAACCAATTTAACCCGGCAGAATCTTCTCTTGCCCACCTTAACGAGCACTTCATCCATTGTTGTAATGGTATACTCCACATCCGTTACCTTTTCCCCATCCAGGGAAACTGCATTTTGCTTGATCATTCTCCGGGCCTCTCCGGTTCCCTTGACAAGACCTGCATCGGCCAGAAGTCTCGGCAGCCAGATTTCACCACCTGCAACATTCATTGTAAGCGTTGGGATATCATCCGGCAAATCATGCTTTTTAAATACCTGCTCAAAATTATCTTCGGCTTTCTGCGCAATTATTTCATCATAAAAACGACTCGTCAACTCCCTGGCTAACTTTTTCTTCACATCTTTAGGATGAATCGTTCCTGCCGCCATATCGGCTTTAAGTCTGCCAATCTCCTCTGAGGTCAAATCGCTGAGAAGATCATAATACCGAAACATCAATTCATCGGAGACCGACAATACCTTCCCGTAAATATTATCCGCGCTTTCCGTTATACCGATATAATTACCAAGAGATTTGCTCATCTTGTTAACACCATCCAGCCCTTCCAGCAACGGCATTGTAATAACTACCTGTGGTTCCTGGCCCCAAGCACGTTGCAGATCCCTGCCCATCAAAACATTAAACAGTTGATCCGTTCCCCCCAGTTCAACATCAGCCTTCATGGCCACGGAGTCATAGCCCTGGATCAGGGGATACATAAATTCATGGATACTGATGGGCCGCTGATTCTCAAAACGAACCCGAAAATCCTCTCTTTCAAGCATTCTGGCCACGGTGAGCTGCGACGCCAAACGAATAAAATCATGGGCCGAGAGTTTCTCCAGCCAGGCGCTGTTAAACATTACTTTTGTTTTTGCCGGATCAAGAATTTTAAACATCTGCTCTTTATAAGACTCGGCGTTTCGCTCAACATCTTCCCTGGTCAAAGGCTTTCTTGTCTCCGATTTACCAGTTGGATCTCCAATCATGCCGGTAAAATCACCAATAAGAAAAAGAATTTCATGACCAAGATCCTGAAAATGCTTTAACTTCTGTATCAAAACAGTATGGCCTAAATGAAGATCCGGGGCTGTTGGGTCAAACCCGGCCTTGACCCTTAAAGGCACGCCGGTTTCCCTGGATTTCCGCAACTTCTTGATCAAATCTTTCCGGGAAATAACATCAACGGCACCGCGCTCAATCAGCGCCACCTGTTCATCAATTGTATAATTCATAATTTATTTTGCTTGATATATTACAACGTTCTTTTTTCTAGTGTGATATGTTGTGAACCTGGACCGGCATCTATACAATCACTAAACAACCCTGTCTTCTGACTCCTAAATCCTACTTAGCATACTCAACCGACCGGGTTTCACGGATAACGGTAACCCTGATCTGACCCGGATAAGTCAATTCTTTTTCAATTTTCTTGGCGATATCTCGGCTTATGCCGGCTGCCTCAGCATCGGAAACATCGTTGCTGTTGGCAACAATACGAATTTCACGACCGGCCTGGATTGCAAAAGATTTCTCGACACCCTTAAATGAATTGGCGATCTGCTCAAGATTATCCAGGCGTTTCACATACGTTTCAAGCATTTCCTTTCTGGCACCGGGCCTTGCACCTGAAAGAGCATCGGCGGACTGCACAAGAACATCCAAAACAGACTCGGGCGGAATATCCTCATGATGGGCTCCAATGGCATGAACAATTTCCGCTGATTCTCCGTATTTCTTTGCCAGGTCAGCGCCGATAGTGGCGTGGGACCCCTCAATTTCATGGTCAACCGCCTTACCAATATCGTGCAGCAAGCCAGCCCTTTTCGCCACACTCTCGTTAAGACCAAGCTCCGCTGCCATAACTCCGCACAGAAAAGCCACCTCAAGAGAATGCTGCAGAACATTCTGTCCGTAACTTGTTCGGTATTTTAATCGGCCAAGCAGCATGATGATCTCCATATGCACGCCATGGGCACCCACATCAAAAGTAGCCTGTTCACCAGCCTCCCGCATTGAGCCATCCAGTTCCTTCTCGACCTTGCCCACAACCTCTTCAATCCGGGCGGGATGAATACGTCCGTCAAAAATTAAACGCTCCAGGGAAATCCGGGCGATCTCACGACGTAACGGATTAAATCCTGATAAGATGACAGCCTCAGGTGTATCATCAATAATAATATCAATACCCGTAGCCGCTTCAATAGCCCTGATGTTTCTTCCCTCACGGCCAATGATTCGTCCTTTCATTTCATCGTTTGGCAAGGGAACTACCGACACGGTCTTTTCTGCCACAAAATCTCCGGCATAACGGGAAATTGCAAGAGAGAGAATATTCTTGGCCTTTTTGTCGGCCTGCATCTTCATCTCATTTTCGATTCTAACAATAGCCTTTGCCGCCTCCATCCGAGCTTCGCTTTCAATTGACTCCGTCAATAATTTCAAGGCCTCTTCCTTGCTGATACCGGAAATTTTCTCAAGCTGATAACGTTGATCTTCAAGCAAGGAATCAACTATCTTTTTCTGCTCGAGAATTTTTTTCTCCTCTACAGTTAAATTATTCTCTCTGTTAAGAAAATCGATCTCACGCTTATCTAAAATATTAATCTTACGATCTACCTGATCAACTTTCTGAGCTACACGTTTTTCTTTCTCAAGCAGACCGGCTTTCAACTCCTGAAATTCCTGTTCTACCGCTATTTTCAACTTATATGATTCATCCTTAATTTGTAATGACGCTTTTTTCTTAATCTGCTCCGCCTCGGACAGGGCATTCTCAATAAGTTTCCGGCCCTGATCTTCGATATTTTCCAAGCGAGATTCCAAAAAACGTTTTCGAATTAAAAATCCGACGAACATACCGGCAATAAGTGATAAAATATATAAAATAACTTGCGTAATTATTGTCACGAGGAGCACCTTCTACCTTGATTGTTCTCTCTATTAAAGAAAGAGCGGAAGTTAGAAAAAAGATAAGAAATGTTTCAGTCATTTCTGAGGCGTGAAACGCAAACGAACGATATATAGAAATCCCATTCATCACGTAAACTTTACACTCAGGAACTGCAAAAAAATAAGCATAACGAAATTTCACCATTTTTCCGGAGGTTGTGCGTACCTGTTTACTTCAAAGAAGCAAATACAGAGATATAGCAGCGCAATGTAACTGTTTTCGCAAAACGGGTAATAAACAGCTAAGCGCAAAATCCGAATATTGTGATACTTATTTTTGAACGAGTCATACGATCAACGCTGAAACAAAACGAAGGGGAGAAAGAAAAAAATGGAAAACAAAGAAAGGCCTGGCTGACTGACAAGCAGATTTTGCATTACAACGCTATGGATAGGCCGAATATAAATAATTAAGCCTGATCCAGTAAACATATGGCAACAATCACAAGAAAATCTGTCAATTATTTTTATCCATATTCACACAAAAGCATACTTCCGACATCCAAAATACCAATATAAAAAAACATATTGCCTTATAAAAACCTGACATAATCAGGATTATTCATTTTCCATCGTGACATTCCTTGCATCCCGATTGCTTTACAATTTTCTCCGGAAAACAAAAAAATTCTCCAGGGACTTCTTTTTCTTCCCCATATATAAACTGACTTTCGTCAGATACAACTCAATAAATCCCCCGCCATAGCCGTGTTAACGCGACATCGAACCTAACGAGTTAGGTGGGAGAACTCATAATCCTTTCTAGTAATTTCGTTGTTACGAATTTCTATACAGGACCAGGGAAGTCTCCCTAGATGATAATGTTGGCTCAAATATGCTATTAATCACTAACCAGGCAGGGGAAAGCGAATTTTTCACACATTAATCTTCAAAGAGATTAACATTTTTTATTTAACCGTACTATCAATTTTTATTCTTAATTTTTCTGTGGAATCCTTAACATTTTTTTTTAACTGTTCGAAATCCTTTTTTAACTTTACATACTTTCCAGCCATATTGAGACTTGCCAGAATCGCAACTTTGTTTGGCGGAAGAGTCGAAGAAACACGAGAATACGCCTCTAACTGACTTTTGACAAGATTTAAAATTTCTTGTACATCTTCTTCCGGCGCATCCGTGTATAAAGGGTATTCCTGGCCGAGCACATCAAATTTGACCAATCTTTCCAAAATCGCATATTCTCCAGAAACTCACTAATGAGGTGTTACCAGGATATCAAATCTGCGGCAACAAATTCTTTCAGACGTTCACAGTACCATGACAGTTACGCAATGGTAGTTAGGGCAATTTGGTCACCCACCTGATATAGTTACTAAAAAAACACAACAACCTCGAATCATCAGTTATTTATCCATCGTAAACAGTTGAGAAGACGATTCTACTTCCTTTTGCCTGTCCGCCTCAACGCCAGACACTTCTTCATCCGAGTCATCCGAGTCATCCGAGTCATCTGAGATAGTCAGATTTTGTGTCTTTTCCCATTCTTCTATGGTCCCCAAGAGACCGGCAACACGATCATGGACATGAGATTTTTCATCTTGCAGCTGGGATAACTGATTCTGCAACTTTTCATTTTCGACTTGACTTTGTGACAACATCTCCTCAATATCGTGTTTATCAGATTTCAGATTATTATAAGCAGAGATAAGTTTCTCTACGATGTTTTCCAATTTCTTTAAGTCTTCTCGATCTTCCATAAATAATTAAAAACTCCTTACTGTAAACTTGAAAAAAAAATTATACTCCTGATTCAAATTGTTATTAATCATAAAAATATGTTAAAAAGCCTGCTCAAAAATTCTTGAAACAAGGATCTACCGATTCGTTATCAGCAAATTCGCCGCCATGGACATGAGACCCACTGCCAATCGTAACATGATTACCTATGTGACAATCCTTAATATCCGTAAAAGATTCAATCGAACAGTTACGTCCGATAATTGTGGATCCGCAAATACTGACATTAGGATAAATAATCGTATCCAAACCAATGGAAACCGTATTTTCAATGACAATAGTAGAAGGTTGATAAAGAGTTACCCCTGACATCATAAGAAAACGATGATAACGATCCTGTAATGCAGCATGTGCCTGAGCCAACTCAATTCTCGAATTGACTCCGAGAATTTCATCGGAATCCCGGCAGACAAACTTACTGACCTGCAACCCATCTCCGGTTGCAACTTCTACAATATCAGTTAGATAAATCTCACCCTGTTGGTTATCTGTACCGACCTTTTTCAATGTTCTGCAGAGAAAATCGACATCAACACAATAAATACCGGCATTAACCTCGGAAATATTTCTCTGTGACGAAGAAGCATCCTTCTCCTCAACAATTTGCAGGACATATCCATTTTCATCGGAGATGATACGGCCATAGTTTACCGGGTCAACCAGGGTTGTCGTCATGACAGTTACCTGGCTTTTACTACCAAGATGCTGTTCAAGCATTTCCTGAAGTGTCTCTGTCCGAACAAGTGGGGTATCACCGCAAAGAATCATCACCACACCGGAAATCGCCTTAAGAAACTCTTCCGCCGACAAAACAGCATGTCCTGTACCAAGCTGTTCCTTCTGCTCAGCATAAACAACATCATATCCAGCCAACGAATCCTTAACGGTGTCCTTCTGATGGCCGACAACAACAATCTGCTGATCTGCGTCAAGAGGATTAACAGCATTTAAAACATGATGAATCATTGGCGCATAAAAAACTTCATGCAAAACCTTTGCCTTCGAGGACTTCATTCTTGTCCCTTTACCAGCTGCCAATATAAGTACCTGAAATTTTGGTTTCATCTATTCTTTTGGGCCTGCACTGTTTCGTATATTTACATCCTAAATTTTAATGAACAATACCTCTTCAACACAAAATAGTCACCTGAAAAAACAATAATGAAACGTGGAAACAATTGGATTATATCTATTAGAAACCAACTCATGATAGCAAGCATGTAAGAGAAACGGGCGTAAAAGCAGTTGAACGGATAAAAAGTAGAGGGTATGAGCGGGATAGAGTCTTCAGCCAAGACCGGGGCACGATGAGAGGATGGTTTGCAAGTAATGAAGGCAAA
>JAOZOY010000013.1:0-12455 GCA_029933005.1 Deltaproteobacteria bacterium
GGTCAAAGGGTCAAAGGGTCAAAGGGTCAAAGGGTCAAAGGGTCAAAGGGTCAAATAATACCATTGAACTGACAAAATCGAAACTCAAAAGGAAGAACTATGTCATCACTCAATTGTTTCAAAGCTTATGACATCCGCGGCGAGGTGCCGGCTGATCTGGATGAGGATCTCGCCTACCGCATCGGTCAGGCCTTTACGGCTCAATTTTTTCCAAAAAAAATCGCAATCGGTCATGATATCCGCCTTTCCGGTCCCGGTCTGAGTCAAGCCCTGGCCAAAGGCTTCATGGACGCGGGCGTTGATGTGGTTGATCTTGGCATGTGCGGCACCGAGGAGATTTATTTTGCCTCTTTTCATCTTGATGTTGACGGCGGAATTATTGTCACGGCCAGCCATAATCCGGCGCAATACAATGGCATGAAGTTTGTCCGCAAAGGGGCTGTGCCGGTGAGCGGCGATACTGGCCTGAAAAAGATCGAGGAGTTGGCGTCCCAAGGCAAGAAGGTGAAGGCGGAGCAGCCCGGCAGCCTCAGTTTTTATGACATCAAAACCGATTACATAGGGCGTCTCTTGGATTATGTTGATACCACCGCCCTTTCACCCCTGAAACTTGTAGTAAACTGCGGCAACGGCTGTGCCGGGCCGATTATTGATCTTCTGGAAACTTTTCTGCCCTTTACGTTTATCTGCTTGCAGCATGAACCGGACGGCACTTTTCCCAACGGAGTGCCCAATCCCCTGCTCCCGGAAAACCGGGAGATCACGGCTCAAGCGGTACGGGAGAATGATGCTGATCTGGGCATTGCCTGGGATGGTGATTTTGACCGTTGTTTCTTTTTTGATGAAAAGGGCGATTTTATCGAGGGCTACTATATTGTCGGGCTTCTGGCCCGGATTATGCTGAAAAAATCGCCGGGAGCAAAGATTATCCATGATCCCCGCCTGATCTGGAATACCAGGGAGCTGGTGGAGCGTGCCGGCGGCACGCCGGTGTTATGCAAGACCGGCCACGCCTTTATTAAGGAACGGATGCGGGCCGAGGACGCGGTCTATGGCGGCGAGATGAGCGCTCATCATTATTTTCGCGATTTTTCTTACTGTGATTCCGGTATGATTCCCTGGCTGATTGTCGCGGAAATGCTCTGTCACTCAAATCAGAAAATGTCGACTTTTGTCAGTGACATGATGGCGGCCTATCCTGTGAGCGGCGAGATCAACAGCCGGGTGAGCGACCCGGATGCGGTGATGATCCGTATTGAGGCGGCTTTTGCCGACGGCTGTCTGGAAAAAGATTTCACCGACGGGCTGAGCATGTCCTTTGCCGAGTACCGCTTTAATGTCAGAAAATCAAATACTGAACCGGTCCTGCGCCTCAATGTGGAAACCCGGGCTAATTCATCTCTTTTACAGGAAAAGACGGATCAGCTGTTGGCAATAATTCGCAGAAGTGATATATGATTTTTTTACGCAAAAGTCACAAGAGGCGCAAAAGGCGCAAAAGTTTTTTAAAGAGAACGTCAGCATTTTTTGCGTCTTCAGCGTCTCTTGCGTTTATTTTTTTATCGTTCATAAAACCACCTCAACATCAATCTCCAAGTCAGGCAGTAGCCGCCGTTCGCGCCACACCCGCAACGTCACCGTGTCACCTCTTTCCTTAAAAACCAGGCCGATTTTGACATCCTCAATGCCTTCCACTTTGTTTCCATCAATGGCCAGAATCCGGTCATCTTTTTTGATTCCTGCTTTTTTTGCCGCACTGTGCATGGGAGAAAAATCGACGATCACAAGTTCCCCGTCCTTATCCTTGATCTGAATTCCCAAAAGCGGTGACGGATTTTTTGCTGCCGCTTTTGGGAAGAAAAGAAAGTCCGCCTCACTATCATCCATGGCCCTGGGCTGGATATTGGCGGCAACGGCGAAGTCTGCGGCCAAACGTTCATAAACCCGGGGTGGGATCCCGGTGTCTTTCACCAAATGGCCGCCGCCGGCCAGCACCACCATTTTTTTATTTGGATTATTTTTAAGATAATCGGCAATGGTCTCGGCCATGGTCTCGTCCCAGAGGGATTGGGACTGGATAAAATTATTCAAGTGCTCCTTGCTGAAATGGGCCCCGGAGTGGTGGTTAAAGACGCCTTCCAGACGCTGTCGATAGCCGGGTTTCCCCAAGTCGCGGTCCGGCGGCAGAGTGGCCTTGATTTCGGGATCAAGACCGGCAATGCCATTTTTTTTAAAGGTATCGCTGACAATTTGTTTATTCAGATTCAGAGCAACGACCTGGATGTTTTGGCGCCGGGCAAATTGGAGGATATCCCGGTACAGGCGGTAATCAAATCCCCAGTTCGTAAAGTATTTTGATTTTTTCAGAAAGTCCTTTTCATCCAGGCTGCCGCGAGTGAATTGGTCCAGAATTTCCTGGACATTCCTGTTGAACATTTCCATGCCAATGGCAAGTTGGGGGTTTCGTTCATGCATGGCCCGGATGATTCGGAGCTGAAGGGCGTGGTCTTCTTCGCTGGTATGGGATTCAGCTACATAAATAATTCGTTTTTTCGCCATATTATCCATGATGGAGGAAAAATCACGGGCCTGACTCACGGCCATGCCCCAGGGCGGCTTATCAAGAAGAAAGATCATGCCCCGGTCTGATTCGGGAATTATTTTTTTGCGAATTTTGCCGTCTTCAAAAAGGAGAAAACCGTATTTGCCATAATGGCGAAGTTTGCGCAGCACCGGTTGGATTTGTTCCTGGTTTTCCGCCGTCACCAGCACCGCGCTTTCCACCGGATTCAAGGGATTCTCCCGAACCTCAAGAACAAAGCCACCATCCGCCGGAACAGGCCGGCCAAAAAGAGAACGGCAGGTTTGTGAGCCAATGCCCAAAAAAATCAGGGAATGATCTTTCAATTTCGTATCATCAACCTCATCATCATTGACCACCTGGCAGTCCATCTCTTCCAGGAAGAAGATCAGATCGGCAAACTTTTGACGATTCTTTTTTTCAACCACGCTAATTTTGTTCCTTGCACCCATGAAACGAGACCAGACAGCCGGGAGTTCGTCGTGGACGAGGTGTCTCATGACATCATAATCCGGATCAATGGTCAGCCATTTCGGCATGGATTCAAGGGGAATGGTTATTCTGGTTTTTTTTCGGCTGATTTTAACGGTCTGGTTGTGAGATTTTTGCCGGGTATCAATGCGGATTGGCAGATCCAGCTGGTAGGGTTCTTCATTTTTCTGGATCAGGTTAAATATCAGAAGTGGTCTGCCATCTTCCTCCTTGATCAGGAGATCCTCCAGTTCAAGATGGGGAATATCCGCCCGGGTCAGCCACTGTTCAAAAAAAGGAGAGAGATCCTCTTTCGTAACCTTGGCAAAAAAGGATTGCAGGTCGATCCAGGAGGCCCGTTTGTATTTCATGGAAGTGTAAAAATCTTGAAGAGCTGCAAAAAAGGGTTGATTGCCGATTTTTTTTCGCAGCATGTGAAAGAGCATGGAATTTTTATTGTATCCCACCCCGCGGATATGACGGGCTGTCTTGAGATGATCCACCGCTCCCTTGAAATCCTGTACGGTCATGGTGTTGTCGGCCGGCACATGGCTTTGATAAAAGATAAGCTGATTCTTGCGGAAATCCGCATCGTTACCTGCGTCAGCGGCAAAAGCCTGATCAGCCAGATAACTGGTGAGTCCTTCACACCAGTTGCCGCCGCTATCGTCAACACCGATTGAATTTCCGAACCAGGAGTGCAGCACCTCATGGCCCAGGGAGGTGTCCAGGATAAAGGGCATCCGCACCACGGCTTGGCCCAGCAGGGTGAAAGTGGGCATGGCAAAGCCGGTAGGCAGCCGGTTTTCAACCACCGAGAAACGTTTATAGGGATACTCGCCCAATAAATTTTCGTAGCGCTGTAAATATTGGCTGGTTTTATCGGCGTATGTTTTGGCCAGAGCCTCATCCTCAGGGAAAAAATAGGTGGCTAGAATTTTGCCGTCTGAAAAGGTCTTTTCGCGTACGAGGTAAGGGCCGGCAATAAAATGAAGCCGGGACAGAGGATGAGGAAAGGAAAAATTCACCTTACGGCAAGCAGCGAGATCGGTGTAAGAGATTTCGTCAGCCTCGGAAACAGCGGAAAATCCGGTTGGAATAGTGGCGGAAAGTTGAAAAATCAAATCCTCATCCGCCACTGGATGCCAGAGGCCGAGGAGAACAATTCCATCCGCCGTAACGAATGAACCGGTCTGCCCGTTGTTTTGCGGAAATTTTTTTCCATAATGAAGAATAATGGAACGGGGTTTGGTACATTTTTTCAGTTGAATCAGTTTATCGCTGTCCGGCTGGAGATTCGCCTCTTTGCCGTTGATTTCGATCCGGGTCACCGTCAGATCTCCGGTATGCAGGTTCAACTCACGGCCTCCAGGAAGATCGAAACGGGAAATGCCGGTCAGACTGTGATTGACCACATCAAAGGAAAGAGTCAGTTTGTTGGTCAGCATGGATGACGCGGCCTGGAGTTGTGTTGAGAAAAAAAGAAGCTGCATCAGGGCAGCGAGAAAAACAATGGTGTATCGGTGCGGGATCATAAAAGCTCCGAATGTTGATGGTTGTATAATGAAAATTTAATGCCTTACTCCTGAGAAGTTGTCAAAAAAACAGGTAAGCGAAGACTCCGAGAAACTCAGAAATCTATTTTGAAACAAGGTAGTCATTTCTACTGACAAGGCACTTATCCGAATAAATTCTATCTCCACTTCTACTTTAGTGGGTTAGAAAGTACTAGAGAAGAAGTGTTTTGAAGAAAATTATTCCGGCGGCAAATCCTTTTTGCAAAAAGAGTGAACCCTGAGGATGCCGTCGCCTGCTACACAGCGAGATCAATACTTCCTTTCAGCAAATGTTGTTTGGTCTCGGTCCTGGCCTGGTTGTCCATTGTTTTGATTAAGTGCAAAAAATTATTTCTCCAGCCGTATGTTGTCCAGAAAAAAAGTGACCGGCTGTTCCGGATGACCGAGAAAGAGGCAAAATTTATCAATGTGTGACAGAACCAGGGGACGCCGGGTTCCGGATGTCCTCAGTTTTGTCAGATCCAGAGTGACGGGATTGGCGCCGCGTGAGAGAGTGAAAGAGCCGTTAACTCGGTCGGCGTAATCCGGGTTGTCGCTTCGGTCGTCGATACGGTAAGCCAGACGCAATGGTTCCGAGCCGGGATAATGGATGTCCATATTCAGATAGCGGTATTGCGACCAGTTGTGCTCTATTCTGCCGGATTTGAAGCCGGGATAGCTTGAAGGATACATCTCAACCCTCAGGGAAAAGTTTCCTTCGGTGGCAAAGCTCTCGTCCCTGGCATAGAATGTCCGGCAACTCCAGCTGATATTGTCCAGCTCGTTTTCATTTTCAAAATGATAGAGAATGAGTTGCTGTGGATTTTCCGGGCGGCAGCCCGGCATGATGATTGTCAACAGGATGACCAGCGCCGTAATTGCCCGCGAACGGTTTTTTTGTTCGTGATTTTTCACTTCTGCTGAGCCCCTCCGTGATTTTTGTTTTCTCCAGGTTTGTGGAATGTAATCAGGGTGACCTCGGGTCTTACCCCTAACCGTAGTGGAAAGCGCGCGGTTGTGCCAAGTCCCCGGTTGACATACAACCAGCTGGATATACCTGTTTTGTAGAGGCCTGCCATATGCTCTGGATCTGATTTAGGACTGATGAGTTTCCAGAAAAAAGCGGGTAGGCGGATCTGGCCACCATGGGTGTCTCCGCTCAGGCAGAGGGCTGGCCGGTCACTCCAGTCGCGGCAGAATGGCCGGGAAAAATGGCTGAGAAAGAGCACGGGATCTTTTCTTTCCTCATCCGCAAATTCCAGGGAGGGAAGTTTTTCCTGTTGCTCATCCGGTGTCAAGCCGGCAAGGATCATTTTTCCATGGGGAAGTGAAACGCGAATGACTTCATCCTGGAGGAATCGGGGCTGGTTTCGTTGCTGGTGGATATCTCCGCCGGGATGGCAGAACAGGCAGTGGCGCCGGTTGTCTGACCGGTCTGCATCTCCCAGGACGCCGTAAACGCCAAGGGGCGCCCGCAGTCGTTTTACCAGGGAGACTGCCTTTGAAGAATTCGCGCCCCACTGGGTCAGGTCACCGGTAACAACAATGAGATCCGGATGAAGTTCCTCTGTTAGTTGCAGGAGCTGCTTTTCCCTCCTGGTAATTTTGCGGATGTGGAGGTCGGACAGATGCATAAGCCGGATCTTTCCCCAGGCTTCGGCCAGGACTGGATCGACGATTTGCACCTGTCTAACCTGAATCCAGCAAGGTTCGATCCAGACAGCATAAACAAGAACTGCGGCAATCAGGAGAAAAAGAGTGGCGAAAATCTTCACTACAAAACTTTTTTGATTTCAATCGCGAGATTATGCACGACAAAAGGTTTCAGGATTAAACCCTTTATTCCGATTTCTTTAACCGTTTTTTTCGTAAGAGAGGCACTGTAACCGGTACAGAGAATAATAGGAATGTCCGGCCTGATCTTCAGCATTTTTGCGGCAAGATCGGTTCCCGTCATTTTCGGCATGGTCTGGTCGGTCAATACCAGGTCAAAGTTGTCCGGCTGGACGCGGAAGAGCTCCAGGGCTTCTTCGCTGCTTGTCAGACTGACAACTTTATACCCCAGGAAATCAAGAATCTTTCGGGCGATGTTGAGAACCTGCTGCTCGTCATCGACAAAAAGAATCCGTTCTCCCCTGCCCCTGGGCAGAACAGAAGTCGCTTTTTTTCCAGGATCTTCCACGGCCAGCAATGCAGGAAAATAAAGGTCAAAGGTTGTGCCGATTCCTTCTTCACTGGTAAAGGTGATATCTCCGCCATAGCTTTTCACAATGCCGTGGACAACGGATAGGCCCATTCCGGTTCCGATTCCCTTGTCCTTTGTGGTGAAAAAAGGTTCAAAAATTCGATTTTTTATTTTTCTGGGAATACCATCTCCGGTATCACTGATCGACAGCTTTAGGTAGAGCCCCGGCAGCAGTCCCGGAATCTCGTGCTCCAGTTTTTTTTCAGTGAGGGAGACGGAGAGAGTTCCCACTCCGTTATGCATGGCATGGGCGGCATTGGTGCAGAGATTCATGATGACATGATGGATCTGGGTGGGATCAGCCATGATCTGGCCCGACACCGCCGGAATATTCTGCCTGAACTCAATGGTTGTGGGTATTGTGGCTCGCAGCATCTTCAGGCTTTCCTTGACGATGGCAGAGAGTTGAACGGGATGGGTTGTGATATGATTCTTGCGGCTGAAGGTGAGAATCTGAGCGACCAGATCCCTGGCGCGCTTTCCGGCTTTATGAATGTGGGAAAGATGGTCCTGTAATTCCTCGTTCTGGGCCGCAGGCAGCATGCGGGCAAGTTCGGAAAAGCCCATGATCGTGGTCAGGGTGTTGTTGAAGTCGTGGGCAATACCGCCGGCCAAGGTGCCGATAGCCTCCATTTTCTGGGCCTGCATAAGCTGGCTCTCCAGTCTTTTCTTTTCCTCCTCGGCCTGTTTTGTTTCGGTAATATTCTGTACCGTACCGATCATTCTCTCGGGTTTGCCATGCGAATCCAGATAGACTTCTCCCCGCACATGAATGATACGCTGTGTCTTATCGGGCAGGAGAATACGGTGTTGAATGCTGTAGGGCATTCCTCTGCGCAGGGCGTTGTTTACCGCCTTTTTTATTCTGTTTCTGTCGTCGGGGTGGACACTTGCCAGAAAGGTTTCATAGGTTGGGTTGACGTGGCTGGAATCAAGGCCAAAGATATGGTAGACCTCCTCGGACCACCACAGTTCGTCTTTTGCGACCTGCCAGTCCCAGCTGCCGAGATGAGCTATACGCTGGGCCTCGGCCAGGCTGTTTTCTTTTTTTTGTAATTTCAGGTTTGATTTTTTCAGGGCCTCTGTCCGATCTTCGACCAGTTTTTCCAGATGGTGACGGTATTGTTCCAGCTGCTCTTCAATTGCTTTTCGCTGATTGATATTGCGGACTACGGCCAGCAGACGATCCTGGCCGCCGATCTCGGCCTTTTTCAGGTTGACCTCCACCCAGAACAGCTCGCCATTTTTTTTTCTGGCTCGCCATTCAAATGTCTGGGATCCTTCCGTGCCGCTTTTTTTGAGCCAGTTTACGGCTTCGTTTTTTGTATAGGGTGGTTCATTGGAGCTTACATCCTCGATCAGCAAAGTCTTGATCTCATCTTTTGTGTAGCCGTACATGCTGCACGCAGCCTGATTGACATCAAGAATAGTGCCAAAAGAGAGATCATGGACAAAGATGGCATCATTGGTGTTGTCGAATATTTCCCGGTAGTTCCGTTCCGATTTTTTTAATGCCTTGTTTGTCAGCCGATTTTTTTTCAGTTGAGAGGAAAGGCTTGAGCGGACAACAGCCAACTTGCGGTTGAAGCGGAGAACGATCAGGATGGTGAGCAAAAGCAGCGAAAAAATAGCAACAAAGGTCAGGATGACACACCGATGTTCCCTAAAACTGTCCTGGAAGGTAATTTTTCCCATGGCCCTGCCGTATGGGCCGATATAAAGTTCCTGCATCAGCTCATGCACGGGCTGATAGTCAATGGGAACCGTCCAGCCGCTAATGTGGGCAGCCTGGGCCGCCAGGCTGTCTGGTTCCATGCCGAGAAGGGCAATGACCACCTGTTCGGCAAGCTCGACCGGGGTCTTTTTTAGTTTGGCGAACGGCCATTCCGGATAGAGCCTGGTGCTCAGTAGAAAGGGAAACTTTTCGGAATCGGATCGGGAGTTAATGATTTTCAGCAAGGAAAGGTCAAGTAAGCCTTCTTCAGCCATCCTCTCCATGGTGTCCGTTCCAACAGTGCCTGCGTCGGCTTTTCCTTCGAGGACCCCGTAAACCACGGCGTCGTGGGTGCCGAGAAAGGAAATGTCCAGGTCATGCAAGGGGCGGATGCCCTGGACATGCAGTTCGCGCCAGGCTATTTCAAAGCCGCCAAAAGATTCACGATCAACGGCAAAAAACGACTTGTTAACAAGGTCGCTGATCTCGTTGATGTCGTTCCGATCCGCCCTGGTAAAAATGACCCCGCCGAAAACATTTTTTTCAGTGTTGTTCACCTGGTTTTTCAGCGTGGCGATGCGGCTGATTCCAAATTCCGTCTCAAGTTCAACATAATAGCCGCTGTTAGTGATGAGAAATTCGATCTCCTCTCGTGCTACGGCCTTGCGGACATCACTGAAGTTAAGGGGAATGATTTTAAAGGAAAATTGTGGAATATTTTTATGGAGATAGAGGGCCGTGGGCGGCCATTTTTCCAATGCCCGTTTCCTGCCTCTTTTAGCCAGCACGCCGATTTTGACGATTTTTTTTTCGGAAAGATTTACGTCATGAATCGTTTCCGCGGCCGAGAAAGATGGGACAAGACCAGTCAGGCAGAAAAGAAGAAGCCAGAATGTGCGGAAATAAATCATCATGGAAAAGGAGTGGATGTTGAGTGTTTGCAACTTGCCGAAAGAATTGTTCATTAATTTTGTATTATAGAGTGTTTTTCCCTTCAAAGTCAATGATTTAAAGATTGACAAGAAACAAACTTAGAGCCGGAAAGTAGGTAATGATGAGCAACGCCGCAAGGAGCAGGGCGAGAAAGGGGAGCGTGGCCCGGTAGAGCTGGACAACCGGTTTGTCGAAACAGTAACTGGCCAGGAAGAGATTCATTCCCACCGGCGGAGTGCAGTAGCCGATCTGCAGGTTGGTGAGAAAGATGATGCCCAGGTGGATCATGTTCACGCCGTATCCCTCAGCAATGGGTATAATCAGGGGCAAGACCAGAACCAGGGCCGAAAAGATATCGAGCATGGAGCCGACAATCAGCAGAAAGAGATTCAGCAGTAGCAGAAAGGTGTATTTATTAGTGATGTGGGCCCGGATCAAATCGAAAAGGCGCATGGGCACTTCCTGGTCAACCAGGAAATTCGTGGTGGCCATGGACGCTGCCAGGACGACAAGGATACCGCCGAAGAGCATCATGCTTTTGGTCATGATGCTCGGCAGTGTTTTCCAGGAGATATCCCGGTAGATCAGGACCTCAACGATCAGGACATAAAGGGCGGTCACCGCGGCTGCCTCGCCGACAACGAAGATACCGCCGTAGATGCCGCCGAGGACGATAACGGGCAGGGGCAGTTCCCAGGCCGATTCTTTCAGGCCCGCCATAATGTCGGCCCGGGACGGATGGATAGGGTTTTTCTTTTTTGTTTTTGTCCTGGTCATGCTGTAGGCGATCAGCAGAACAAGCATCAGCAGGCCCGGCAGAATGCCGGCCAGGAAGAGGTGGTCAATCCGGGTTCCGGAGATGACTCCGTAGAGGATCAGGGGCAGGCTGGGAGGGAAAAGCAGCCCCAGGCTGCCCGATGTGGTAATCAGGCCCAGGGAGAACCGCTCGGAATAATGATCCTTGACCAGGGCGGGAAACAGCAGGCCGCCCAAGGCGAAGATGGTGACGCCGGAGGCCCCGGTAAAGGCAGTGAAAACGGCGCAGACCACAAGGGAGACCACGGCCAGCCCCCCAGGCATCCAACTGAGCAGCAGATGGGAAAGGTTCAGCAGTCGTTTGGGAGTATTGCTCTCGGCCAGAATGGTGCCGGCAAAGATAAACAGGGGAAGGGAAAGCAGCATGGGCGTCTCCGCAAGACGGGACATCTCGATAATGACCACCGAGATGTCGATGTCGACGGAGTGGAAGGAAAGCAGGGCCAGGGCGGAGATAATGATAAAAAGAGGAGTGCCCAGCAGGGCCAGGATCAGGGTCAGTAGCTTAAGCATTATGCAGATCCGTCCGGCCTATCATTTGATATCGGTTTGGAGCGGAATACGGCGGCAAGTCCGGTTAATGTCGCATACAGAAAACGAATGAAAATCAGGCCGAAGGTCAGGGGAAAGACGATGTTCCAGCCCCAGGAAGGAATGGCCAGCAGGGGCTCGCCGCCAAATTGGATTTCGTTGCGGACAAAAATAATTGCCGCAACAGTCAAAGCCGCTGCCACCAGGGTGGAAAAAAGATCACCTGCCAGTTTGATCCATGGCTTGGTATGCTCCGTTGCCATATGGGAGGCAAGATCAATGGCGATATGTTTACCCTTTCTGGTGGCCAGGGCCGCCCCCAGCAGACCGACCCACAAAACCAGATAACGCAGCAGGGGATCGATCCAGACAGAGCCGCCGGAAAAGAAATCCCGAATAAGGATCTGCCAACAGGACAGCAGGATCATGGCCAGGAGCAGAAGGCAGATGAATCCTTCCTCAAGCCAGGCAACCCCATGGCTGATGACACGTATGATACGGGTGCATTGACGGATCACTTTTCTGCCGGATTCATCATCTGGGAGTTCCGTCCTTAGTATGCTTATCTTCGGCCTGGGCTCGAATATCTGCAAGCAGCCTTTCACTTTCCTCGAAGATCTCCCGCGAAAATACCGTACCTGCCATTTTTTGCACGGCTGTATCATAAAAGGCACGCAGCCTCTCTTTTTCACCGTCCGCCGCAGCTATCACCTTCACGTCATTATCCTTGAGAACCTGCAGGGACTCTTTATTGCTTTTTCTGCTGTCGCGGACCAGCAGCCCGAAGTGTTTTTTTGCAGCACTCTTCACAATGTCCACCTGCTCCGGGGACAGGCGGGAAAATTTTCTGCGGTCCAGAACGAAGGCCCCATAGGCATAGGCAAAGGGGAGGTCCGATATGTATTGAATTCTGGTAAACCACTGGAGGACAATGGCCCCGTAAAAGGAATTGAAAACCGTATCGAGCATGCCGGTCTGCAATGCGGGAAGAACATCAGGAATAGCCAGGGGAATGGGTACCACTCCCAGGGTATCAAGAAAGATCATGTTGAGGGAATCGCCGCTGGGGACCCATGTCCTGGTTTTTTTCAATTCGGACAGACTGGCCAGAGGCAAAGTTGACATGGTGTGAACAAAGCCCACCTCTGTCAAGGCCAGCAGCAACAGTCCCTTATCACTGAATGCCTTTTGAAAGCGAGGCATAAGTTTGGGGGTGAGTTGGTCCACTTCCTCATAGGAATTAAAGAGGCATGGGATGCCAAGGACGCGGAAATCCGGAACCACCTCGCCAATACCGATCATGGTGAAGCCGCCGCCGTGAAGCTGGCCGATCCGCATTTTGCGGTACATGGCCCGGTCATCTCCCATCACGCCGCCGGGATAGGCCTTGAAACCCACCTCGCCGTTGCTTTTGCTCAGCACTTCCCGGGCAAAGTCATTAAATCGTGTTGTCCAGATACTGCCCTCCGGGGCCAGGGAGCCTACTTTGAAGAGATGCGTGGGCCGGGCCTGGACGGAACCGATATCAAGCAGGATGGTGGCAAGGAATGACAGAAGCAGAGCTGTTGTTTTGAAAAATCGCATGGGGGCTCCATTGGTTATGGAAGT
>JAOZOY010000013.1:12555-17960 GCA_029933005.1 Deltaproteobacteria bacterium
GAAGCAGAGCTGTTGTTTTGAAAAATCGCATGGGGGCTCCATTGGTTATGGAAGTATAGAATGTCGAGTTGTGTTTCGTTAAAAAATGATGAACCCGTACTTATGCCTTTTAGGGTAAAAGGTCTTTTTTTGTCTCACAGAGACACAGAGTTCGCAGAGTTTTTTTCTCTGAGCCTCTGCGTACTCTGAGAGAGACTTGGCATGCTGTTAAAAATAAAGATCCGCCTCATCCAGCAATCGCTCTGCCCGCTGTTTGGCAATCTGGTTACTTAATGTAAGTTCCGGGCAGCTTCCAAGAGGAAAGTCGATAACTTCCCGAAGAAGATTCTCATAAAGCTCACGGTCATAGGAAAGGCGGGCATAGCTTTCGGCATAAGCCACCTGGATCGGCAGAAACCGGCGAGCGCTGATGGCCAGGGCCTTTTCAAAATGAGAACGGCTCTTCTCCGGTTCGCCGCCTAGAAGTTGGGGTCGTGATCCGTAATAGTCGGCGAGAAAGAGATGGGCCGCGCCATGGTAAATGCTTTCGTCCAGCTCCAGAGTCTTAAGCATGATCAGTTCTATTTTCGGCAGAGAAATCAGGGATGCGGGGGAACCCTGTTGGCCGTGGACCCAGACTGCCCAGCCGTAACCACCCCAGAAAAGGATTTCAACATCATTCTGTTTTACTCCGGCCAGAGCCTGTTTGAACTCTGTCAGGGAGCCTGTACGGGCAGTGGCCAGAGTCGGCAGCCCGTCGAGAAGGGCCAGACCGTAGTCCCTGGCTTTGGCGGCCAGACGGCCGGCCCGCTGAGGTCTGCCGCATTCCTCAAGGGCAAGGGAATAGGCGGCATAGGCCTGAGTTGCCGAGAGGAGCAATGAGCGGTCATTGGGTCGGGAAACAATGAGGCTGTCAAGCATCAGCAGAAAGGCAGGCGCTCCCTCGCAGACCAGCTCCGGGTCACTTTGCCTCTGCAGGTTGTCGATAGTGGGTTTCATCAACGAATTGATCATCAACTGGCCACAGCCGCTAATGGACAGGAGAAGAACGAGGAGAAGCCCCGTGCGGATGATTTGCGTCGGGTTGAGGGATCGGTTGATAACAGGGGAAATCGGCATAGAGATAAATTGTTTTCAGGTTTAAAGTCCAGGGAGGTGACTCATTTTACGAATATTGGCGGACATGGCGGAGATTGTCAAGAGGATTGTTTCAGAGAATGATCGCGAATGATTTCATGGCGTGATAAAGAACAGGGCCGTTGTCGCGCTTAAAAGCAAAAAAAGGAGAATTCCTACTGTTTTGTGTGGCGAAGTGCTGTTCATCATTTCCCTGAGACGCAGAAGAATGCCGTGGCGTCTCGGTTTCTGGTGTTGCCGGGCATCCTCCCAGAGAGTTTGGAGAAAGTCGGAATGGGCAACCCGTGATTTGGTATTGCAGTGCGGGCAGGGAGCGATTTTTCCCAGAAATTTTTCCGGTGCAGTTTTGATTAAGCCGCAGTTTTTGCAGTGATAGATGGCGGACCTGCTGTCGTGACGAATTGTTGGTTTTTGCTCGTTTTTCATTGAGATGCTGGTTGCTGTGTCAATCTTTTACAGCGTCATTATTTACAAAAGCTGAATGGGTACGCTGCAATTTTCTTTATTGTACCGCATTATAGCAAGGAATAAAGATTAAATTTTACTCACTCAGAAAGTTGCGTCTGAAGATTTTTTCTGCCGAATTTTTTAGATTGTCTTGTTTTTTCTGAAGTCTTGGGGGCGGTCAAATACTATGTTCGAGTTTACATTTAAAATTCAAAAGGTTATAGATTATGGTAATGGGAAGAATAAGGAATAAGCTCGAAAGCTTGGTGGTTTTATCCCGTGATTGTTTACCTTTCCTTTTTAAAATCAGGAAGGAGTTTTGAAAATGAATTCAACCTATGAAATTGCTGCTGAAGTTATTGGACTGTACCGCATTTTGCCCCTGATCAAGTTTCGCCGCACACCCGGGGTCTATTTTGATAATGTCCCCCTGGGCGCGATTCCGCATATTGATGCCCTTGACCGGGTTATTCACGACAAGGGGGCGGTTTCGCCTGGACCGATTAACAATATTGAGCGGCCCTGGTACATGCATCCCCACCAGGATGACAACCTGATTGTCCTGTTCGGCACCCGGTATGTGGACATCTATACAAAGGCTCATGGTAAAATTGAGCAATTTGTTGTCACGCCTCATCAAATTTTCAAGGAAGACAGCCTGTTTTATGACGGGCCGGCCATGTTGGTCTGGCCCTGTGGGGTCTTTCACCGGATTCGCAGCTCCGAGACGGGATCGGCTTCCCTGAATCTGGCCGTTCATTATGACGGATTCGATATTCAAACAAATTTTAACATCTATGATCTTGACACGGAAACAGGTCAATTTGATGTTCTTAGAAAAGGTCAAGAGGACCAGGCCTGAGGAACATTGGAGGGAAAAATGAGGGTTGTCGCATTTAACGGCAGCGCCCGCAAAGGGGGTAATACTGCCATTCTGCTTAGAGAGGTTCTGGCGGAATTGGAAAAAAAGGGAATCATTACAGAGCTTGTTGAGTTATCCGGCAAAAAAATCAACGGTTGTATTGCCTGTATGAAGTGTTTCGACAACAAGAATAAGCGCTGCTCGGTCAAGGATGATATCATTAATAACTGCATTGAAAAGATGCTTGCCGCAGACGGCATCATTATCGGCTCCCCAACCTATTTTGCCGATCTTTCGCCCCAGTCCAAAGCCTTGATCGACCGGACCGGGATGGTGGCCAGGGCTAACAGCAACATGTTTCGACGCAAGGTTGGCGCCGCCGTTGTTGCCGCCCGACGGGCCGGGGCTATCCATGTCTTTGACAGCATCAATCATTTTTTCACCATCGGTGAGATGATCATCGTCGGCTCGAGCTACTGGAATATCGGCATGGGCCGCCGGAAAGGCGAGGTGGAATCTGATAAAGAGGGCATGGATACCATGCGAACCCTGGGTCGGAATATGGCCTGGCTGTTAAAAAGGTTGCAGGGATGAAATCAATGATTGACGACTATTCGTTCGGTAGAATTAAGGTTAATGGCCGGATTTACACCTCGGACATTATGATAATCGATGGCAGGGTTGTTGACTCCTGGTGGCGTAAGGCCGGTCATCGGGTTGAGTTTGACGATATCGAGGAAATTCTGGCTGCCCGGCCCGAAGTTCTTGTTCTTGGTCAGGGAAAGCCGGGATTGATGAAGGTCTCTGATGGTTTGAGAAAAGAGCTGCAAAAAAACAAGATTCGCCTCATTGAAGAAAATACGCCCCAGGCCGTACAGACTTTTAATCGGCTGGATGCCGAAGGCTGCCGGGTGTGCGCTGGTTTTCATCTGACCTGCTGATTGTCATGCGAAAAAAATATGCCCAGAAGCAGATGACGAAAACCGGGCTGTCCAGGCTTTCCATCGATGATTTTCCCTTTGACGTGGAGGAGGGAGAGAAAACAGGGAGCTTTGCCGAGGTTTTTGACCCGGATCGTTTTGATCTGGATTCCCGGGCTTTTTTGTCGCGGAAAAGGCAGGGGCCAGGGAAGAAGAGAAGTGGTGGTCATAAGAAAGAAAAAAAACAAATCCTTCCCCGGGCTGAGCTGGATCTCCATGGTTTGACAGGGCCCCAGGCGGAAGCACGGACGGAAAATTTTATCGCCTCGGTCAGGCAGCGTGGTCTTTCGGTTGCGAGGATTATCACTGGCCGGGGGCTTCATTCCGAAGGTCCTCCGGTCCTGCCCGGTGTGGTTGAGGAGAAGATGGCCACCTTAAAGCAGGCAGGCATTGTCAAGAGGTATGAATGGGAAAAGAAGGTCACGACCCGAACCGGTTCCATGCTGGTCTGGTTGAGGGGTTAAAGTAGAAAAATAGAGAAGTAGAGAAGCCCGGAGTGTTAACTCCAGGCTTTTTTTGTATGAGATTAAAAAACGGGCTTACTGAACATCCAGATAGGTCTCAAGCTCCCAGTCGGTAACGGCGGTTCTAAAGCAGTCCCACTCACAAGCCTTGATAATGCAGTATTTCTCAAAGATGTGCTCGCCCATGGTCTCCTTGGCGATGGGATTGGCTTTTAACTCGTCCATGGCCTCTTGCAGGTTAGCGGGCATGCTGGCGATACCGGCTTCATTTTTTTCTTCCTGGGTCATGGCAAAGATGTTGACATCAATCGATTCCGGCGGGGTCATTTTGTTTGCCACGCCGTCAAGGCCGGAGTTCAGCATCATGGCAAAGGCCAGATACGGGTTACAGGTGGGATCCGGGCAGCGGACCTCAATCCTGGTTCCCAAACCCCTGGAGGCGGGGATCCGCACCAGGGCGCTGCGGTTGGAGGCGGACCAGGCTACATAAACCGGGGCCTCGTAGCCGGGCACCAGGCGCTTGTAGGAGTTGACTAGGGGATTGGTGATAGCCGAAAAACCCCGGGCGTTTTTGATGACTCCGGCAATGTATTGATAGGCCACTTCACTCAGGCCCAGCTTTCCGCTCTCGTCAAAGAAAGCATTTGAGCCATCCAGGTTAAACAGGGATTGATTGCAGTGCATGCCTGAACCATTGATGCCGAAGATCGGTTTAGGCATGAAAGTGGCATAGAGGCCGTATTTTTTGGCAACAGCCTTGACAACCCACTTAAAGGTAAGGGTGTTGTCGGCGCAGGTCAGGGCATCGGCATACTTGAAGTTGATCTCATGCTGGCCCTCGGCAACCTCGTGGTGGGAGGCCTCAATCTCAAATCCCATGGACTCCAGGGTCTCGATGATTTCACGGCGGCAGTTTGTCCCCTCGTCCTCGGGGTCAAGGCTGAAGTAGCCGGCCTTGTCGTTGGTCTCGGTGGTGGGATTACCCTCTGCATCCGTTTTAAAAAGAAAAAATTCGGCCTCAGTGCCGACATTCATGGTAAAACCCATCTCCTTGGCCTTGGCCAGGGTTTTTTTCAGGGTCACGCGGGGACAACCGTCAAAAGGGGTGCCGTCGGACATATAAACATCACAGATGAGTCTGGCCGCGGCAATACCGTCTTTGTTGCGCCAAGGCAGGATGGTGAAGGTATCATAATCCGGTTTCAGGTACATGTCGGATTCCTGGATGCGGGCAAATCCGTCAATGGAGGAGCCGTCAAACATCATCATGCCGTCCAGGGCTTTTTCCAGCTGGCTGCTGGGCATGGCAACGTTTTTCATCATGCCGTTGATATCGCAGAATTGCAGGCGTAGAAAGTTAATGTTCTGTTCTTTTACAATTTTGATAATGTCATCTCTTGTCATGGTGTTTCTCCTTAGTATTCGTTAATGAGATAAAAAAGTTGTTGGGTTAGGTGTTTCCGATTTTAATTTACCTGGCTCCTGGCTCCTGGCTCCTGGCTCCTGGCTCCTGGCTCCTGGCTCCTGGCTCCTGGC
>JAOZOY010000013.1:18060-52130 GCA_029933005.1 Deltaproteobacteria bacterium
CTGGCTCCTGGCTCCTGGCTCCTGGCTCCTGGCTCCTGGCTCCTGGCTCCTGGCTTCATGTTGCTGCATGCAATAAACTCTGGTGAATTTCTTTTTGGAATTCAGGATCATCGATTTTTTTCCCCTGGTAATCCAGAACATAAAAAACATCAACGACCTGATCTCCTTCCATGCCGATTCTTGCCCGGTAGGTGCTGAGGCCGAAATCTGCTAAGGTTCGGGTGACATCGTAGAGCAGGCCTGGCCGATCTTTGGCGAAAACCTCGATAATCGTGCACTTATCCGATGCGCTGGTGTCGATTTTTACCCTGGCTGCCTCCCGTGGAACAGCTTTCAATACGTGACTTCCCTTGGGATGAAGCATTGTGTCCAGCCGGCGGGAAAGACCGAGTTGAAAATTAATAGCCTTTTTCAGGTCATTATTCAAGGTTTGCCAGTCCTGGTCGCCAAATTCACGGTTCAGGGCCGGGGCAACGTCAAGGACATCCACCACCGTGCCATCTGTCCAGGTGAAAATCCGGGCGGCCAGCACTTGAATGTGATGCAGTGTCAGAACACCGCATATCTTTGTTAACAGGCCGGGTTGGTCCTGGCTCAATATGAGCAGGGACCAGTGGTCGTCTTTGTTCTCTGCAGCCAGCAGGACCTGTTGTTTTTTGAGTTCATGGCGATGGAGAATGTGGCTGATGATTTCTTCCGGACTGAAGCTGAGAAGGTAATCATCCGGCAATCGGACAAGATCAAAGTTGTTATTTCCCAGGCCGTTTTTTACCTGTTCCCGAATCCAGCCAGCGTCATGATGCTGGTCGGACGCGCCGGATCCAGGCTGTTCCAGCAGGTGGTTGATTTTAAGAAACAGTTCCTTGAGCAGGGCCGCCTTCCAGTCATTCCATCCTGTTGGGCCGGTGGCCCTGGCATCAGCAATGGCCAGCAGATAAAGCATGGCCAGCTGTTCCGGGTCTTTAATTTTGGCAGCGCAGCGCATGATGAGGCTCTCATCATCAAGATCACGGCGCATGGCTGTCTCGGGAAGAAAGAGATGTTCCCGAACCAGAAAGGTCAGGCAGTCATTTTCAGTTTTTGTAAGTCCCAGCCTTTCACCAATACCGGAGGCCAGTTCAGCTCCATATCCCGAGTGATTTCTGGAATAACCCTTGCCGATATCATGAAGAAGCGCAGCCAGGTAAAGAAGATGTTTTGCTGTCAGTTTCGTAAAGATTGATTTTTCTTCTTTCGCCAGTCTGTGAACCTCGGCCACGGTCTGGACAAGATGCCGATCAACCGTATAAACATGATAGATATCATGCTGGGCCAGTGAGCTGATATGCTGAAATTCCGGAAGATAGGTAGCCAGCATGCCGGTTTCAAGCAGGCTTGTGAGAACGGCCGGCGAATTTTCGGGGATCTCCAAGGCTTGCAAAAATGCCACGGCCACGGGGCGAGAATTTTGCTGCCTCTCGTCAACAAGGTGGAGGTTGTCCTGCACCAGTTTCCTGGTTCGGTGGTGAATCTTCAATCCTGTTGCGGCCGACCGGGCAAAAATGCGCATCAGCAGCTGGGGGCGTTTTGTTATCAGATTCAGATCGCAATGGATTTTGTCCTTGCGGATTTCGATGCCTTCTTCAAGGATCCGGTCCGCGAATTTGGCCTGATGCGGGTGCAGGATATCCTCCACATGCTCAAAAAACAGGTCGGCCCTGACAGCAATGGTCTGCAGGTTGGAATGGACATCCCGCATGAAATTCTCCACATCCAGCGCCTCCCGGCTTTCTTTGTAGCCAAAGGCTGCGGCCATCTCTTCCTGGTGCTCAAAATGGAGTTGATCATTTTTTCTGCCGCTGATGTAATGCAGTCGGTTACGGATTTTAACCAGATGGTTCCAGGCCTCTTCGAATTTGTGCCGCTCATCACTGGAAAGCAGGCAGGATTCTTCCATGGCTGCCAGGTCGTCCAGGCCGAAGATGACCTTTGCAGTCCAGAGCATGGCCTGGATATCGCGGAAGCCGCCCCGGCTTTCCTTGATATTGGGCTCGAGCAGGTAGCTGTGGTTGTCAAAACGCTGGTGCCGCTGCAACCTGTGGCTCAGCATGTTTTCAAGAAATTCCCTGCGCCTCCCTTCAATAAAGGTATGGCGGAACTTACTGCTCAACTCATCAAAAAGAATTTTGGAACCGGCCAGCAGCCTGGCATCGAGCAGGGAGACCTCAAGAAAAATTTTTTTTTTGGCCTCGGTCAGGCAGGTTTCCGGTGTACGGATGCCGTGGCCTACCTCAAGTCCGGCATCCCAGAGTGGGTAAAAGACCGCCTCCGCCACATCATTTAATTGCTTCTCATCGGTATTCTTGTGAAGCAGCATCAGGTCAATATCGGAAAAAGGGAACAGCTCACTTCGGCCATAGCCGCCCAGTGCCACCAGGGACATGTCCCTGGCGGATGGACAACCATTGAAATCGTGGGCCAGGGAATCGTCCAGCAGCCGGGTATGCTTCTCCAGCAGGCTGTGGCCGCTCAGTCCCTGACGCCACAAATTTTCCAGCGCCTCTCGTTTAGCTCGTAGCTCCCCTTTCACCGGTTAGATGGCCTCTTTGCCAGTTTCTCCGGTGCGGACACGGATGACCTGTTCAATCGGCGTGACAAAGATTTTGCCATCGCCGATTTTGCCGCCGTCGGTGAGGGCTGCCTTTCTGATTTTGACAATAATCTCGTCAACCTGCTCCGCTTTGACGATCAGTTCAATTTTGATCTTGGGGATAAAGTCAACGACATATTCAGCGCCACGATATATTTCCTTATGGCCTTTCTGCCGGCCATAGCCTTTGACTTCGGAGATGGTCATGCCCGTGATGCCGATCTCGTTTAATGCTTCTTTGACATCGTCAAGCTTAAACGGTTTGATGATGGCCACTATTTTTTTCATGTGCGGTTCCTCAAATTAGAATGAATACCCTTCCTCGCTATGCTGGGTAATATCCAGACCCTGAATCTCCTCATCCCTGCTGACTCGGAGTCCCACTGTCAGATTGACAACTTTCAGGATAATATACGTTAAAATGATGGAGTAGACAATAGTTGCTCCGGCGCCAATGGCTTGAATTGTAAATTGGTGAGCATTGCCGAAGAAAAGACCGTTGGCACCGCCAGGATTTATGGCGGTTGAGGCAAAGAGGCCGGTGGCTAAAGCTCCCCAGAGTCCACCGACGCCATGAATGCCGACAACGTCCAAGGAATCATCATAGCCGATTTTGCTTTTGGCAATGACAGCCAGGTAGCAGATTACTCCGCCCACCAGACCGATGAGAATAGCGAAAACCGGACTGACAAAACCTGCTCCCGGAGTAATGGCCACCAGTCCGGCCACGGCGCCGGAAGCCGCACCCAGGGTAGTTGGTTTGCGTTGGACAATCCATTCAGCGACCATCCAGGAAAGAGCCCCTGCACCGGCGGCTACCTGGGTGGTGAAAAAGGCCAGGGTGGCAATTTCATCGGCGGCCAGAGCGCTGCCCGCGTTAAAACCGAACCAGCCAAACCAGAGAAGACCGGCACCAAGAACTGTCATGGGCAGGTTGTGGGGATGCATGGCCTCTTTGCCCCAGCCTTTTCTTTTACCGAGAACCAGGGCGCAGACCAGGGCCGCAGCAGCCGAGTTAATATGAATGACCGTGCCACCGGCAAAATCCAGGGCACCCATTTTTCCAAGCCAGCCACCGCCCCAGACCCAGTGACAAACCGGCAGGTAGACAACCGTACACCAGAGAACGGTGAAGAGCAGAAAGGCGGAAAATTTCATGCGTTCGGCAAAGGCACCGGTGATCAGCGCGGGGGTGATAATGGCAAACATCAGCTGAAAAGCGCAGAAGAGAAGATGGGGGATATTGTCGGCCGGAGGGCCTGGGGCAAGGTCGACGCCTTTCAGTCCGACATAGCTTAAATCACCGATAAAGCTGCCGACATCCGGGCCAAAGGCCAGGGAATAGCCATAGAGAACCCAGATAATGGAGATCACCCCCAGGCAGATAAAGGACTGCATGATGGTGGCAAGACTATTTTTTGAGCGAACCATGCCGCCGTAGAAAAGGGCCAGGCCCGGCGTCATCAACATCACCATGGCAGTGGCAATGAGCATGAAGGCGATGTCGCTGGTGTTCATATAGTTGTCTATCCTCTATTCTGTATTATTCGTGAATTGATCGTCACTGTCATTTTAAAGCCCCCTTTTGGAAAAAGGGGAGGCGTCAGTCAATGACATTGGCCTATACGTTTAGGCATGCTGTTACAGCAAAACAGATGCCAAAGGGATTTTGTTTGTATAATTTGTTGATTTTAAAGGGTATTACAGGAAGGCATGGTAAATATTCGGCTAGCACCCAAATTTCGTCCGATTCGCCTTACTCACATATGACTAATATAGCTCGCAAGGCGACTTGAACGAACTTGGGCACTATCCAAACATTTACAGGCCGAGTTTTTTGAAACTTTTTCACACAAGCCGAATATTTACAAGGCATGTCTGGGCGAGGTGGAATTTTGTTGCAAAAATGTATTTTTTTGAAGTATGAATTACAAAATTGTAATTTTTGGATGAACCTTTAGTTGAGAGATTTATCGCCTGTGCTGCAGACATGCTCAATTTAGGAAGTTCTATTGCTGTTGATTGTCGGCTTGGCCGGTGGTGTCTGTTTCGCTGATGAGTTTTCCCGCCTGCCACTTTCCGGTCGCTTTGTCACCGTCGGCAAAAAAAATAGGTTCCAGAGCCGTCAAAGAGGTTGTTATTGAAATCTCAGATATATTTGCGGCCTGTTTTGCAGAATCCTGCCCTATTCGAGTTTTGTCGGGGATTATGTTCTGGATCACTTGAAATTATAACAATTTTTTTTATCATAGACTTGAGTGCATAAACTTTGGAACAGGATTCGAATAGCACGCTTTACTTGTGAGCCCTGAGGAGAAAAAAGGTGTTAACTGTCATCAAGGTGATTCTATTTCTGTTATGGGTCAATTTTTTGCCGCCCCTTGGCAACATGATCTGGGGGGAGCGTTTCAACCGACCCCTTGACCGTGGCCTGACCTGGGTTGACGGCCGCCCTGTCTTCGGCCGCCACAAAACTTACCGTGGCATTATCTGCAGCCTGCTTGGCGGTCTGGTGGTCTTTCCCATCCTCGGAACGGCTTGGTGGATTGCAGGTGTTGCCGCCCTGCTGGCCATGGCTGGTGATCTGTTATCAAGTTTTATCAAACGCCGTTTAAATGTCGCAAGCGGCAAGATCATTCCTGTCCTGGATCAGATCTTCGAATCCCTTTTTCCCCTGCTTTTTTTAAGCCGATTCCTGCTGTTGAGCTGGATGCAGATCGGTGTCATTCTTTTTTGTTTTGTCCCCCTTGCGTACGGTGGGTCCTGTTTTTGGAATTATATCTGTTACCGTCCTCCTTTAAAAAATTACCCGCGCTTGATCCGCTCCACGGTCCGGTTCCGCGAGTGGCGGGCCTGTCATACGCCCCTGGTCCGCTGGCAGACGTTCTTGAATCTTACAAGTTTTCTCTCAAACGATGTGTTTCTCAGCCGCTGTTTTAAACTGGCAGGTCTGTACGAGCAGGGTGTGAGGAATACCCTGGATGTCCGCCTGGAGGAAAAAATATTCCATTTTCCGAACCTGCCCGCAAAGTTTGACGGGTTTCGCATCCTGCTGTTGACCGATCTGCATCTGGACAGCGTGGATGACTTGACAGATCAACTCATCAGGCGGATTCGGGATGTCGAGGCTGATCTTGGCCTTGTGGGCGGAGATATCCGCATGATGACCTATGGCCCCATAGCGCCATGCCTGCGGCAGCTCCGCCGTTTTTTGCCCCATGTCAAGACTCGCCACGGAATTCTGGGTGTCCTTGGCAACCATGATTGTATTGAAATGGTGCCGGATTTCGAGGAGGCCGGTTTGATTATGCTGATTAACGATTCCTGGGAGATTTCGAGAAACGGGGAGAAAATCTGGCTGGTGGGCGTGGATGATCCGCATTACTATAAAACGGATGACGCCCGACAGGCCTTCCGGAACGTGCCGCAAAAGGCTTTTACCATCTTTCTGGCCCATTCTCCGGAGGCCTACAGAAGTGCCGCCGCCTGCAGGGCGTCTCTCTATCTTTGCGGCCATACCCACGGAGGACAGATCTGTCTGCCCGACGGCAGACCTGTTATCACCAACAGCAGAGCACCCAGATTTACCGCGACCGACAGCTGGCAATATCAGGGGATGAGAGGATATACCAGCCGGGGTGCAGGGGCATCTGGTGTCCCCCTTCGTTTTAACTGTCCGGGCGAAATCAGCCTCATTACTTTACGCAGAGGCGATAGTCCACCAGAACACTTAAAAAAATAACCGAACTGAAGATCTTATCTCCAGTCCGATTATTTGATCTATTTCACCAAAACTTGCTGAGAAATATTTAATACTGGGGAAATTCATCCAGTGATATTCCAACAGCTTCAGCAACGCCTTTCCCATAGGCAGGATCGGCCTTGAGACAGTTTCCGATATGGCGCATCTTGATCTCTTTCGGGGTATCGCCCATGGCTCTGGCCGTATTACTAAATAAAGCCTGCTGCTGCTCCTCACTCATAAGCTGAAAGAGTTTCGCCGGTTGACTGAAATAGTCATTTACACTAGATTTAGAAATAAGATTTAATCTTAAATAAGATTTAATCTTAAGTAGAACTATATCATCCACGTGGGAATGTCAATAAAAAATATCATTTTGATATACTTGTCATCACAGGCTCGGACATTTTCAGGTGTTCAGTGCCTCTCAATAAACAATTTTGTGTCGATATTGTTATTTATAATGATATCGAATGGTTATGTGAAAACTGTTCGCTGCATTGCGGATTGCAGATTTTGAGTCATGTAAAATCCCCAATCCACAATCAAACAAAAATCTACAATAATGTCTGCCAAAGCCCTCTTTTCCAAGCGAAGTTTTGGAAAAAATTCTATTTAGTAGGTTAGTGAATTGTAGAATATTTTATGCAACATGGTTGTAACTCATCTCTGCGTGGCTTTTGTCAATCTTGTTTTTAACTATTAGGCTGAAGTCTGGCAGGCTTAATGGCGATGAGGATTATTCTGTAGTATATTGCTTAAAAAGCCAGTTGAAATATTCGTTATGAATCCTTTTCTGTAAAGGCCGGATCCCTTAAAACAGGCCTTTGAGGACTGTTGTCACGCTAGGACAATGAGACGATATATCAGATTTGTTCCAAACATTTTATCAACCTGTCGACTGGGCATTGCCTGTTATTTTCCCTTCTCGCCCGAGGAGAACTGGATCTGGCTCATCATTGCCGGCGGATGCAGTGATTTTCTTGACGGCTGGGTTGCGAGACGCTGGCAGGTGGCAACATGGCAGGGAGGACTGCTTGACGGAATCGCCGATAAGGCATTTATCCTCTCGGTCTTGATTACCCTGGTCTGTGGTGGCAGGTTTCCGGCCTGGTGGATTCCAGCCCTAATCGCCCGTGATCTGACCGTGGCCTGTGCCGCAGGCTACGCCCTTTATAACCGGTTGTGGAAATCATTTCGCCGCATGGAGGCAAGATGGTCGGGCAAGCTTGCCACGGGTGGACAATTTCTTTTCCTCATTCTTGTTGTTCTCCTTCCTTTTCTTCCACCCATTGTTCTCTTTCTTGCAGTCCTTCTCAGTCTTTACGCCGCCTATGATTATGGTTCACTTTTTGTCCGGGCCCTGCGTGAGCGGGCGGAACATGAGGTTCATTTTCCGTAGCGGATGGTTGAATCGGAACTGTTCAGGTTGGTCAGGCTGTAGGCATTTAGTCTGTTAGTCTGTTAGACCAGTTAGACTGGAGGAGAAATTAGATTTCGAAAACCAATAGCCTTTAGCCTACAGCCTACAGATGTATCGGGTATTTTGAAGCCAGAGAAAAGCCTGAATGATCACCCAGCGGTCAATCTTGTCGGAGAGATTATATCGCTCAGCTGCCGGCGGTAACGCCGACACGTCGGCTATCTGGAAGGCAATACCTTTCCTGAGTTTTTCCATGAACCAATGCAGGTTTCCAGAGGGTAACCCCTGCAGATTCTCAATCTCAGGGGAAACTCCCGGTGCGCACCATTCATGTGTATTGTCCATCAGAGCACCATGCTCCCGGAGAAGGAAAACGTAAGCGCGATCCGTGTCGACCAGGCCGCCCATTTCGGCAAGGGAGGCATTGATGGCTTTATTCCCGTCAGTGTAATTTGTCAGACGAGCGGCAATGCTGGAAAGCAATTTTTCCATACGGATATGCCTTCCCAGTTCTGATAATTTCGGGTCTGATGGCGTTGAGTTGTTATTTGGCTGTTGCGTGTTGATTTGCTTTTCCTCTGTTCAGGTAAGAAGATTTCAAGGCAACGGTACATTTCCCGGTACGGGGTTCCGGTTCTCGGTGATATTCTATCATAGGTGGTGGCCCGGGGCTATCAGTGTATCCGGGCCAGAACCAGGCCGATGTTGTCGTCCCCACCGGCGGCCAGAGCCTCTCTTTTAAGGACTTCAATCATGATTTCCAGGTCCAGATTGCCGCGAAGAATATATTCAATGGTTTTTCGAGAGATTAAATCATGAAGACCATCACTGCAGAGCATGAAAAGATCTCTGTGGTAGAGCTGAAATGAGCCGTTGTCCGGTTCAATATCATCTTCACCAAGGGACTGGGTGAGAAACCCGAGTCCCGGGTGGACGTCCCGTTCTTCCTCGGTGATTTGTCCCTCTTCAAACAGTTCTCCGGCCAGGTTCTGATCACTGGTGACCTGCATGAGCCTGTTTTTGCGCAAATGGTACAGACGGCTGTCACCGATATGAGCCCAGAAAACCTTATAGTTCCTCAGTAAAACCACATCAGCAGTGCTGCCCATACAGCAGAAATTCGGCTGCACCTCTCCTTCCTTGATAATTTCTTCATTGGCCTTCAGTAAAAGATCGGTGACCTGCTGCTTTAAATCACCGCTTTGAGGTTGGAATTTTTCCATGACCGCCATGACAATGTCGGCGGCCACCTCTCCACCCGGCTGTCCTCCCAGGCCGTCGGCGATGGCAAAGAGCCAGGTGTCTTCATTGACCTGTCTAGCGAAGACCCGATCCTCGTTCGTCTTTTTTTTCAAACCGATATCGGTCAGTGAAATAAAATCAACCCGCATGCAAGAACCTTATTATTGGTAGAGAAACTGATTAAATTCCGCCAGCTGCAGGCGCAGACCGTGAGCCCGTACCTTGGTGGCAAATTCTTCCAGCAGTTCGGTGACTTCGGCCCGTTGTTCGTCATCATAAAAGAGATGCAGCGAACTCATATTCTGCGGTGGTGCAGGTTGCACACAGTCAATGCTCTGTTCCTTCAGGCGCATAAGCACCTTCAGGGCTGTTGTCGCATCCTGATAACGCTCATCTGCATTACGGCGGCAGCAGGTCATGATGAATTCGGCAAGCAGGGGTGGAGTGGTTTTTACAAATTCCTTGGGATCCGGGATATCCCTGTTAAGGTGCATCTCCCTTAAAGCTGCAAGATCATCGTCCGGATGCGGCTTTCTGCCGGTGAGCAGCTCAAAGGCCGTTATGCCCAGGCCGTAAAGATCCGTTCGGGCGTCTACCGGATATGAATCAATCTGTTCCGGCGACATGTAGGGCAGGGTTCCTTCCATCTCAATATTTTCAGTACCGAATGGGCAGGCCAGACCGAAATCGAGAATCTTTATCTGACCGCTTTTAAGCATGAAAAGGTTATCCGGTTTAATATCCTGGTGGACGATCCCCCTCTCATGGGCATAGGAAAGGCCTCTACAGACCTGGATGAGAATATCAACCACCTGGGCCGCCGGCAGCCGCCCTTTCCTTTTTAAAATAAGATCAACAGGAGTGCCTTCAAGATATTCCATGATAATGAAGAGCATGCCGAAGCGCTCCTCCACATCATAGATATTTACAATGTTCCGGTGCTGCATTTCAGCAATAATTTTTGCCTCCAGGACAAACCGGTCACGGAAATCCGGCTCTATGGCAATCTGATGTTTAAGCAATTTAATAGCCACATGCCTGCCCAGGGTCCTGTGGTGGCCGAGATAGACAATGGCCCAGGCTCCCTTGCCCAGCTGATGATCGATGGTATATTTGCCGATGGCAAGATCAGATGTCCTTCCTTCGGCTTCCAGCCGTTCGCAAACCAGACCGGTGAGAAATTTTTGCAATTCAAAATGCTCTTCCACCAACAGGGTAAAACAGTCTCTGGCCAGCCTCCAGAGTTTTACTTCAGTAGCGGCCACGACAGTGGCGGGTCGGGACTCATCAGTAAGAAGAGCCATGACGCCTACCATATCACCTCTTCTCCTGGTGGACTGCTCATACTCGTGGCCCTCCTTGTCCACGATGATATAACAGCCGCCCTGTTCTATAAAATAGATAGCTTCTCCCCGGACACCATGGTCAACAATTGTTTCTCCTTCATGAAAGGTAACCGGCGCCAACCGGTTCAACACTGCCCAGAAGGTGTTGTGGGACAAGCGGGTAAAAAAATCCAACTGGACAAAAAAATTCATCTTTTCCATAATTTCCTGGATACGGAGGTTATCCAGGATCATTTCCGCTTCATGACTGTCTGATTGCAGGGTGACATTCAGGAGGAAGTTACCGGGGTTTTCCGCCTGTCTGGATGAGAGAATGATGCCCTGATGCAGCTGCCAGAATTTTTCGGCAAAATTATAGCGGTAGATGGTGATCGGAGTCGGAAACTGAGAAAGGGCATGGTCTGTTTTCAGGATCATGCTTGTTGAGGTCAGGCTGACAACACCGACAAAGCGGCTCACCGTTTTATCGGATGCATCGCTTTGAAGGATGATGACCGCCAGGCCTGAAGCCTTGTCTTCGACTAGTTTTCGCATTATTTTTTTCCTTTTTACGTCTCGTTGTGCGGAAAAAGCGAGGTGTAACGATAAGTTAACAAATGGAAATTATAGAGGAAATAAAGAAAATTTCATTACGAAAATGTCAGTCTAACTTTTTTTCTTGATTTTCGGAATGAAAATATGAAAGGCGATATTGAGGCCGAAGGCGATCAGTTCCGGGTCTTTCGGCGGGGAGTTCACCGTCATGCGGCCGCCATGCGCTTTGATCATCCCCAGTAAAGCATACATCCCGAGTCTGCTTCCGTCCTTTTCAGAGTCCGGCAGGGGATCAAACATCATCTCCATGAGTTCCGGTGGAACTTGCGGCCCGTTATCGCCGATAATGATTTCAATTTCCTCCGTATCACTTTTGTAACGGGTCCAGATCCCAAGATATCCTCCTCGGCCCATGGATTGTCTTGATTTGTTGATCAGGTTAAAAAATATTTTACTTACTCTTTTCTTGTTTGCCGAAATCAGGGGCAGATCCGACGACAGATGGCGTTTCGCAAGAATTCTATCCAGGCTCAGAATCGGTTCCATTACAGCCATGACCTCTTCAAGGCAGCTGTTCACGTCCACCGGTTTCATTTCAAGGGAGTGAAGGGCGGTATCACGAAGTTCTTCCTCAACTTGAAGGCAATGATTGACCTGTTTTTTTATGGCTTTCAGCATTTCTACATCTTCCCGGTTTTGCAGATCCTTTTCAAGAAGCTGCGTGTAACCGGCTATCATCTCCAGGGGACTGTCAAGTTCATCCGCAATTTGAGCCGCGAATTCACTCAATGAAATCCTGGCTTCACTGGGAGGCGGTTCATTGGCAACCGCTGACGAGGTTGCTGTGAGATCTATGCCGATCCCGTTAAATCCCCTGACTGTTCCCTGATCGTTTTTGACCGACGCGGCAGTGATCAGCAGTCTATGACGTGTTTCGTCACCAGTCCTGAACTCCGCCCTGAAATTTTTGAGAAAACCACGGGTAAAAAGATCATTTTGAAAGGTGTGCCACTGATTTTTTTCCGAAAAAAAGGTCGCCAGGGATTTGTCAATAATATCTTCTTTCCTCTCGTTCAGAAAATCGATAAAACTCGGATTTGCATCATTTATCTTTCCCTCTTTGTCGCAGAAAAAAATAAAATCTTTTGACTGCATAAAGAGGTTCCTGTATTTTTGTTCTTCTTCCCTGATGCTGCTGATTTGCGCGTCGACCTTCTGTTCCAGGTTCAGGTTGAGCTGGCGTATGGCCATGTGAGCCTCTTTCATACGGATATTCGTATTGGCCAGATCCTTGGCCTCTTTGCGAAATAGATCTATTATTTCATGCATGTAGGCATAATAAAAGGTGAGGATGCCGACGATGATGAATGTGATGGTATTGAGACCGCCGGAGTAGGGCGCGATTTTTTTCCAGATATCTTGATGATCGAGAAAGACAAAAATGTATTTGAGGATATGGCCAATGGACCGGGATAATGCGAAAATTGTTAAAGCCATGCAGAGCCAGAAGAGATAGCTCCAACGCATTTTCTTTGGTTGCAGTTTTTTGAGGCCATAGGTGTAACAGGTAGACGCCAGGGAAAAAATGATCATCAGGCTTGAACCCAAAAAATCCACAAGATAAACTGAAAATAAAGGAATTCCGTTTTCCATCATTCTTCTCTCCCCTGGTTTCTCAGCCCTTTTTTAGTTTCCCGATACAAAGCCCGCGTACCAAAGAAAAGAAATAAGATGGCCGGCACGCACCAGATATGATCGTGTTTCGTGATGAAATAGATCCATCTCTCCAGGTCAAACGGCGTGGCCAAACGGCGGCTCCAGAAGTCGGTTCCGGCAATAATGGCATCCTTAGGCAAGTGAACGTCAAGGGTATGGACAATCAGGGCATTGATATTCCACAGGAGAAAGAAGAAAAGCGAGAGGCTGATATGGCGCCAGGCAGTGCTGTGGCCCAGGGGGAATTTCTTTAAATAGATAAAAAGAAACAGCATGGCTCCTGCAAAAAACACATGGGCCATCTGATGGACATAAAGGCCTTCCGGAGCGCTGTGAACCTGTACCCCGTATGCCGGTGCAGGAGGGAATGTAGAAAAAAGCAACAGGGCGAAAACAGGGTAAAACAGGTGGACTGTCCAGCTTTTCTTTTTGCCCCGACCTGGAGAGGGGAAAAGAGGAGAATGACTGTTCCCGACTAAAATCGATTCGATTGGTTTCATAATAATCTCTTAAGGGCTCACATCTTATCAGGAGAGGTTCTTAAATGCCGCAAGGTCTCTTAAGCATTTCAGTGCGTCGGATTCTCCCAGAACCAGGAGCGTGTCGCCTTTGTCGATTTCCTCCATGTATCTGGGATTGAAAATTTCTTCTCCGTTTTTTTTTCTGATTGAAAGCAGGATAATGTTGCATCGTTCACTCAGATTCGCCTCAATCAAAGTCTGGCCGGCCAGGGGAGAGATCGGCTCAACCTTGATTTCTTCCAGCTCGAGCAGACGGTCTATATTCCCCGTTCTTACGGATTCCGACAGAAAATCAATGACCGTGGGCTTTGCCAGGATTAGTGCCATTCGTCGCGCGCCGATTTCATAGGGGCTCACCACATGATCGGCTCCAGCCCTTTTTAATCTTCTTTTCGCGTCGGCATGATCGGCGCGGGCGACAATCATGATATCGGGATTCAATTCTTTGGCCGTCAAGGTGATATAGACATTGTCGGCATCCGTGGGCAGGGCGGTGATAAGCGCCCTGGCCCTTTCAACTCCCGCTCTTTTCAGGGCTTGACTGTGACTGGCGTCTTTCAGAATGAAAGGATGTCCTGTTTCTTCAAGTTCCAACTCCCGGCTTTGGTCTTTTTCCAGAATAACCAGGGAAAAAGCATTGCCAAGGATCTTGGTGATGATCGTTCCAATTCGTCCGAAACCGGCAAGAATGTAATGTCCTCGAAAATCAGCAATTTGTTTTTCCATTTTCCTTTTATCCAGAAAAGATTCGATTCGGCCGCTGACAATGACTTCGCTTAAAACAGTAAACATATAGAGGATGAAGCCAACCCCTATAACGAGGAGAAAAATAGTAAATATTCTTCCCTGGGGACTGAGTGAATGGGTTTCGCTGAATCCCACTGTTGTCAGGGTAATGATTGACATATAAAGCGAGTCGAGAATGTTCCAGCCCTCTATCAGCCAATAACCGATCGTACCGACGAGAAGAATCAGGCTGGTCAGAACAATGCCGCGGACTACTTGATTTGAGTAGCTGAAAAATTTCATTTTATTGTATAACTTTGGTTGAAGGCTGGGGGGTGTAAGGTGGAAGAAGAAAGGGGAAAAGAGCCGACCAGTTACCCGATCATCTGTCCCCTGTCCCTTCAAACAGCTGCCGTATCTCCTCCATGTGACTGGTTCGACAAAAAATAGAGACTGAATCCCCGGTCTGAAAAATCGTTTCGCTGTCCGGGATAACTTCACTGTCGCTACGTTTGATGAGGACAATGGAAGTGCTCTGGTGCAACGGCAGATCAGCCAGTCGTCGACCTGTACAGCCACCGGCCTCTCTGACGGTCAGTTCAAGAAAGCCGACATCCTTGCCGCGGCGCAGAGTTGTCTGATCCAGTATGAGCTGCTTCTGCTGCTTGCGCATGATTCCGACCTGATAGGCTTTCAGGATGTCGCTGCGGCTGATCAGTCCGACCAGTATATCAGGATCCTCTCGGGAAATAACAGGCAGTCGGGCCAGGTCACGGGGAGCCATCTTGCGGATGGCGGACCAGGTTGCTTCATCGGGAAAAACCGTAATCGGCTGGGGTGTGGCCATATCCAGCACCTTGATATCTTTAAGGGGAATATCCTTTCCTTCCCCGTTTTGGTCTCTGTTTTGTAAGTTTTTCTCCAGATCCTGTAGCGACACCACTCCATACAGTTTGTTGTCCCGGTCAAGAACCGGAAATCCCTGCAGGCGTGTTTCCTGGAACAAGGCAAATAATTCAGCCAGAGTCTGATCATTGTTGACGGTGATGGGATCCTGGTTCATGACCTCTTCCACCCGCACTCCCTGCATGATATCGAGATCTTTGCCCTGTTCAAAGTGGATTCCCCGTTTTGTCAGTTTAATTGTATAGATGGAGTCCGGATACAGCCAGTGGGCCACACAAGAGGCGGTCATGCCCGCTGCCATCAACGGCAGAATAAGCATATAGTCATTGCTCATCTCGAAAACAATAAGCATGGCGGTCAGCGGCGCCCTGGCGGCGGCGGCAAAGACCGAGGCCATGCCGACCAGGGCATAGGCCCCGATCTCAATGGGAAAGTCAGGCGCCAGCCATTTGACGACATAGCCGAAGCAGCCGCCCAACATGGCGCCGGTAAAGAGGGCGGGAGCAAAAATACCGCCTGAATTACCGGAGCCAAGAGTAAAGGAGGTTGCCAGAGGTTTGAGAAAAATCAACATGAACAGCAGGCCGAAAGAGGCGTGGCCCTGAAGCACCTCGGCAATAAAGTCAAAGCCCGAGCCATAGATATGGGGGACGTTGTCGAGAAGCGGCAGGCCCAGCCTGGAGTCACCGGGAAAAATTGACATCACGCTGGAAACATGGGGATAAAAGAAAGCAAGAATACCAAGAAGCAGAGCGCCGATGGCCGGTTTCACCATCTGAGGGGTGTTGAGGTTGTCAAAAAAATTTTCAAAAGAATTCAGCAGGTGAATAAAGAAAAGAGCCACCAGGGCCGAAAACAAGCCGAGAACAGCATAGAGCAGAATGTCCAGCGGTGAATTCATTCCATAGGCGGGAACGGAAAAGGCGGGACTAGTTCCCAGAAAAAACTGGCTGACAATTGAGGAGGAAACTGCGGCAATAACAACATTGCCGAAAACCGCGACCTGCAGATCACAGAGCAGGACTTCAACGGCAAATATAATGCCGGCAATCGGGGCGTTAAAGGTCGCGGCAATTCCGGCGGCGGCGCCACAGACAACGAGGTTTTTGATTCGTTCGTCGGAAAAGCCGAGCCACTGTCCCAGGGCTGAGCCTAATGTTGAACCAACCTGAACAATCGGACCTTCGCGGCCCGCCGATCCGCCGGTGCCGATGCAAAGGGCCGAGGCGAAAATTTTAGCCACGGCCACCCGCGGCCTTATCCTGCCGCCTTGCTGTATAAGGGCCTGCATGACTTCCGGCACTCCATGGCCTTTAGCCTCACTGGCAAAAAAAGCAATAATCGGTCCTCCCAGCAGGGCGCCGCAAACCGGAATAACAATAAGCCAGAGCCTGCCCAGGCCGGGGAGCATATTGGCGAAATCGCTAAAGGCAAAATGATGAATAAGGGAAATAAGACGGATGAAAAGGACTGCAGCCAGGCCGGTGGTCGCACCTACACCAACCGAAAGGAACATCAGCATCATTCCTTCACGTGGAGCCGCTTGATCAAGTAGTTTGGGGAAAAAATGTCTTTTCATGTCTGATAAATGATTAGCCAGCTGCGCTGAAGGCTGATAAGGCTAGGGAAAAGGAGGGAATCAGTAGTAATTATTCAGAAAACAATTCTACTTTCCACCTATTCCACGTAAAAAGAAAATGCAGTTTTTATGAATCTAACAATCGGAAAGGATCTTGGCGACAAAAAAATGTCATAACGAGGCGGGCTGTTGGAAAGAGGGGGAATACGTGATTGGTTTATATGAAAGTCTCTCGCAGAGGCACAGAGTTGACAGAGTTTTTTTCTCTGCGTCTCTGTGCTTCTGTGAGAGACTAACTTTCATTCTCGATGTCTTTTTAATTTGCTAATCGGTTGAGTCGTTTCGCCGGGATGGCCGTTACTTTGATTTAGCTCCCACATTCGGGTTATAGATTTGGTAGCGGTGAAAGATAATGGTGTCAACCGGGGTATCGGGCCATTCTTTTTTGATCCAGAATCTGAGTTTACGGATCATTTCTCCACGGGCGAGAGAAAAATGCTGTAGTTCATAGGCCGGCCGGTTGATGTAAAACTGGTAAATCATGTTCCTGACAAAGGTTTTTTTATCTTCCGGAAGCTCTTCGTTTTCCTTGAGCAGAGCGATTAAGGTGAGATCAAAAGAGATAAAGATAGTCTCCTGGTCCTCCTGCCGGGTTGCCTGAAAGAAAAAGGAGGGAAAGGACCATTTTTTACGAATGAGCCTGGATGAAACCGGAGGTTCGGGCGGGGCGACCGACGTTGATTCCCCGGCATCTTGGACATCCTCAATGATTGTGGCTGGTTCCTGAGGTAACGTCGGTGTTCTTTTGCTGTTGCCAACCGTGTCGGAAGATTGAATTTGCACTTGGTTTTCATTCGTCTCGTCGCCGGAATTAAGGAAAAGAGCGCCTGAGACAATCAGGACGATGAGAACGGGAAGGGAGACGGCAAGAATTTTCCGGGACGGTTTTAAAAGAGAAAAACGATGCCGGGCTGTCTGCAGCTTTTCCTGAATGACCACGGAAAACGGGATAGTTCTGGATGACACCGTCGCCGGTATGACAAGGGTTTCCGCATCTTTGTCAGTCTCATCCGGTTTTTCAATGCCGTCTTCTTTTTTTTGGGCTGCTTTCTCTTCTAGTAATGAAGCTGCATCAAATAAATCTTTCGATTCATTGTCGGTCAGGAAAAAATCATCGGAATCATCTTCCCCGGAAAACATGAAGTCTTCCGCTTCAAACGCTGATTCCCAATCGTCGTCCAGATCATCATCAAGCTCCGGCGGCAGTTCAAAGTCTAATAATTTTTCGGAATCAGATTCTGCAGCCATGATGATCTCGTAAAAACGTAACTGTTCAGGTTGGTTAGGCTGTAGGCTAAAGGCTATTAGTTTTCGAAGTTTATCTTTCCCACTGTCTAAAGGTCTACAGCCTGTCGACCTGGACGGTTACATAGAATTATTGTCTGTAATTTCCGTGCCCGTGTGGGAAGAAAAAGATAGGGGTACTGCAAAGAGTGCCTTGTCTTTGGTGTTATCTACAGGTTCATCAGCCGCCAAAAATTTTATCGATTTTTTCTCCAAGAGTCTCAGCGGTAAAAGGTTTGACAATATACTGGCTTACCTTGGCTTTCACGGCCATGATAATATTGTCCTGCTGGGCTTCAGCAGTGACCATGATAAATGGCGTGTCTTTCATGCCATCATCAGCCCGAACATGTTTCAGCAGGTCCAGTCCTGTCATTTTAGGCATATTCCAGTCGGAGATGATCAGGTCGACTTTTTCCTGTTTTAAAACGTCAACGGCGGTTGTTCCGTCATCGGCTTCAATGATCTGTTTGTAACCAAGCTGAACCAGAATGTTTTTTACAATACGCCGCATGGTTGCGAAATCATCAACAATAAGAATTTTCATGTCGGTATCAGGCATGGGTTATTTCCCTCCCAGGAAACATACTATTTGGGGACAAAGTCCTTTCGTTGTTTTATATGAGTTGAGACGGCTTAAGGCCTGAGTCATTAAATTACTTAATTTTACTTTTTTCGTAAAGACAGAAATAGTGCCCTGTTTTACGTTTACACGTCCGATAATATTTTTTTCAGCTTTGATCGCAGCCGATACATGGCCTTGCTGTGCATTTGGGAAATTCGTGACTCGGTATAGCCCATGACTTTACCTATTTCCTTCATGGTCAGTTCATCAAAATAATAGAGGGATACGGTGAGTTTTTCTTTTTCCGGCAGCTGGTCAATAGCCTTTGCAATCAAGATACGAACTTGACCGAGATTTATTTTCGTAAAGGGATCCTTGCTGTTGGCGGAAAAAGCCTCTATCAGGTTGTAGGAGCTGGAGGCCGCCGGATTTTTCCGGCGCAGCATTTCAATGTCTAAAAAGGAAACCGATTTAGTCTGGTCCAGAAGTTTGTAGAATTTTTCAAGTGAAAGGTTCATGGCCTCGGCAGTTTCTTCATCCGTGGCCGGCCTTCCCAGTTTTTTTTCCAGGGCTGAATACGTTTTTTCCAGTTCATGACTTTTTTTCCGGATTGACCGGGGCACCCAGTCCAGTGAACGAAGTTCATCAAGCATTGAACCCTTTATCCGGAATTCGGCATAGGTTTTGAACTGAACGTTTTTGGAATGATCGAATTTGGAGATCGCATCAATGAGACCGATAACACCGCAGCTGACCAGATCATCCAGGGAAATCTGAGGGGGCAGCCTGGCGGCAAGCCGACTGGCAATATACTTGATCAGCGGCGTATAAGTCAGGATCAGCTCGTTCCTTTTTTCAGGAGTCAACTGGCTGTCAAGGCTGAAATAGGCCTTGGTATAATCCTTGAATTTTGGTGATTGTTGTCTGGTCATGCCATCAAGTATATTACAGGTTAAAGAGTCCTTTCCAGAAAAATTTAATATTTCCATCTAGCTGTTGTTCCGGTTCTTCCCGGCACAGCTGTTCCGCAAGTTCCATGAACATCCGGCTGGCCGCTGCTTCGGGGGAAATCTGGGTCAGCAACCGCTGGGCTCTGACTGCCTTGGGAAGTTTGTCGTCAAACGGGATATAGCCGAGGAAGTCCAGGGACAGGGAATCAAGAAAGCGGTCCGCCACCAGGGAGAGCTGGCGGAATACCGCCAGAGCTTCTTGTCTGGAATGAGCGGAATTAATCAGGATTCGGAATTTCTTGATATCATGACGGCTGGACAGAACCTTGATCAGGGCATAGGCATCAGTGAGGGACGTAGGTTCCGGAGTCAGGACGATGATTCGTTCTTGTGCCGCCAGGGTAAAGTAGATGACGTTATTGTTAATGCCGGCCCCGGTATCGATCAGCATGATGTCGATTTTCCGGCCGAGAGCTTCCATTTCGCTCAAAAAGTAGAGTTTCTGGCTCTCGCTGAGATCAGCCAGCTCCATTATGCCCGAACTTGCCGGCAGAATCATGATATCGCCGGGGCCGCGGACAATGATATCCGCCAGGTTTTTTTCACCAGTGAAGACATGGTGCAGGTTGTATTTCGGGGTCAGGCCCAGCAGGATATCAACATTGGCCAGGTTCAGGTCCGCGTCAAGGATTAGAACCTTTTTGCCGGTCTGGCTCAGGGTATAGGCCAAGTTGACGGAAATATTGGTTTTGCCGACCCCTCCCTTGCCACTGGTGATACAGATCACCCGGGGCGGCGCGTCAGCGGATACTAACCCGGAAAGATCCTCTCCCTGGGGAGTTGGCGACGGTTGATTTAACATTATTCTTTTCAAGGTCTCAGCTTGGTTCATGAGCGGCTCCAGGTTATCAGAAAACAGAAGTCAGAAGCCAGAAGACAGAAGATGGAAGTGACTTTATCAGATCTTTTCCTCAGTATTTTTTTTACTGTTTTCATTCTTTGTTGTGCCCCTCTGTGGGCATGGCCATTTGTATGATGTTATTATGCCCTGAGCGGCCAGTCCGCCGGTTTTAACTCGGTTCGGTTCAGCATGGCGGCAAATCCTTGCCAGCCTTTTTTAAACAGGGTATGCAGATAGGGTCGTGATGCTGCCAGGAAATCTTCCGGTACGCGCTGGCCGCAGGCCAGATAGGAAACCGGCAGGGATGATGCGGCAATCTCCTGGCATAGAGTGGCATATGTTCTGGTTTCATCCACCTTGCTGATGATCAGGCTGGCAATGTCCAGTGGGGTATATGAGTTGATAATAGTTTTGATATCCTCTTTCTTGGTGCTGGCGCTCACAACAAGATAGGGCCTGATGAAATTAAACGGAGTGAACCAGTCTTTAAGTTCCGCGACATGATCAGGGTCATAAGGACTTTTGCCGGCTGTATCGATGATAATCAGGTCGCTGTTCTGATGCCGGGATATAGCGCAGGCCAAATCTTTTTTTCGCAGAACAATTTCACAGGGGAGGCGCATTATTCTGGCGTAGGTCCTCAGCTGGTCGGTGGCGCCGATCCGGTAGCAGTCCATTGACAGCAGCGTGACTTTGCAATTCTCCTGCAGACTGAACCACGCGGCCAGCTTGGCGGCCGATGTGGTCTTGCCGACGCCGGTGGGTCCAACCAGGGCGAGAATTGCCGGTCGGGTTGATTTTTTTATTTCCAGGGGATTGATGCGGATCTGTTCAATAATAGAGTCTCGCCATTTTTCAACTTTTGTTTTCGTTATTTTTATTGATTTGTTTTTTTCCGCAGGGCTTTTGATCCCTTCTATCCGGGTTTGTTCTTTCAGCATTCGCGAAAAACGCATTTTCAGATCACGGGATTCAAAATTGATTTCTCCCCTATCTATTTGTTTTGCCTTCTGCTTCGGGATGTTTCCGCGAAAAGTGTGATGGCCATAAGTTGACGGAGCCTTTTGTCCGGCTGTTTCCACCGGGGAAGCCGTCATGGTTTCAATCTCATAATCCATGGCCGCAATCACCTCGAACCGGGCATTGCTGCTTCCTTTGTCTATTGTTTTCGTGGACAGGATCACCGCGTTCTCACCCAGCTCCTTTTTAACCATGGCAAAGGCTGTGATATTGTCCGGCGCTTCGAATCGTTTTATTTTCATTTTTCGGTGTTCAGTTGAATAGTCCCCAGTGATGCAATTTTGGTCTGGGCCGTGATTTCATTATGAGAAATTACCTGGGCCTGGGGCAGGAATCGTTCAATAAGTTGGCGCAGATGTCTTCTGATCAGCGGCGAGCAGATGAGAATAGTCTGAAAACCCTCTTCATGGATTTTTTCAGCTTCCTGCTGGATCGACTCAATGATAGTACGTACCAAGTTCGGTTCCAGGGTCAGAAACGAGCCCTGCTCTGTTTTTTGTATTGATTCCCGAATCAGGTCCTCGATCTGAGTGGACAGAGTCAGAACGGAAATTTTGCCGTCCTCGTCGGTCATTGCGCTGATAATTGATCTGGCCAGTTTCTGGCGGACATATTCAGTCAGGATGTCCGGATCCGTACTCATGGGAGCATAGTCCGCCAGTGTTTCAGTGATGGTCAGGATATCACGAATAGAGACTTGTTCCCGCAATAAATTTTGGAGAACCTTCTGCACGCCGCCCAGAGTAAGCAGGTTTGGCACCAGTTCTTCAACAACCTTGGGATGGGTTTTTGCCAGATTGTCAAGGAGTTTCTGGGTGTCCTGGCGGCCAAGCAGTTCATCAGCATGGCTGCGCAGCACTTCGGTGAGATGGGTGGCAATAACGGTGGATGGATCAACCACGGTATAGCCGGCAACCTGAGCCTCGTCTTTTTTGTCTTCGGCAATCCACAGGGCGGGCAGTTGAAAAGCCGGTTCCGTTGTGGGAATGCCTTCAATTTCCCGTTTTGCCGCGCCGGAATCCATGGCCAGCAGATAACCCATCATCAGTTCACCCCTGGCAATTTCGATCCCTTTAAGGACAAGAACATATTCATCCGGTTTAATCTGCAGGTTATCGCGGACATGGAGCGGAGGTATGATAAGACCCATTTCCGTAGCAAACTGTCGCCTGATGCCGCGAATTCGTTCCAGTAAATCACCTTCCTGGCTATCATCAACCAGGGGGATGAGACCGTAACCCACCTCAAGTTCAAGGATGTCAAGGTTCAACAGCGACTCCACGGTTTCCGGAGAACCAGGCAGAGCCTCGGTTGCTTTTTTCTCTTCTTCCTCCTTAATGGCCTCACTTTCCTGTTCCTTGGCCTGATACTGAAAGGCAAACCAGGCCAGGCCCCCCATGCAGATGCCCAGTATAAGGAAGGGAACGTGGGGCAGGCCCGGTATCAGGCCGAAGAGCAGGATAATGCCTGATGAGACTGCCAGTGCCTGGGGTTGTCTGCCGAACTGAATGGAGAGTTCTTTGCCCATGCCCACGTCCGATGCGGCGCGGCTGACAATAATACCGGCTGATGTGGAGATGATCAATGATGGAATCTGGGAGACCAGGCCATCGCCAATGGTCAGCAGAGTAAAGGTTTCGGCGGCCTGGAAGAGATCCATGTTCTGGATGAAAAAGCCGATACACAGGCCGCCGATGATGTTGATTACCATAATGACAATGCTGGCAATGGCCTCACCTCGGACAAACTTACTGGCACCGTCCATGGACCCGTAAAACTCGGATTGTTTGCTGATTTCCTGGCGCCGTTGTTTGGCTGTTTCTTCGTCAATCAGTCCGGCGTTGAGGTCGGCATCAATGGCCATCTGCTTGCCGGGCATTGCATCCAGGGTGAAACGGGCCGCCACCTCGGCAATTCGGCCGGAACCCTTGGTAATGACGATAAAATTAATAAGCACCATGATTAAAAAGATGATGGTCCCCACCGCGAAACTGCCGCCCACGACAAAATCACCAAAAGACTGGATGACCCGGCCGACGGCCCCTGGACCCTCATGGCCGTGGAGCAGAATCAGCCTGGTGGAGGCGATGTTCAGGGAAAGCCGGAAAAGCGTGGTTAAAAGTAAAAGGGAAGGAAAGGACGAAAAATCAAGAGGATTGGTGTTGTACATGGACATCAGCAGAATGGTCAGGCTCATGGTGATGCCCAGGGAGAGCAGCAGATCCAGCAGCATGGTGGGAAGAGGCAGGATCATGATAATGAGGATACCCACCACTCCCACCGCCATCAGTAAACTGGATGGATCCATGTTGATGGCTTTGAAGCCTGAAATTTTTTCCGTTGATTCGGCCATTTTTCTTTTTTACTTCTCTACCTTCTTTATATTCTTGCTTTTCTACTTCCAGCCGTTCTATGCTGCATTCTGCCTGAGCTTATAGACATAGGCCATAACCTCGGCAACCGCCTGGAAGAGGTTTTCCGGAACGGTTTCATTCAAGTCGACGGTTTTAAACAGGGCGCGGGCCAGGGGTTTGTCTTCAACAATCGGCACCTTATGTTCTTTGGCCACTTCCCTGATCCGTTTGGCGATTACGCCGGCGCCTTTGGCCACCACTATGGGCGCTGTCATGGAGTCGTTGTCATAACGGAGGGCAACAGCCAGACGGGTGGGGTTGGTAATCACCACGTCTGCGTCGGGTAGCTCCGTCATCATTCTTTTTCTGGCCATTTCCATTTGGATTGAGCGGATCCTGCCTTTCACATGGGGATCACCTTCGGTCATTTTGGCCTCTTCCTTAACTTCCTGTTTTGTCATCTTCATTTTTTTCATAAATTGCCAACGCTGAAAGGCATAGTCCAGAGCGGCGAGTAAGGCAATAATCAGCGCTGATTTTAAAAAAATCCAGAAAGCGATTCTGGTGTAAAAAAATAAAATTTCGATCACTTCCTGATCCATGAGAGGGATGATCTCGTCCATGGATTTTTTGACCTCCGCATAGGCCACATAACCAACAATGATAAGCTTGGCGATTGATTTGACCGTATTTGCCAGGGTCTGCATGGAAAAAATTTTGCCAAATCCCTTGATCGGATCGATTTTTTCAAACTTCGGTGTGATCTTTTCAGTGCTGAAAAGAAAACCTACCTGGGCAAAGTTGGCCACAAGGGCCGTGACCAGGATGACCCCCATCATGGGCCCTACCATAATGCTGAATTGGATCATGGCTTCCCTGGTCATCATGGGCATATTTACCGGGATAATATTGATGGTATGCAGATGGCCCAGGTAATAGTGAAGAACCAGCATAAAACGCTCGAGAAGAAAACCGCCAAGGAAATAAAGTGTCATGAGGCCAATCAGCAGCACGGCCGCAGACGGCACCTCCATGCTTTTGGCAATGTCCCCCTTTTTTCTGGCTTCAGCCAGACGGCGCGCAGTGGGCTCCTCGGTTTTTTCCTGGCCGCTGGATTCTTCAGCCATTTTTCAATTTTTCCTGTAACCTTTTTCTGTAAGCGTTCACAGGTGCCGGAGATTACCGTAGGCAGGGCGGGTGATTATAGCCCCCCTATGTCAGACGCCCTGATAGCGGTAAGATTCGGTGCCTGTGATCGCTTACCTTTTGTCTCTTGACTCCTGACTTCTAGTTTATCCCATCCCCGCCGCCATTCTGGGCAGATCCCGGCCAAGCTGTTCAAAGTAGTTCATTATCAAAGGCAGAAAGTAGCCCAGGGAAAGTCCGACAAAAATGAAGCCCACGCCAATATTTAACGGCATTCCCACAATCAGGATAGGAATCTGCGGCACGGTCTTGGCAATAATACCCATGCCCACATGGGTGAAAAAAACCGCCGCCGAGGCCGGGGCCATAATTTTGACTGCGATGACAAACATCTGGGCAGTGGCCTGCATCATGCCGTTATATGTGGCCTGGGTCAGGTGCAGGGAACCCGGTTTCACCCAGATAAAGCTCTCGATCAAGGTTTTGATAAAGATATGATGACCATTCATGGCCAGAAAAATCAGGATAGCGATCACGTTCCAGAATTGGCCCACCAGGGAGACCTGGGTGCCGAATTGTGGGTCCATGACACCAGCCATGCCCATGCCCATCTGAATACCCACCATTTGGCCGGCGATCTGAAATGCGGCAAAAACGAGGCGGGCCAGAACCGCCAGTAAGGCTCCGAAGCAGATCTCGGTGACGACAAAAAGAAGCAGGCCAGGAATACTCTCCGGAAGATCCGCAGGGGTGACCGGGACAACAGGAACCAGAACCAGAGCGATCATCAAGGATAAGAGCACCTTGATGTGGCTTGGCACCGAGGGCGAGCCAATGACCGGCATAAAAAAAATCAACGGTACCACCCTGATCATGATGGTAACCAGGCAGAGAAATTGACTGATTGTCCAGTTGAGTAATCCCGTGTCGATCATCTTTTTATCCCAGCCCCTCTGCTCTTTGCCTCTCTGATCCACTATTCAACGAATAATATCCGGCAGGCTCAGAATCAGTTCCCGGGTATAATCCGTCAGCTTGATCATCATCCAGGATGAAAAAAAGAGCATGGCCAGCATCACTGCAAAAATTTTCGGAACAAAAGTCAGTGTCATTTCCTGAATTTGCGTTGTGGCCTGGAAAATAGCGATCAGCAGGCCCACCGCCATACCGATGAGAAGAAGCGGCGCAGAAAGAAGCAGGGTAATGATAATGGCTTTTTCTCCCAGGGTAATGGCTTCAACAGGGGTCATTTTTGCTCCAATTTTCGATTTTTGAATGCGGATTCCGGATTGCGGAATTTTCTGAATGAACCGAAATCCGCATTCAAAAATCCGAAATTGAGTGAAAATTTAGCTGTAATTATTTGATATTGCAAAGTATTTATCGATACATTAAAAAATATTAGTATGCCGAAGAAAAGCGCTTACACCCCAAAACTTTGCACCAGTGAGCCGACAATGAGATGCCAGCCGTCAACAAGGACAAAGAGCAGAAGTTTAAAGGGCAGTGAGACCATAACCGGCGGCAGCATCATCATACCCATGGAAAGCAGAACACTGGCCACCACCATGTCAATCACCAGAAAGGGCAGAAAGAGAATAAAGCCGATCTGAAAGGCAGTTTTCAGTTCACTGATCATGAAGGCCGGTATTAGAATCGAAGACGGCACCTCGTTCTTGTTGGCCGGTTTTTCAAGCTTGGCCATGGACAGGAACAGGGCCAGATCTTTTTCCCTTGTCTGTTTAAACATGAAGCTCCGGAGCGGTTGCAGACCTGTCTTAAATGCCTGTTCCAGATTGACCTCCTCGGATATGTAGGGCTTGACGGCCTGGTCATTAATCTGTTTCAGCACCGGCGACATGATGAACAGAGTGAGAAAAAGCGACAGCCCGATAAGTACCTGGGTCGGCGGCATCTGTTGCGTTCCCATGGCAGTGCGCAGAAAGGAAAATGCAATCACCAGGCGGGTAAAACAGGTGGTCATCAGCAGGATGGCCGGTGCCACGGACAGAATTGTGAACATCAGCAGAATCTCGATGATGGTGGCCACATCCTTTGGGTTATCCGTTTCCTGCAGACCGACTTGGACCGTGGGCAAAGTCACTGCTTCCGCCATTGCTGACCAAAAGGTTATTGTCGACAGAATAACAAGCAGAGGGATGATAATTTTTTTGAAATCAATCACGGGGTGAAATTCTCATTTTTTTGTGAAATGTCTTATTTTGTAAGCGGTCACAGGTGCCGAAAATTGCCGTAAGCAGGGCGGGCGACTATAGTCCCTCTATGTCGAACGCCCTGATCGCGGCTAGATTCGGTGCCTGTGACCGCTTACATTTTTTTGACCTGTGATCCGTTCATTGCTTTCTGGAAAAACCTGAAGCCCTGGCAAGCAGGCTGGAAAAAGTTTCTGATGTGTTGTCTTCCTTTCCTTTATCTATTTTCAGAGCAGGGTCGTCGTTCAGTCCGGTCAGCATGGTTATTTGTTGATCAGTGATACCGACAACGATATTTTGATCAGCTATTTGCAGGACGGAGACATATTTTTTTGGACCTATCATTCGTGTATCAAGAATCCGAATCAGAGAACCCTGTTTCAATGTTTTTTGGCTGAATCCGAGCTTTTTCAGCCAGATCACGAGTAGCACCATAAGTCCAATCACCAGGGCCAGACCGCCAATCACCTTGAGGGAAAGGAAGAGAAGCGAGCCTGTGGTGGCAAGGTTGTCAATGGCGCCGGCCGCCGGCTCGTTGCCAGCCCAACTCGTCTGGCAGAGGGCGAGCAGGGTGAAAAGGAGAAGAGAAAATCTGGTCATTTTTTTATTCTCAAACAGCCTTCTAGCTCATATTTTTGATTCGATCAGCCTGGCTGATAATCTCAGTGATACGGACGCCGAAGCGGTCATTGACGACAATGACTTCGCCTTTGCCGAGAAGTTTGTTATTGACAAAAATTTCAACGGGTTCTCCGGCCGCCTTTTCAAGTTCAATGACTGATCCCTGAGTCATTTGCAGCATTTTGTCGATCAGCATGGTGTTGCGGCCGAGTTCCACCGTTACCTTCAGGGGTAGATCCAGTAGGAAATCGAGATTACGTTCGCCGGAAGAGCTTGTTTTGCCGTTGCCGAGTTCGGCGAATGCGGCATCCTCGGAAGCACCGGATTCGACTTTTTTGTCTTTATTGTCAACATTGCCTTCATTTGATTCTTCTGATTCTTCCAGGGCATCGGCCCAGGAGTCGTCCAGGGATTTGTCAGCCATTTTTTCTCCTTATCGTTATCGCTGGTGACCGGACACTTTGTTTATTGGCCCATTGTTTTATGGTTAATGAGCAAGGCCTTGTTTCCCCGGTGAATTCCCGGGGATCCCATGAATTTTTTTATGCCGGCTATGTATACGGGCAGGAGGTCATCCCTTCGTTTATCCAGCTGAATAATGTCGCCTTTTTCAAGCTCAATGATATCACCGGCAGAGATCCGGGCATTACCCAGTTCCACCTTGATTTCCGCCTCGACATTTTTGATGTTCTCCGCGAGAATGCGTTTGAGGGTGATGTCTTCCTCGCTCTGGTCTCGTGTAAAGGTGGTCAGTAGTTTCGACTTAACGGATTCAAGGTTTGCCAGCGGAATGCACGAAGTAATGCTGCCCACGGACCTGTCCATGTCGATTTCATAACGGTTGATAACGACAATATCCTCGGGTTCGCATATTTTGGCGAACTGCGGATTGATCTCGCTGCGGATAAAGCGGACCTCGACGGGGTGCAGAGAGTGCCAGGCCTTTTCCAGGTCATTAAGAAGAAGATTAACAATTCTGCGGATTAAACGATGTTCAATGGGGGTGAAATCCCTTCCTTCGATTCTGACATTCCTGGTTCCGCTGCCTCCCAGAAAACTTTCCACAAGGGAAAAAACCAGTTTGGGCTCAAGGACAAAGAGGGCATGTCCCCGGAAAGGATCCATTCTGAATATCTGCAGACTGCTTGGCACAGGCAGTGTCCGGACAAAAGCGCCGAAGCGGTCAAGCTCCATTGGGACGGCGGTGATATCCAGAATTCGACGCAGTGTGTTGGAGATGGAAGTCCGGATCGAGCGGAGAAAGGCGTCGTTGATAACGTCCAGGGCCGGCATCCTGACCTGGACGATACGTTCCTGGCGGGAAAAATCGTAACGCTGATAATCCTGCACTTCTTCCTCAACAATTTCTTCCGGCTCCTCGATTTCTCCACCGGATATGCCCTTGAGTAGAGCATCGACCTCGTCCTGGCTTAGTATTTGTTCCATATTAATCCGAAAATCCACCCAGACGAGCCGGGAAGCAAAAAAAGAATTTTCATGTTTTGCCGTGACTGGAAGTTTTTTGGTCCAGCCATGCTGGTTTATTGAACGACGAATTCTGTAAAGTAGATATTTTTTATTTTATCCGGCCTGATCACCTGGTTGAAGCGTTCCTGGAGTTCATCGCGGATTCTTACCTTTCCTTCCGGGGTCATGACCTCTTCAAAGGAGAGGCTGGTGAGCATCATGATGACGATGTTCTGCAGCTTGGGCTCGAGTTTTGCGGCTTTTTCCAGGAGTTCCGGGGTCTCAAGTTCCAGGCTGAGTTTGATTTTCAGGTAACGCTTGCCCTTGGGATCGGCCAGATTGACAATAAAGGGCTTCATGGCAAACATTTCGCCAACGGTCTCGGCCTCATTTTTTTTCGTGGTCAGTGCCTCTTCTACAATCGGAGGCGGTGCCAGAAACTTTTTGTAGGCGAAAAAACCGCCGCCGCCCAGCGCAATAAGACCGATCAGACCAACAATGAGAAAGAGCAGTTTTTTTGATTTTTTGGGCTGTTCGGTTTCCTCGGCCTGTTTTTCTTCATCAGCCATGGATTTTCTCCTGTTTCAGTAGGTTGTTAATTTTGTATAGAACTATTTTGGCAACTATTATGCCATTGTCAATTTAAATTAGAAAACAAGCGCTAATTCCTTGCTTTCCTTAATTCTTTTTATTTTTTTGGCCTGTTTTTTTTAGGTGGTAAAAGAGTGTAAGTCATTTTCTTGACTATCCGACATATGTCGTAGTCAAAAAAATGAGCGGTTGCCGAACCGGCTGTCAGACAAAGTAGATGTGTAATAGTTGATAGTAGAGGTAGAGAAAGAGTGCCCTGTTGTTATGGATGCACTGTTTACGTTCCTGATTGAGGAAGGCGTGGAACCCACCAATAATTTCGCGGAACGGATGATTTGCTTTGCTGTACTCTGGCGTAAACGCAGTAAGGGGACACGCAGTGAAAAAGGAAAACGCTGGGTGGAACGAATTCTATCCCTCAGGCAGACTTGTCGGCTTCAGGGCAAATCCACCTTTGAGGTACTCGTGGCTGCGATGGCCAGTTATTTCAAAGATTAAGAACCTGATTTTGCATGGATCAGGAAGGCTGCTTGAAAGGCACCCTGTGATTGGTTACCAATTCCTGGCTGGATTGGCCAATGTTGTCATGGAGAAGATGAGGAAAAAGTTTACCATGAGCTTTGTCAAATTGTAGATGAGTGGATTGAAATATACAAAATGAAGGGTTACCTCTTCCCAAACCAACCAACAAAAAATACTCCGGAAAATTCTAACTTCGTTTAGAGTGTGACTTACACAAAGTAATAACCTTAAAAGCAATGCAATCAGGGGATAGTTTAAATAATTTTTGTGTAAAAATTTTAAAGCACTCGCTAGCTCCAAGTCAACCCAGAAACAGCTAAAAACATATCGTTACCTCCTGCTGTTTCTTTGCAGAGTTTGCGAGTTCCCCCAGGGCTCTACTATTTGTTCCTGGTGCCCAGCGAAAGCTCTTGCCTGCGACGCTATTCTGCTTTTATGCCACCTCGCGAATCGTCAACGGCAGTGCTACTTTGACCACTTGGAAGCTCTTGCCGCAGTTTTCCCGTATATGTTCGGCTTCGGCATGTGGCCTTTGGCTCGTAGCGGACGCGGAAGACCGCGGTAACAGGCGAATACGCCAATTTGATTTTCCGGATGAAAGGATAAGATTCTGAATTACAAAAATAATTCTCGAATTCGAAGTCAGCGGTATCTTTTGTTTTTTTTCGACAGTTTTTCTGGAAGAAAGCAACAGGCATAAATCGCGAATTAAATGCGATTGACATTGTTGAAAGCGGTGATTAGGATAAAATTTTTGCGTGCGTGATTGATGTGGAATCATCGGTTATCTGTGTTTTTCAGCAGGATGCTGAAAAGCACTTTTTTATCACCTATCATCGTAAGGAAAGAGTATTATGATTTCGCGCCATGACAAGAGAAACTTCAGGAGACTGAGGACACATGCCAATCCCCAGCAGGCCCTGATCATCATCCTCTGCTGCCTGGGTCTCTTCATCACACCCGGTGCCGCCCAAGCCATCGCAATCGACTGGAACGCTGCTGTCAGCGGCAACTGGGGCACCGCCGGCAACTGGAATCCGGTTGCGGTCCCAGGTACGACCGATGACGTCTTGATCAGTGCGACAGGTAATCCTTACACTGTCACGCTGGATTTGAATCCCACTGTCAACAGCTTCATCCTGAACTCGGCCGATGCCCAGTTCATATCCTGGAACAAAACTATCAATATCTATGGAGACAGCTGGATTCAGGCTGGCAAGGCCAATCTCTACGGTACCACCTGGAATGGTAATCTATTCAACGCCGGAGAACTGACGCTGCAGAGCAATACCACCATCAACGGCGGCCTGCTCAACAGCGGCAGCCTGATCATGCCCTCCGGTGCCAACGTCATTTTTTCTGGCAGCGTCGATAACAGCGGAGATATCACCATCGATTCCGGCAGCTCTGTCACCATTTCCGGCGGCACCTTCAACATGGCCGGCGGCGCCACCTTCGAGGGAGGCGGCAGTATCAACGTGCGCAGCAACGCCAACCTGGTTCTGGCCGGGGCTTACAGCAACGGCGCCTCGCCGCTGCTCATCGCCGATAACGATACCCAGGTCAGCGGTCCCGGCACCCTGACCAACTCCTCCACCCTGACTCTGGCCAATGGCGGCGCCATCAACACAGCTCTGGTCAACAACGGGGTGATGGAAGTGCAGGGGGACAGTTATTCTGCCTGGGTCCTTGATATCGGTGGCCCGGCCACCAATAACGGCACTATCAACCTCAATTCTTATAATAACAATACATCGCTGGACAACCCGGTCCTGAATTTTCATCAGGGCCTGGTCAACAACGGCACCCTGGTCATGCGCACCGGCGGTAACGGCACCGGAAGCAACAGCACAACACTCTCCGGCGGCACCTCGGGCACCGTCTCCAACAGCGTCGGCGGCACCATCGACATCCAGGCCGGCGGCAACCGCTACATCAAGGCTCATCTGAACAACCAGGGTACCATCGAAATTGCCGCTACCACCCGTTTTGAGCGCAACAACGGTGACTACATCAATGACGGCAGTATTAATATCAACGCCGGCGGTGATCTGAATGTATCTGCCATCCATAGTTGGAGCGGCAGCGGTAACCTCACTGGCAACGGCGGTAACGTTATCTTCTCCGGCAACGGCTCCAGCGCCGGCAGCAGCTGGAACAACGGCGGTGATCTGCGTCTCAACAGCGGTAATCTCACCCTGCAAAGTTTCCAGAACATGGCCAACACCGGCAGCATAGACGTGGAAGACGGCGTACTCTGGTTCAATTCCAACGGCAGCTTCGATAACAGCGGAGATATCACCATCGATTCCGGCAGCTCTGTCACCATTTCCGGCGGCACCTTCAACATGGCCGGCGGCGCCACCTTCGAGGGAGGCGGCAGTATCAACGTGCGCAGCAACGCCAACCTGGTTCTGGCCGGGGCTTACAGCAACGGCGCCTCGCCGCTGCTCATCGCCGATAACGATACCCAGGTCAGCGGTCCCGGCACCCTGACCAACTCCTCCACCCTGACTCTGGCCAATGGCGGCGCCATCAACACAGCTCTGGTCAACAACGGGGTGATGGAAGTGCAGGGGGACAGTTATTCTGCCTGGGTCCTTGATATCGGTGGCCCGGCCACCAATAACGGCACTATCAACCTCAATTCTTATAATAACAATACATCGCTGGACAACCCGGTCCTGAATTTTCATCAGGGCCTGGTCAACAACGGCACCCTGGTCATGCGCACCGGCGGTAACGGCACCGGAAGCAACAGCACTACACTGAACATCGGCACCGGTAGCGTGCTGGTCAATCAGGGCATGGGGCATATCATCATGGAGGGCGGCGGCAACCGCATCATCAACGGCACGGTGGCCAACAAGGCCAAACTGTCTGTCGCCACCAACATCACTATGGGTACCGCCGATTCCGACCACACCAACAGCGGCACCCTGATCCTGCTGGACGACAGCACGGCGACCATCCTGGGCAATTCCTTTACCAACCAGGCGGGCGGCTTGCTGGGCGGCAACGGCACCTTCAATGCCAGCACCTCAGGCATCGTTAACGAGGGCACCGTGGCTCCTGGAGAATCTCCGGGCCTGCTGACCATTACCGGCGACTTTATTCAGAGAGCCGGCGGCATACTCGACATTGAACTCAGCGGACTGATTGCCGGCAGCGAATTCGACCGCCTGACGGTTAGCGGTACCGCCAACCTGGCAGGGATCCTGAACGTCAGCCTGCTGGACGGTTTCGACCCCATCCTGGGCAACAGCTTCGATTTTCTCCTTGCAGGCAATATTCTGGGAGACTTCGATCAGGTGCTGCTACCAAGCCTCTCCGGCAAAATTTTCGACCTCAGCTTTACCGACACAACCGCCAGCTTGACGGTTGTGGCATCGCCGGTACCACTGCCGCCCAGCCTGTATATGTTTGGTTTAGCCTTGCTGGCCCTTGGCGCGTACCGGACGCGGAAGACAGTGGGGTAACAGGCGCACGCGCCAATCCGAATTACAAAAATAATTCTTGAATTTGAAGTCAGCTTGTAAAATGCTCTGGCCAGGTTATCATATCGTCTACAGAACTCTGCCGCTTCTGAAAAGGCCCAGGCCAGATACTTATTGCCGTTTTTGCTGTTGCCCTTACCTTTCTTTTTTGTTATTGCTTGTCCAGGATGTTGGAACTTTGCGGCAATAAGAAGAAAAATTGCCAACTTTGGTAAATCTCTTGATGGAGCCTGTCTCCAGCATAATGGTTAGTGAAAGAATTTTTCCGATTCCAGTTCTACTGATAATTCCCTGCAGGCTGATTATAAGAGAAGTCCTTAATCTCACCAGATGACCTCTTTTTCTCAATAAATCACGTACCGGCCGATCCTCTTTGGGATAGATATATCCTTCCAGCAAAATATTTAACCACAGCAAATGAGCCAACCAAAATGAATCATATTGATCATCTCTATACTTGAGTCCCTTATGCTTCTGAATACCGGCTGGATTGGCCAAATGCACCCTGTAGCCCA
>JAOZOY010000053.1 GCA_029933005.1 Deltaproteobacteria bacterium
ATTATTTTTGTTTGAGCTGAATTTTAGTAAAATATTCGGTTATCTCGTTTCTATATTGATCTATGGCGATGAATAGTTACAACTTAACAGAGTAAATGTTAACCTTGGTTTTGACTGTAGGGGCAACCCTTGTGGTTGTCCCTTTTTTGATTGCCGGGTAGAGAAAGGGTACCCACAAGGGGCACCCCTGCGATTCGTGGTTATTTAAAATTCCATCCAAGTTGACGAAACTATACTATCTTGCTTCTGATTATGCATCCGCCTTTTTTGTATGGCCGATGAACTTAGAAAATTATGACGACAGCCTTCTTTCAAGACAACACCGCGCAGCTGGTCAAAGATGCGGCCGATATCGTCGATGTGATCGGCGAGCAAGTCAGTCTACGGAAAACAGGAATTAATTATAAGGGATTATGTCCGTTTCATTCCGAGAAGACCCCCTCTTTTACGGTGAATCCGGAAAAAGGGATTTTTCATTGTTTTGGCTGCGGCGCTGGCGGCGATGTTTTTACCTTCATGATGGATTTTCATCAGATGACTTTTCCGGAAGCCCTGAAAGAGCTGGCCGGAAGATATCATATACAACTGCCCGAGCAGAAATTATCGGCAACGGATCAGGCCCGCCTCAGGAAGAAAGACAGGCTTTATGAGGCCAATAAAAAGGCGGCAGACCTGTATCATGATTTTCTGCTGCATCATCCCGATGCCCGGGCAGCCAGGGAATACCTGGAGAAAAGAGGGATTCCCACTGACATTGTTACATCATTTCAGCTTGGCTATGCGCCCGAACGCTGGGATTTTCTTCTTAAGGCTTTGAGAGCTGCCAATATCAGCCCTGAAATCTTGGCTGATGCGGGACTTGTCGCGGAAAAGAAGCAAGGCGGCCATTATGACCGGTTTCGTGACCGGATTGTCTGTCCTATTTTTGATGTCACTGGCAGAGTGATTGCTTTTGGCGGCCGGATTCTCGGCAGTGGTGAGCCGAAATATCTTAATTCGCCGGAAACCCCGGTTTTCAACAAAAGTTGGTCGTTGTACGGTCTTTATCAGAATAAACAAAAAATTCGGAAAAAAAAGCGGATTATTCTGGTTGAGGGCAATTTTGATTTATTATCTTTGGCAGCCCACAATATCGGTAATGTCTGCGCTCCCCTGGGCACGGCCCTGACCCCGCATCAGGTCAGAATTCTGAAAAGATATGCCTCCGGGGTTGTCCTGCTGTTTGACGGTGATGCAGCCGGTCTCAAGGCGGCAATGAGGGCGGTGCCTCTATTTTTGACCGAACAGCTTGATGCGCGGGTTGTTCTTTTACCTCCTGATCATGATCCCGATACCTTTGTCAGAGCCTTTGGCGAAAAACAGATGGAGAAAGAGATTGACAAGGCCCGGTCCTTGCCGGAATTCGTTTTTGAGCGCCTGGTGGAGGAGCACGGTTTGACCTTGGAAGGAAAAGGGAAAATTGTCAATGAGTTGAGGCCCATCATCAAGAGCATGGGAAACCGGAATCTGCAACGTTCTCTATTTGTGTCACACTTCAGCCGGAAGCTGGGTCTGCAGCCGGAGCAGCTTTTAAAAAATGATAAACAATCGATTTTGTCAACAGCGTCCACCGGGCACAAGCGGAACCATTGCTCTCCTGATCTGCCGTTGAAACAGAGGCAGATCCTGGAATTTTTACTCTATTATCCTGAGTTTTTTGAGACGTTTCTTGACGCGGGTATTGAAAAAGTCATGGATCATGATATTTGTCAGGTGATTGTTAATTGTATGAAAGACATTGCACCGGCCAAGGGAATTGCAGTTGTGGATCTGCTTCTGGAACAGCTTTCAAGCAGAGAGAGGTCTCTAATCTCCAGTCTTTTTATCAAAATTTCCGCCTTTTCGGAAGAGAAGAAAAACGAGGTAGCCGGTGAGATGATAAATTGGATTAAGTATCATATTCTTGATCAGGAAAAGAACGAAATAACCCGGCGTATTAATGAAGCTCATCAGGCGAATGATGAGGCACTGCTCATGGAACTCCTTGAAAAGAAAAAAGAAATGGACGAAACGTCGACAACATAATATCATAGAGATTATTTATACTAAATACGATGTCTGGATGATATAAAAATGCGTAAAAAGTACAGAAAAACCGGCGAAGAGCCCATGGATGATTTGACTTCGATATTTGACAATAAAAATGTTGGGGATTCAGATCAGGATCTGTCCGATGTTGATGACGATGAATTGGCAATGATTCTTCCTAAAAGGGGGAAGCGTCGCGGTAGGAAACCGCTGTCATCTCTCAAGGAGGCAAGCCCTCAACTTGATCCTGTAAAAGCCTATTTACGGGAAATGGGCGCCGTTGCCCTTTTGAGCTCAGCAGAAGAAACGAAAATTGCCAAGCGTATTGAGCAGGGAGACAGGCAGATCCAAAAAATGATTCTGGCTGTACCGACAGCTCTGTCAAGCCTTGCCAGGATGAAGGAAGATCTTCTTTCGGGAAAACGGCAGATTTTCGATATTCTGCGTGGCCTGGATGAATCGGATCATGAAGGAATCAGGGTACGGCAGGAGCAGTTTCTCTGGCAGATCGGAGAAGCAGAGCGAATTGACCGTGAAAGAGAAGCCTTACGGGCCGATCTTCTTGATCCTGAAACTGACAAGGGAAAGGCCGTAAAAATTATGGTTCGTCTGGAAAGATGTAATTTTACGGTTGCCCGTCTTTTTCAGGATGATCGAATTTGTTTCAAGTATCTTGCTGAGATTATAGAGAATGTTAAGGGACTCGCAAAACGGTTTTCCGCTATTAGGCTGAAGATGAAAAAACAGCCGGAAAAAGCGGGAAAACTGGATGTGATGCTGTGTGAACTTGAGGATGAGCATGGGATTGATCACGAGTCGTTGGCCCAGACCATGGAAGGGATGGCCCTGGGGGAAAAGATTTCCAGTGTAGCCAAGCAGGAATTGACCCGCGCTAATCTTCGTCTTGTCGTCAGTGTGGCAAAGAAGTATGCAAACCGCGGTCTGCAACTTCTTGACCTGATTCAGGAAGGAAACATCGGCCTGATGAAGGCAGTTGAAAAATTTGAATACCGCCGTGGTTATAAATTCAGTACCTATGCCACCTGGTGGATCAGGCAGGCGATTAACAGGGCCATTGCCGATCAGGGCCGAACGATTCGTATTCCGGTGCACATGATCGATACCATCAACCGGTTGATGAAGGGATCAAAAGAATTTTCCCGGGAGTATGGCCGTGAACCTACGCCTGAGGAAATGTCGGAGCGGCTTGATCTTGATCTTGAAAAGGTGCGTAACATTCTTAAGATTACCAAGGAGCCCGTTTCTCTCGATACGCCAATAGGAGACAGTGAGGACAGTTTTTTAACTGATTTTATTGAAGATGTCGACGCTGTTTCTCCACATGAGGCAACAATAATGCATGATTTGCGCCAGAATCTCCGGAGGGTAATGTCATCGTTGACGCCGCGGGAAGAACGGGTGCTGCGCATGCGATTCGGGATTGGCACGCGATCGGATCTGACGCTGGAGGAGGTTGGTAGAAGTTTTTCCGTGACCAGGGAGCGCATCCGGCAGATTGAGGCAAAGGCGTTGAAAAAGTTAAAACATCCATCACGGCGGAAACAGCTTGAGAGTTTTATAAAAGATTGATCATTTTTTCCCTGCTTTCTTTTCCCCTCCCCAAGATATTCTTCTGATATGAAAGGAAATCTGCAAGATTGGCTCAGTCTTTATTTAACCCCGGGCCTGGGATCCACTTGGTGTACCCGGCTTGTTGATTATTTTGGCGGCCCTCAAGAAGTTTTCAAGGCGACATTAAAAGATCTCCAGCAGATTTCCGGGCTCAGAAAAAACACGACTGCCGCCCTGGTGGCAGGCCCTGATTCAGTCCGGGTGGAAGCTGAAATCAAAAGAGCGGAAAAAAGAGGGGTAAGTATCATTTCTCTCCATGATTCCTCTTATCCATCCCGTTTGCGTGAAATTCACAATCCGCCGTTTCTTCTTTATGTCAAGGGGGATCCCGCAGTTCTTAACCAGGCTTCGGTGGGTATTGTCGGGGCCAGGGCGGCAACCGTTTATGGTCAGAGGATAGCCCATGATTTGGCTGCCCGGCTTTCCAGGCGGGGGCTTGCCATTGTCAGCGGCCTGGCCCTGGGGATTGATACGGCTGCACACCAGGGCACCCTGTCAGCCGCTGGCGGAACTGTTGCCGTGCTGGGATGCGGGCTTGATGTGGTTTATCCTCCCCGCAACAGAAAATTGTACGACCAGATTCCCGTCAATGGAGCTCTGGTGACGGAATATCCTTTTACAACCAAGCCTGACGGTTTTCGTTTTCCAGCCAGAAATCGGATTATCAGCGGCCTGTCCCTGGGAGTTGTTGTGGTTGAGGCGGCCAGTCGATCCGGTTCGCTGATCACGGCGGAACTCGCCCTGGATGAGGGCCGAGAGGTTTTTGCCGTACCGGGCCGAATTGATTCCAGTAAGAGCGAGGGAAGCCACCGGCTTCTTCAGGAGGGGGCCAAGCTGGTTCATACTGTCCAGGATATTCTTGACGAACTTCCGTGGTCCGCTCCTTCTTATGTCTCTCCGGCAGAGAAAAGAAAAGACAAAGAGGGGAAAGGTCTTTCCGGCGAAGAAAGGCGTCTCTTTACTTTTCTGGATATTTATCCCATGACTATTGATGAAATTATCAATAAAAGCGGTTTTCCTGCCCACAAGGTCAGCGAGTTGTTGATGATGCTGGAGTTGAAAGGAGTTGTGGAGGCGCTGCCTGGTAAACAGTTTCATAAAAAAGAGAAAAGTTAAGCATTAAAAAAAATAGCGGTTGACTTTCTCTGGTTGAATTTGTTTTATCGGTTCTGCTGTGATTTACACCTGAAACCCTGTAATAAAAAACAAGAAATAAAAAAATGACTTTTAAAATAAAATATTTACACCTACTGTTAAGGTACTTATACCTCTCAAGGAGATATTGAAAATAGTCCTAAAAAATTGATGTTTTCTTCCGCTTTAGTGGGTTAGCTGATCCAGGCCAGTCCAACCAATAAAACCAGTTCAACCAATAGAACAAGTAAAACAAACATGTCTAAATCATTAATTATTGTCGAGTCGCCCGCCAAGGCGAGAACATTGCAGAAATATCTTGGTAAATCGTTTGTCGTCAAGGCCTCGGTGGGTCATATTCGTGATCTGCCGGTCAAAACACTTGGCGTGGATGTTGAGCACGATTTCAAGCCGGATTATGTCATCATCCGTGGCAAAGGTAAGATCATCACTGAGTTGAAAACCGCCGCCAAAAAGGCGGATGCAATTTATCTGGCTCCTGATCCGGACCGTGAGGGCGAGGCTATTGCCTGGCATATTGCCGAGGCGCTCAAAGCGGCCAAAAAGCCGTTTCACCGGGCCCTGTTTCATGAGTTGACCAAAACAGCGATTTTTGATGCCATTGCTAATGCCAGCGAGATTAATCATCCTCGTTTTGAGGCTCAACAGGCTCGCCGTATTCTTGATCGTTTAGTGGGGTATCAGATTTCACCCCTTTTGTGGGATAAGGTAAGGCGAGGACTGAGTGCCGGTCGTGTCCAGTCGGTGGCGGTTCGCATGGTTTGTGAGCGGGAAGAGGCTATTCTCGCCTTTAAATCCGAGGAATACTGGTCCGTGTCCGCCCAACTGCAAAAAGGCGCTCCTCCTGTTTTTCTTGCTCAATTGGATCAAGTTGACGGTAAAAAAGTCGACGCCAAGAAAAATAAGATTTCTGATGAAGCTACTGTTAAAGGGATTGTCGAGGACTTGAGAAAAGCGGATTTTATTATTTCCAAGGTGACTAAAAAGAAGAAAAGACGATTTTCCAGTCCACCTTTTATTACCAGTACCATGCAGATGGATGCGAACCGGAAACTGCGTTTTTCCGCCAAAAAGACCATGACCCTGGCTCAGAAACTGTATGAGGGGATTGAGCTAGGCGCTGAGGGTCCCACTGGTTTGATCACCTATATGCGAACCGATTCCACCCGGGTAAATGACCAGGCCATGGCCCAGGTCCGTGAGTATATCGGCACGGCCCATGGCACTGATTATCTGCCCGCAAAACCCAATTTATATAAAACAAAAAAGTCGGCCCAGGATGCCCATGAGGCGGTTAGACCTACGGATGTGAGCCTGACCCCGAAAAAAATGGCGCCCTTTTTGGAAAAGGATATGCTTTCTCTCTATGCCCTGATCTGGAAGAGATTTGTCGCCAGCCAGATGGCTCCTGCCGTTTATGATCAGACTTCGGTCCGGATTGAGGCTGGTAAGCATCGTTTGAAGGTTGTTGGTTCAATTATGCGTTTTCTGGGTTTCATGACTCTTTATGTTGAGGCTGAGGAGGAGAGCAGTCCCAAGCCGGCAGCCTCGGGCAAGGATGTTACTTTGCCCGATTTGAAAGAAGGTGATGTCCTTGATCTTCTGGAACTACTGCCGAAACAGCATTTTACCCAACCGCCGCCCAGATATACGGAAGCGACTCTTGTCAAGGCTCTGGAGGAAAACGGCGTTGGTCGGCCCAGCACCTATGCGGCCATTTTGTCCACCATCCAGGATAAGGAATATGTCACCCTGGAACAACGAAAATTTAGCCCTACTGATCTGGGGAAACTGGTCAATGAACTGCTGGTTCAACATTTTCCGGAGATCATGAATGTCGAGTTTACCGCCTCCATGGAACAAAATCTCGACAAGGTTGAGGAGGGACAGGTTGAGTGGCTCAAGATACTGCAGGATTTTTATAATCCATTTAAGAAAACCCTGGAAAAGGCCAAAAAGGAGATGAGGTCAGTGAAGCGCAGTGCAACTCCTACTGATATTGTCTGCAAGCTCTGCGGGGGCGGGATGGTCATTAAATGGGGACGAATGGGAGAATTTCTGGCCTGCGAAAATTATCCTGATTGTAAAAATACACAGGATTTTAAAAAAGACGCAGACGGTAAAATCATCCCCGTGGAAAAGAAGGAGCCGGAAGATTCCGGTGAGGTCTGTGAAAAATGCGGCAAGCCCATGGTGTACAAGTATGGGCGCTACGGTCGATTTCTGGCCTGTTCTGGCTATCCGGAATGTAAAAATATTCAGTCGGAAAAAACCGGAGTGAAATGCCCGGAGAAAGGATGCGGCGGGAATATTGTCAAAAAGGTCTCAAAACGCGGCAAGGTCTTTTACAGTTGCGACCGCTATCCGAAATGTACCTATGCTCTGTGGGATAAGCCGGTGAATATCCCCTGCCCGCAATGTAAGGCACCTTTTTTGCTTGAAAAAGAGACCAAGAAGCGGGGACGTCATCTCAAATGCGCAAATAAAGACTGTGGGTACAGCAAAGACATTGAAGAGGAAAGCTAACTGCTCAGGCTGTAAACTAAAGGCTATTAGGTTTCGAAATCTGTGTTGTTTCTCGTTACATCGCCTGTGGTGTAACAAGTTTTGTTCTACCGTCTAAATGCCTATAGCCTATCGATTTGAACAATGACGAAAAAAACAAAAAATTTTTACTGCCGGTATTGATTTTTTTTATGGCAGGGAGGGAATTGTCATGATTTCGGGCATTAACTCTACACTTTCGGCTATGCAGGCCTTTCAGAAAAAAATGGAATCCATGGCCGATAATACGGCTAACGTCAACACCGACGGTTTTAAAAAAACAAAGGTAACCCTGCATGAAGGGACGGGACAGAGTGTTGTTCCGCAGATCCACAGAATCGACACACCCGGTCCGCTGGTCTATGAGCAGACTTCGGAGGGTTCGGAGCTGGTGGAAAAATCAAATGTGGAGTTGACGGAAGAGATTCCGCAAATGATGCTGAATAAGCGATTCTATCAGGCCAATATCAAGATGCTGCAGGTCGAAGATGAGATGCTGGGGAGCCTTCTGGACATAAAAAAATTATAATCGTTTCCCACCAATATTTTTTTGTCCCTTTTGTTTACCCTTCCTGAAACATCACACGACCGCCGACAATAGTTAATATGGCCTTGCCCTTGAGCTGCCAGTCGATAAAGGGTGAATTTTTGCTTTTTGAAACGATTTTATCCGCGCTGTAGATAAACTCCATTTCAGGATCGATCACCGTTACATCAGCCGTAGCGCCGATTGCAAGAGAACCGCCGGTGACTCCTAAAATCCGGGCCGGATGAATTGACAGGAGTTCGACCATTTTATCAGGAGTAAGTATACCTTCTCTGACCAGGGCCAGGGTCAGGGGTACGGATGTTTCAAGGCCGATGATGCCATTTGCGGCCTGGTCAAACTCAACATTCTTTTCCAATGTACTGTGGGGCGCATGATCAGTGGCAATAGCGTCAATGGTTCCGTCTAGCAGGCCTTCTTTAATCGCCTTCACGTCATCATTGGTCCGTAACGGCGGATTCATTTTTGCACGGGTATTATATTGACCCACAGCCTCTTCAGTCAGGGTAAAATAATGGGGCGTGGTTTCAGCAGTCACGGGCCAGCCTTTGGCCTTTGCCCTTCTGATCAGACTGACTGATTCTCTGGTGCTGATATGGGCAATATGAATCGGCCGTTTAACATAATTGGCCAGGGCCATATCCCGGTAGATCATAATTTCCTCGGCGGGATGAGGAATTCCATTCAGTCCGAGCCGTGTAGAGAGAGCGCCTTCATTCATTGCGCCATTTTCACTTAAGCTCATTTCCTCTGAATGGGAAATGAGCAACAAATCATGATTTGCGCTGTATTCCAGGGCGCGGCGTAAAAGCTGGCTGTTAGCCACCGGCCTGCCGTCATCCGACAGGGCAACGACACCGGCCTCTTTCATCTCGCCAAATTCGGCAAGCTCTGTTCCCTCGCTGTTTTTGCTGATGGCCCCGACAGGATACACCCTGGCAAAACCTTGTCTGGCCTTGGCCAGGATAAGTTGAGTCACTGACTGGGAGTCATTGACCGGCTGAGTGTTGGGCATACAGGCTACTGCAGTGAAGCCGCCGGCTGCGGCAGCCTTGGTGCCGCTGACTACGGTTTCCTTATACTCTTCACCTGGCTCCCGAAGATGGACATGCATATCGATCAGACCAGGCAGAATCCATTTGCCGGCCAGGTCAAATGAGGGAAGGTCATGATCGGAAAAGGTATTTTCCGTACCAGTTGGAATGATTTGATCAATTTTTCCATCGGAGATGAGGACATCCGCCTGCTTGTCCATTTTGCTAAGAGGATCAATTATTCTGCCGTTTTTCAGCAGGAGAGACCTGGCCTGTCCATTCATTTTATTCGTTTCCTTCACGGCCCATAATGAGATAAAGAAGGGCCATTCTAACAGCCACACCATTTGTTACCTGATCAAGAATCACGGAACGAGAGCCATCGGCGATATCCGGATCCATTTCCACCCCACGATTAATGGGACCGGGATGCATGATCAGTACGTCCGGTCTGGCCAGTTCAACCACTTTTTTTGAAACTCCAAAAAAAATGGCGTATTCTCGCAGGGATGGAATCAATGGGTCGGTTTGTCGCTCTTTTTGAATACGCAGAGCCATGATCACATCGGCCCCTTCTACGACCTCTTCCTTTGATACGCAAACCGTGGCGCCCATCTCTTCAATTCCAACCGGCAGCATGGTGGCCGGACCGCAAACACAAACCTCTGCACCCATTTTCGAAAAACCAATGATATCGGAGTGGGCCACCCGGCTGTGGCTGATATCGCCGAGGATGGCGATTTTCAATCCGTCGATGCGGCCTTTGTTTTCCTTGACTGTCATTAAATCAAGTAATCCCTGGCTGGGATGTTCATGGATTCCGTCACCGGCATTAATCACTGAAGCATCGATATGGTTGGCTAACAGCCGGGGAGAGCCGGAGCTGGAATGGCGGATGACAATGATATCTGGATTCATGGCTGCCAGATTCATGGCTGTGTCCAGTAAGGTTTCGCCTTTCCGGGCACTGCTGGTTGAGGCGGAAATATTAAATGTATCGGCACTCATTCGTTTTGCAGCTATTTCAAAGGAAAGACGGGTTCTGGTACTCGGTTCAAAAAAAAGATGGATGACTGTTTTACCGCGAAGGGTGGGTACTTTTTTGATGGGTCGTGTTGAAATTTCCTTAAACGAATCAGCCGTGTTCAGGATAAATTCAATATCGGTTAGGGAAAGATCTTCAAGACCTAAAATATGTTTATGGTTGAAACGGTATTCGTTTTCCATATCACTTAAAGAGGCGGGCGGTTATTGGCTCTGTTGATGAAAATTTGCCAAAGTCGATATGTGAAGAAACAGAAGATAGATTTTTTAGCCCCTTTGGCACTTCTTTTATAGGTTCAGGTATCAGTGGATCAAGTTACCCAGCCGGTTCCAGCGGACGGCAAAATCTTCTTTGTTCCATGACCAATAGAGGATAAAAGCTTTGCCTTTAACCGCTTTTAAATCAACAAATTTCCAAAACCGGCTGTCATGGCTATTATCACGGTTGTCTCCCATGACAAAAAGAGAATTTTCCGGAACCACGATGGGACCAAGGTTGTCACGTGGGGTCATATCTCCCGGAAAAATTCGTTTATCACGATAAACAGCATTATCAATTTCCAAAATCTCACCATTAACATATACCTTTTTGTCAATTATTTCAATGCGGTCACCGGCAACACCAATGACACGTTTGATAAAGTCCTGTTTAGGATTTTCAGGAAATTTAAAAACAATGATGTCCCGACGGTTTGGTTCTCCAATCGAAATCCAGGTGGCTCCGGTGAAAGGATTTTTTATACCGTATATAAATTTATTTACCAGAAGATGGTCACCAATCAGTAAAGTTGGAATCATGGACCCGGACGGAATTTTAAATGCCTGGACAATAAATGAGCGGATAAACAGGGCGAGAATCAGGGCGATGATAATAGCCTCGGCATATTCTCTAACTACTGATTTTTTATGTTTTTTTGTCAAAAAAATACCCTATGTGTATGTTTGAACAACAGAGTCGAGCGTCTGTCTGGTGATCGCATTTTGTAAACCAAAATGGCGTAAAACTCAAGAATCTTTATCTGCGGCTTAAAAATTGCTCACTGGAGAGAATACAGATTAAAAAAGCACTGATTCTTTTCAGCAGAAACTATTTATAATTTTTTTATTTTGTTAATTTTCTAATTAGAAAAAGCCTTCTACTATATATAGTGTTTTGCTGTTTTTGGCAGCACTAAATGTTGTAAAAACTAATTTTCGCTTTGTTTTAATAACTATTCAATTTTTTATAGAAAGAAGATTGAGTAGTATTTTTAAAGAGTTTCCAACTTGACAAGCTAAAAATATTCTGCGTTTAATAATTTAGCAACGTTTCACAAAAAAATAATAATCTTTGCGGACGCTCATCAATTTTCATGGCTAAAATGAATATAAATTTCAGTCTTCCCTTTGTTCAGAAACAAACCCTTGCCGTTGGCTTGGACATCGGTTCTCATGCTGTCAAGGTCTGTGAGATGCATGATGGCGGAGATGGGTTGGAGTTAATCAGTTTGGGAAGCGCTCTTTTGCCTGCTGGTTCAGTTGAAGACGGTGAACTTCAGGATCCGGAGGCTGTCGCCGAGGTCATCACGTCCCTTGTTAAGAATTTAAATATAAAGGGTAAAAAAGTGGCAATCTCGATTTCCGGTTATTCCGTCATTATGAAAAAGGTGAATTTGGCCGTTATGACAGAGACGGAACTGGCCGAGCACATCCAGACGGAAGCTGAACAGTACATTCCTTTTGATATTGAAGAGGTTTATCTGGATTTTCAGGATTTGAAAACAAACAGTGAAACGGAAGATCGAACTGATGTTATGCTGGTTGCCGCTAAAAAAGATGTTGTTGACGGTTATCTGGATATGTTGAAATCCGTCGGACTGAAAACCGTTGTTGTTGATGTTGATGCATTTGCCCTGGAAAATTCTTATGAAGCTAATTATGGCAGTGAAGGAACGATTCTTCTCGCTGATATTGGTTCTTCAAAAATGAATATCAATATTATCTCTGACGGCACATCAATTTTTGCACGGGATATTATGATGGGCAGCCGGCAGCTGACGGAAGATATCCAGGCCAGATTTGGTCTCTCCTTTGATGAGGCCGAATCCCTGAAACTCGGTTCAGTCGCTCCGGAAGACAAACAGGAAGAGCTTGAAGAAATTTTTGGCAACATCTGTACGCAATGGATTATGGAAATCAAGAAAGCTGTTGATTTTTATAATTCCAACTATCCCGATAAATCCATTGAAAAGATGGTGTTAGGTGGAGGTGGAGCCAAGGTAAAGGGGCTTGATCAATTTTTCAGTGAAGAAACCGGATTTTCAGTCGAGCTGTTTGCTCCTTTTTCGCATGCTACCGTGGATACCGAAAAAATTGAGCCGGACTATTTAGGTTACATTTCCCCTGAAATGGCTATTGCCATGGGTCTTGCGACAAGAATTATTCCATTTTGAGTAATTTCAGGTGGAGTGCAGCTGAATAGTAACCATTTTGACAAGAAGTGATAGAGCTAAAATCAGGAATCTCCCCTTTTCAGGTAGACTCAAAAAAAATGATACAGATTAATCTTTTGCCGATCCGGCAAATTAAACAGAGAATTCGAGTTCGTAACGAGGTTTTGGTCTTTTTCGTTGCTTTTCTGGTGTTGCTTGGCCTGCTTGGCTTGTTTGCAGTCGGGATGAGTCAGAAAGTTTCAACCTTGCATGAGAACATCGCCAGACTTAACGAAAAGAAACAATCGTATACTCCGATTTTAAATCAGATTAAAAAATTCGAGAAAGATAAAAAGGCACTTGACTCGAAAATAGACGTCATAAAAAAATTAAAGAAAAATTCGCAAATCACGGTGCAGGTTCTGGATCAAATAGCCTCAGTCTCACCTGCTAACCGGCTCTGGTTGAAAAGCATAAAACAGTCGGGAAATAATGTGAGTTTACAAGGGGTAGCTCTGGATAACAGAACAATTGCCGAATACATGAAAAGTTTAAAGACTTCGCCTATTTTTGCCGATGCCGTGCTCGGTAAATCTTCTCAGGTGATGGTTGCCGGCAAAAAGCTAAAATCCTTTTCCTTAACCCTGCAAACCCGGACTCCGGATAAGGAAGAGAATTCTCTCCAGGGAAAAAAGAAGTAAATGAAACCAAACAAGACAAAAGAGGCCGTCAACACGTTTTTCGATAACAAGGTTGCCCGTCTCAATCAAAAACATAAAATAGGGATTTGTATTGTTGCGGCCCTTGTTCCGGCCCTTGCTTTTTATTTTCTGTATTATACTCCTAAAAGTAAAGAAATTAAACAGTTAAAGGCCAAAGAGCAGCACTTGGAGCAGGAAATAAAACGGGTTGAAACAACAGCTAGAAATCTTGAGAAACATAAAGCTGAAATGAAAGAGACAACCGAGATGTTTCAGATGGCATCTCAGTTTCTGCCTCAGCAGCAGGAAATACCAACTTTGTTGACCAGTATTTCCAGCAAGGGAACAAATTCGGGTCTGGAAGTTGAGACGTTTAAACCGAAACACGAGGTTCCGAAGGAATTTTACGCGGAAATCCCCGTGGATATTCAGGTGCGCGGCCCTTATCATAATGTAGGTGTTTTTCTTGATGAAATCAGCAAACTCCCCAGGATCGTTTCTGTTTCCAACATCAATATGAGTTCCCCCAAAAAAGAGGCCGGGGAGATAATCTTGAATACAAAGTTTAATCTGGTTACCTATCGCTTTCTCGAGTCTTTTGGAAAGACTGATGAAAAAAAGAAAAAAAAATAGTCGACTGACGGAAAACATGATTTCAATTTCTTCCATATTTCCCTACTGTTCCATTAAGCGGATGCTTGCGTTTGTTTGCTCTTGCTGTGTCATCATGGTTTTTTGGGGATACGGCTCAGTTTGCGCAAAGCCTGAACCCGTTTTGAAATCAAATTCATCCTCGGCAAAAGAAGCAGGCAGTCTCCCCGAGAGTGTCGTTGAATTGGAAAAAATGCTTTCTGGATCCAGTAATACGTTTGTTTACAAAAGAGAGGGGCGATTGGATCCTTTTATGCCTTTTATTTCCGAACAGATTGTACAGACGGAAATGGGTTTTGAGGAAGAAGAGTTAACTGGAATGCGCCAGTATGAACCAGGTCAGTTGACCCTGGTCGCTCTCGTTTTTGCAGAAGAAGGCCCGCTGGCCATGGTTCAAGATTCCGTCGGTATGGGATATGTCCTTCATGAGGGAACAAAAATCGGCAGATCAGGAATTGTTGACCGGATTACCGCCAATATGGTGATCATAAGACAAAGTTTTCAAACGACCTCGGGTAAAACAAGACATCACACCGTTCAAATGGTGTTAAAGAAAGATGGGGAGATGTAAAATGACCCTGAAAGTTCACATGAATCAATTTTTTCAGGTTGGAGTTCTGCTGACCTTGGCTCTAGTCCTATGTGCGCCGATGACTTCACAGGCTGCCATCGAAAAGGGTGCGGAAAAAAACAAAGAATATCATATCCGGAAGATCCAATGGGAGAAGACGGATCATAATCTCCTGCGCATTCAGGGTGAAACGTCTCCGGTTTTTACCGTTTATGAACTTTTTAATCCTGCCCGGCTTGTTATTGATATTGCTGACGGCATTTTGTCGGAATCGGCAGGACTGCCCCTGAAGTTTACCGAAGGTCCGGTAAGTCTCGTAAAAGGGAATGTCATTGATGGTCAGGTTCCCAAAATCGCCCAGCTTCAACTTCTTTTTGCCGAAAACAGGGATTACAGCGTTGTTCGTGATGAAAACGATATCGTGGTTCAATTTGGTCAGCTCAAGAAAGAGAATGATAGCCAGCCGAAAAAGTTGCGTGTTATTCGCAATATTGCAGTCGAGGTGACTGCTCTTGAGACACGGCTCCATATTCAGGCGGACGGTCCTATAAAGGAATTTACCACAACCCGGCTTGCAAAAAGCATGGGCCATCCCCATCGTCTGTTGCTTGATCTGCCTGACATGGAAATGGAAAAAACGGAGTTCAAGGTCATTGATTCACCTTTAGGTGGTGTCAGGACGGAAATGCTGGATATTTCTTCCGGTGTTCGACTTGTTCTGGATTCAACCCTTGACACTCTTTTCGATTATGACATTGAGCAGAACGAAAATGGCTTGGACGTGATTATTCAAGCTTCCCCGAAAAAAGATACGGATCCGGTAAGCGCACTTGTTGCAACTGGTCTTGTTGTTCCTGAGCAGAAACAGGCTTCTATTTCTAAAGATAGGAAAAAACAGCCTGTTCTGAAACCGGTTCCCGGAAAAAAATCAGCGCAGAAGGCAACCGTATCCTCCTCTTCCGGCAAACAGAGAAAAAGCTCGGAATTTTCGGTTTTTGCCGGTTACAATGCTCAGAAAATTTCCGTGGATTTTTTTAAAATAGATCTCCATAATGTTTTTCGGTTAATCGGTGAGATCAGTAAACGCAATATTGTTGTCGACGAGGCGGTGAACGGCTCTTTGACTCTTGCCTTAAACGATGTTCCTTGGGATTTTGCCTTGAATATTATTCTCAATTTGAAAAATTTGCAAAAAGAGGAACGATTCAACACCATCGTCATTTCACCTAAAGACAAGAAGTTTACCTGGCCTCAAAGCGCTTCTGCGAATTTGGAAATAGAGATGGATAAAGATCCGTTAAAAGTACGGAAACGTCTTGATGTGCCCAAAGAAACATTCGAGGCAAAGAGATTGATCCGCCAGGGCGTGGATCTTGAAAAAGCAAAAGACTATCAGGGTGCGGTGGCGTTGTATGAAAAAGCCATGGTTCTGTGGCCGGGAAACAGTAAACTAGCCGATAAAATTGCTTCTTTGAGTCTTTCCCGTCTCGGCCTGAATGCTCAAGCTGCCCATTACGCCCAAAAGGCATTAAAATTTGATCCTAATAACGCTAAAGCGGCTTTAACAGCGGCAGTCAGTCTGGCCAATCTTGAAAAAGTTCAGGAAGCAAAGGGTTATTTTGACATTGCCGTCAACACGCATAATCCGTCGAAACAGGCCTTGGCCAGCTATGCTTCTTTCTGTGAGCAGAATGAGAGTTATGAAGAGGCTGTTAATCTCCTGCAAAGGTATGAGCAGATCTTTGGCAGCTCACTGCAGATTATGATTTCCAAGGCACGTCTTTACGATAAGCTCGGTCAAAAAGATTTAGCTGATGCAGAATATCGCTCCGCTCTTTATTCAGGCGATGCGATACCTGACAATTTAAAAGGCTATATTCGCAATCGTCTGGGCCTGTAATAAAAGTCCAGGCAGAAATCTTAAAGTAACAAGTTGGTAATCATTATGAAAGATACGGGAAATTTTATTTGTTCCGCTTTTGTCCTTGCCCTGCTTCTCTCTCTTCTGGCAGCCTGTGCTCCAACGAATTCCCACACGGAACAGGAAGTGCGCGAGTTTCTGGATCAGAATACAGCCGGAGCCCATGATGTGTTGGAGGAGGATGATATGGAGCAGAAAGCGGCTGAAAAGAGCAAGGAGTTGCCCCTGAGATTTCAGAATCCGACTTTTCTGCTTGATGATATTGACCCGATTAATATGACCAGTGATTTTTCAATTCCGGTGGGTGCTGACATTTCCTCGGTGAAGCCTGTGCCGATGCGGGATATTATGAAAAAATTGGCAAAATTTCATGATATGAATATCAGCTGGGCCAGTGATGTGAACCAGCAATTTCTTGTTGATGTTCATATCAGGGCTGAAGATGATTTTTTTGCCGCCATTGATAATATTTTGCGTCAACTGGATTACCATTACGAGGTTGAAGGCCAGACCCTGGTCATCAAAAATAAAGAGACAAGAAAATTTTATATTGCAGTTCCTGCCATGGCCTCAACCTATGCCACCGGCGTCGGAGGTGATGTTCTCGGTGGCACGGGCGGTTCTGATCATCAGATGACCGGTACCCTTGACCTGAAAAACACCCTCTCTGAAAATGAGGCTCTTGATGTCTGGAAAAGCATCAAAAACAATCTTGATAAAATCTTGCAGATATGGAGCGGTCGGACTGGAGAGGTGGCGACAGGAGAAGTTGCGACAGAAGAGTCGGCCGGGAGTGAAGAAACCGCGTCTACGGCAAGCTATTCCACCGGCGAGGGATTTTATTTCATTGATAAGAGTGTCGGTATGATTACCGTAACAGCACCCCGTTCAATTATGGATCAATGTGTAGCTTATATTGACAACTTAAAAACAGAACTTTTTCGACAGGTATCTATTGAAGCAAAGATTATCGAAGTCACCCTTGCCGCTGATAATAGAACCGGAATCGACTGGGCAAAACTGCTGGAACAGTCAGCTGATCTGGCCAATGGTTTTGTCGGTAATTTTGATTTTCAAAAGATTAATCCCCGTTACCATGAATTTGGTACCCAGAATAAATTCTTCACTATGGATTCTTACTCGTTTGAATTTTTTCTCGATGCCATGACGCAGCAGGGTAGCGTTGAAGTCCTGTCTAATCCGCGCATCAATGCCATGAATGGGCAACCGGCCATGATTTCAATTGGCACAACGATTCGTTTTATTGAGAGTGTTTCGGTCGATGTTGATTCCGATACAGGCGTTCGCACCTATACTGCCGAACCTGGAACCGTGATGTCTGGTCTTGGTTTGGGGATCGTCGCCACCATTGTCGAGGATAAAGAGGTTGTTCTCAACCTGACGCCGGTTACCTCAAGCCTTGAGCAGGATCCGATTGAGACGGTCACCTTTGGAGATGGCGGTGTGATCGGTCTGCCCAGGGTGAAGATCAGGGAAATGAACACCAATGTCAGGGTGAAGAATGGTGAAATGCTTGTCATCGGCGGTTTGATTGACGATAGAGAGGCCTATGATGAAAATAAGGTTGCCGGACTTGCTGATGTTGCCGGAAAACTTTTTATGAACAACGGAGACCAGTTTCGTAAATCTGAACTTGTTGTGATTCTGCGTCCGGTGATTCACAGTATGTAGGCAGCTTGTCAGGCCTGATAGAGCCATTAAAGAAGTTTTTTATAAAAAGGGGTCAAATGCGATTATCCGCATTTGACCCCTTTTTGTATTGAAGAACATAAAGCAGGACGGACGGATTATTTCCATTGTCAGAGAAGTGTTTGTTTTTCTCATTTCCACGCAGAGCATGGAAATGAGAAAAAAATTAAAGTTTCAGGCTGGAGGAAGAGAACTTTCTATTTATTCACATTCAATTTGTGGTATATTAAGCCCCGTTTTCTTGAAGAAAAATCAATCAACCTATCAACGTAGCAACTATGTCATGAACCAGAAAAAAAACATTCTTCTCTTTCTCCTGTTTCTTTTTGTTTTTTGTGGATGCGCACAAAATATGACCATCAAAAATGCCAGGAAGGCGGGGGCAAAGCAACTTACAGGAAATCAGTTGATTCAGCTTGTATCAGATAATACCCTGCATATGACAACTTGGGATCAATCTCTGGAGGCCGATGTTTTCTGTCAGGAAAACGGTCGGATCCAGGCGGAGAACACCAAGGGGGAGAGCAGTGACGGTAGATGGCAGATCTCCAAGGGTGATCAATTTTGTCTGCAATTTAAGGACTGGGGCGCTGGAGACAAAATTTGTTATTCGATTTTAAAAATGAATGACAGCTATCAGGCTTTCCGGGGAGATGGGGGACTTGAATATACCTTTACTCTCTCTCATGAAGTTTTTAATGATTTTTTTGAATCAGCCTCTCCGACAAAAAAGGCTGTAGAGGCGCAGGTAGAGGCTCCGGAAGATCATTGGTATGATTTTTTAATTTTTCCCAGAAAGGAAAAGGATCCATCAGCGGAATCCAGCTCTGTTGCCATTAAGGAAGCCCAGCCTCCCGCCAAGTTTCAGGAGCAGGAGAGTCATTGGTACGATTTTATGACCTTTGGTGGTGATTCCGACGAAGTGAAAGAGCCGCCCCGTAGCGATGCGCACAAACGGCTTCTCGAAACAAAGAGCTGTCCAACGTGTGATCTGAGCGGCGTGGATTTGCAGAAGGCAGTGTTGAAGAAAGCAGATCTTTCCGGTGCCAATCTCAGTGGCTCCGATCTTTCCCTGGCTAATCTGGCCAAAGCAAATCTGTCCGGCGCTAACTTGTCCGGGGCCAACCTGGCGGAAGCAAATCTTGTCCAGGCGGATCTTTCCGGTGCGGATCTTTCCGGTGCCAATCTTCACTGGGCCATATTGACCAGAGCCAATTTGTCCGGCGCTAATCTGAAAAATGCCTTTCTCGTTAAAGCCGACTGTTATAAAGCCGACTTTACCGATGCTGACCTGACAGATGCTATTACGCAAAGGGCAAATTTTGACAAGGCTAAAGCACTTGATTTGGTGCTTGATGGGATTGAGGCGGCACCAGATGTGATTAAGCTGGAGCCTGATGGGAGCGAGCTGGGGCCCGATGGGGTTGAGCCAACGCCTGTTGG
>JAOZOY010000054.1 GCA_029933005.1 Deltaproteobacteria bacterium
TGATATCCGTAAAAAAGTGACATGCCAAACGCTGCGTCACAGTTTTGCCACCCACATACTCGAGAACGGGATCAGTATAAGGGTTCTGCAGAAACTTCTCGGCCTTAAGGACGTGAAAACAACAGAAATATATACCTATGCCATGAGCAAGGATATTTCAGACCTGACAAGTCCGCTGGATAGTTTATAATCATAACAGTTCCTCGAAGTGCAATCAATTTTGTTAAACCTCGGTACTGTAAGTTTACCAGTGCCACGGATTCGTACAAGCAGGTTGGATAACTATTGTTGGCCTATGTGAACCAGCCTGATCGTGTGAAGATGCAGAGCTGGTGAATTCGTAACCGTTCACCGGGTCACTAATTATGGGGAACCACAGTCCTTGTAAACGGTTACCAGTGCCTTAGATTCGTTCTTTCGGAGTCTACGCTTACCTGGGCCAGCGAAGCATACTGGTGCTATTCGAGCAGGTCAGGTAAGCGAGTATGCGAGACTCCGAAATGGACGAAGATGAGGTGCTGGTGAACGTTTACGTGAATTCTTATTTATAATCGATGCATGATGTATTGCTTCATTATATGAAGCAATTGAATCGCTATTCGTTGAAATTGTAATGTAAAATTTACATAAAATATTTAAAAAATAAGAATGAGGATGTGATGCCTTTTTCTTTGGAGAGATAATCGTGGCTAGTGATCTTGTAATTAATGCGACACCGTATGAAACCCGTATTGCCCTGATCGAATATGGTAATCTGGTTGAGTTTTACCAGGAGCGTCCCAATGAAAGGGGGCTGGTGGGCAATATTTATCTGGGTAAAGTGGTTCGGGTACTGCCGGGCATGCAGGCCTCATTTGTGGATGTTGGTCTGGAGCGTACCGGCTTTTTATATGTTGACGATGTTCAAGTGGATAAGGATGATTTTGAAAGAAGGTTGCAAAGTTGTGGAGATGATAACTGTTGTTCCGTTTCCGATCAGGAACCGCCGGAATCTCTGCTTCGCCGCATCCCCGGTAAAGGCATTGCCGATCTTTTGAAAGAAGGGCAGGAGCTTCTTGTGCAGATATGCAAGGAGCCCATCGGCACTAAAGGCGCCCGCCTGACCTGTCATATCACCTTGCCTTGCAGGAATCTTGTTTTCATGCCCAGAACGGATCATATCGGCATTTCTCGTAAGATCGAGGATGAGAGTGTGCGCCGGAAACTGCGTACTGATATTGAGGAACTGCGTCCTGCCGGTACCGGTTTTATCGTCAGGACGGTGGCGGGAAATGCCTCGAGAGAAGAACTTGAGGCTGACATGGAATTCTTGCTTCACCTCTGGAGCGAGATTCAGGATTTTGCTGAAAAATCATCAATGATGAGCTTGGTTCATGAGGATCTTGACATCATTCTGCGGGTAGTGCGGGATATCTTTTCGCCGGATATTGATCGTCTGGTTGTGGATGACAGGATGACATATAACAGGGTGTTGAAATTTGTCGATACCTTTGCGCCTCATTTGCGGGAAAAGGTCCATTTCTGTGAAGATGAACAACCGATTTTTGAACTCTACGGTATTGAAACGGATATCAGCCGGGCTCTTGATAAAAAAATCTGGCTTCGCTGTGGCGGCTATATCATTATTGAATCCACGGAGGCCCTTACCGTGATCGACGTCAATACCGGTCGTTATGTCGGTAAAAGGGATCTTGAGGAGACGATTTTCAAGACCAATATGGAGGCGGCCAAGGAGATTGCCTACCAGTTGCGGCTTCGTAACATTGGCGGCATCATCATTATTGATTTTATTGATATGGAGGATCATGCCAACAGAAACATGGTGTTCCGCAGTCTGAATGAAGCGGTTAAAAAGGATAAAAGTCGGATCAATATTTTAAAATTTTCGGAATTTGGCCTGATTCAGATGACCCGCAAGCGCAATCGGGAAGATTTGGCCAATATGATGTGCGAGCCTTGTTTTTACTGTCATGGCAAGGGGATGTTGAAATCTGAAAGGACGTTATGTTATGAGATATTCAGGAAGATTTCCGCAAAGACCGGGAAAATAAAGGGCAGAAACGTCACCCTGAAGGTGCATCCCAATGTTGCCGGCATGATGCTCAAGGAGGAGACCGATACCATTCATCAGCTTGAGACTGTATGGAACAAGACGCTGACAATTATTCCGGTGAAAGATCTTCATCAGGAGAAATATGAAATTTTTTGGGATAGTATCGATTGATTGTTCAGTTATTTGAATGCAGCTTGAGCGATGAAATGATCTTGAGCGGTTCCATTTTTTTATAGTAACCGTTCACCAGACCACTAATTTACGGGAGCCACAGTCCTTGTAACCGTTTACCAGTACCTTAGGTTCGTTCATTTAGTCCTGCGAAGCATACTGGTGTTATTCAAGCAGGTCGAAATGGACGAAGATGAGGTGCTGGTGAACGGTTATTTTTTATCATGGTGGAACGGATGATGAATTCGGTTCCACGGCCGACCTTTACTCCCTGCGCTGGTTTGTCCATTTTTGATGAGTTGCCGGATTCAGGATAAAGGCGATAGTGACTAAAATCAGGCTTGACAAAAACGGGGTTTATGGTATCAATCTATGTTTCTGTTTTTAGGAAATTATTAAAATTCAGTGGAACATATTTGTATTTAACCTGGCCGTTGAGCCGGATATTCTGGAGGAAATTATGTACGCAATTATTCGAACCGGCGGCAAGCAGTATCAGGTTGCGGCCGGTGAACGTCTGCGGGTGGAAAAATTGAACGGTGAGGTCGGGGATTCCGTGGAACTGTCTGATGTCCTGATGATCGCCGACGGTGAAAATGTCAGGATCGGTCAACCTGTTATTGATGGTGCCAAAGTTACAGCCCAGATCGTTGAGCAGGGAAAAGAAAAAAAGGTTATTATTTTTAAGAAGAAACGGCGGAAAGGTTATAGGTCGAAAAAAGGCCATCGTCAACTCTATACCGCTTTAGAGATCAAGGAAATTTCCACTTAGGGATCGGACGAGGCAGGAAGATTTTTGATGTTGTCTAAACCGAAATTCGAAATAGCGTGAAGAATATTTTGTAAGAAGGTCGTATAGCAGGATTTTTGTAATAGATAAAATTTGTTTATATAACGGCGCAAAGCGCCTGAGAGGTTTTATAGTGGCACATAAAAAAGCGGGCGGTAGCTCAAAAAACGGCAGGGACAGTAACTCCCAACGGCGTGGTGTCAAAAAATATGGCGGTCAGATCGTACGGGCTGGAAATATCCTGGTTCGTCAGCTTGGTACCAAAATTCATCCCGGTAGTAATGTAGGCCTGGGCAGGGATTACACTTTGTTCTCCAAGATTGACGGCGTGGTCGCTTACGAAAAATTCGGCCGCAACCGGAAAAGGGTCAGTGTTTATCCGGCCGAAGCAAAGGCCTGATAAGCGAGATTATTCAGGTCGGCTGTCATTCTCTGAGATGCTGACCTTTTTTTTATTTGCTTACAAGGCGTGCGGCTTTTATTATGGCTTTTATCGACGAGGCCCGGTTTTTTGTTAAAGCCGGTGACGGGGGCAATGGCTGTGTCAGTTTTCGTCGGGAAAAGTTTGTTCCGAAAGGAGGTCCGGACGGCGGTGACGGCGGTCGAGGCGGCTCTGTTATTATTCAGGCTTCCGGGCGGCTTCATTCGCTGATAGATTTTCGTTACCGGTCTCATTTTCTGGCAAAAAACGCTTCCCATGGTCTAGGGCAAAAAATGCATGGGCGTAATGGCAAGGATTGCGTTATGCTTGTTCCTGTGGGTTCCTTGATTAAAGATGTGGAATCCGGAGAGATCCTCGCCGATCTGGTAACTGAACATGATTCATTTGTCGCAGCCGTCGGTGGCAATGGCGGCAAAGGAAATGTCCATTTTGCCACGGGCCGCAATCGAGCTCCCCGTTTTGCTTCAAAAGGGCAACCCGGTGAGGAAAAATGGCTGCGTATCGAATTGAAACTTTTGGCTGATGTTGGTTTGATCGGCCTTCCCAATGCGGGGAAATCCACCCTGCTGTCAAAACTTTCCGCCGCTAATCCTAAAGTCGCATCTTATCCCTTTACCACCCTTGAACCCCAGTTAGGCGTTTTGCATCTGGAATATGGCCGTTCCTGCATTCTGGCCGATATCCCCGGTTTGATTGAGGGCGCTCATCAGGGTGCCGGTCTTGGCCATCGTTTTCTTCGTCATATTGAAAGAACCAAGGTCCTCCTCCATCTGATTGACAGCTCCGGCCTTGAGGAAGATCCCTATGACCAGTTTCGTATCCTTGAAGAGGAATTGCGTTGTTTCAAGGAAGAGCTTGCTAGTCGTAACAGGCTTGTTTTGCTGAATAAGATTGATTTGTTAACAGATGATGAATTGCAGGAGTTGATTAGCCTTTTTCAAAAGAAAGGAGTGGATGTCCTGCCCATTTCCGCAGAAACAGGCCAGGGACTTGACAAGTTGAAAGAGACGCTGGAAGAACTTTTTGAGTAAGAGTGGGGTAAGGGCAGAGGGGCAAAGGATCACAGTGACTTCGGCATTGAGAGATGGCCGGTCACCTGCAACTTTAGCTCGTGGATTCTTTCGGAAAAGTCTCCCTTGCAAAAAGGGGGATTGAGGGGGGGTATTCATAGTGAACCTCTTCAGCCCTGACTAAAAAATGAATCTGCGATAGCCTGCCGGAATAATCATGTCACAACAGCTTGATATAAAGGAGGGATTACTCCACCGGAAGCGCTATCTCGGGAAGGCGAAACGTGTGGTCGTCAAGGTTGGCAGCGCTGTTCTCACCATGGGTAGCGGCCTGAACCAGACGGTCATGGAAAATCTCGTCGAAGAGATTTCCTTTCTGCGCCAAAGTGGATTACAGGTCATTCTTGTCAGTTCCGGGGCAGTGGCTGTTGGCCGGCGTAAGCTAAACCTGACTAACCCTGTTCTTTCCCTTCGGGAAAAACAGGCCGCTGCTGCCGTGGGCCAGGCCGATTTGATTCGGTTTTACGAAAAACTTTTTGAACAACGTGGAATTAAAGTGGCTCAGGTTCTGCTCACCCATGATGACCTGTGCCATCGTGACCGTTATCTTAATGTGCGTAATACCATGTCAACCCTGTTTGACTGGGGAATTCTGCCCATTTTAAACGAAAATGATACGGTTTCCGTCAAGGAACTTCGTTTCGGCGATAATGATACCCTCGGGGCAATTATGACTAAGCTGAGCGATGCGGATGGTTTTTTCTGTCTCACCGATGTTGACGGCCTTTATACCGGCAATCCCTGCACTAATCCCGAGGCTCGACCCGTTCATACGGTTATCGAAGTTGACAAGGAAGTCGAGGATATGGCGGGAAATATATGTAACACCAACCTTGGCACCGGCGGGATGCGCAGCAAGATCATGGCCGCTAAAATGGTTGGAGTGGGCGGCGGTTTTTCTTTCATCGGTTCAGGTCGTAAGCCGTCTATTCTCAAGCAGCTTTTTAACGGTGAGACAGTGGGCACCTTTTTTCTGCCCCATCAGGAGATCATGGGAAGCCGCAAACATTGGATCGCCTATACGTTGCGACCGAAAGGGGAACTGCTCCTTGACTCAGGCGCCTGCCGGGCCCTGGTAAAAAATGGTAAAAGTCTGCTGCCTTCAGGAATTTTAGAGGTGCGCGGCGAGTTTGGCGTGGGTGAGCCCATCCAGTGCTGCAATGAAGAGGGAATCCCCATTGCCACCGGGCTGGTGAATTATTCATCGCTGGAGATTTCAAAGATTCAAGGGGTGCAGACCAGTGAGATTGAACAGCTTATCGGCTATAAGGACAGTGATGAGGTTATTCATCGCGATAATCTGGTTTTGATTTAGTGTATCTGTTCAGCAGCACCCCATCTGAACGCAATCAGGCTGTTTCATATAGGACTACTATAGTTCTCCATCCTGCTTGCGTACACCTGGAGCACTGCTGAACAGATACAATTTAGGAAGACAGGAGAAGTTTTAAGAATGATGAAAGAGCAAATCATATCCATGGCCAGACAGGCCGGGAAGGCGGCGCGTGGAATGCTGGCGCTGAGCACGGAGAGCAAGAACAGGGTTTTGCATAACATGGCCCGGGCCCTGGATGAGCAAAGAGATTTTATCCGCAAGGAGAATGAAAAGGATCTTGCGGCCGGCAGGGAAAAGGGGTTGGCAGCGGCCATGCTGGACCGGTTGACCCTTTCCGACAAGGTCATGCAGTCCATGATGAACGGTCTGCGGGAGGTTGCGGCCCTGCCTGATCCTGTGGGCGAGATCAGTGATATGGTAAAACGGCCTTCCGGTATCATGGTGGGGAGGATGCGTATCCCCCTGGGCGTAATCGGCATGATTTATGAGTCGCGTCCCAATGTGACGGTTGATGCCGCAGCCCTCTGCCTTAAGGCAGGCAATGCAATTCTGTTGCGGGGCGGTTCCGAGGCCATTCACTCCAACCTGGCCCTGGCCAAGGTTCTCCAGCAGGCCTTTGCCGAAGAAAATATTGATCCCGCCGCTATCCAGGTCATACCTGTTACCGACCGGGAGGCCGTGAATATCATGCTGGCCCTTGAAGAGGATATTGATCTGATCATTCCCCGGGGAGGTGAGGGCTTGATTCGTTTTGTGGCCGAAAATTCCAGGATTCCGGTGTTGAAACATTATAAGGGTGTCTGTCACGCCTTTGTTGATGTCAGCGCCGATTCTGCCATGGCCACGGCCATTGTCATGAATAGCAAAACCCAGCGGCCCGGAGTCTGTAACGCTCTGGAGACCCTGCTCGTGCATGTCGATATTGCCGAAAAATTTCTTCCTGTTGTTTACAGGGATCTTGTCGCTGCCGGGGTGGAAATTCGCGGTTGTCCAAAGACAAAGACCATTTTGCCCGAGGTTACGGCTGCGGTTGATGACGATTGGGGAAAGGAGTTTCTTGAACTGATCCTCGCCGTCAAAGTGGTGGAAAATCTGGATGCGGCCATGGCCCATATTGTCAAGTACGGCTCCCAGCATACTGAGACGATTATCACCGAAAGTTATACCAATTCCCAGCGTTTCCTGCGCGAGGTGGATTCCTCCTCGGTCATGGTTAATGCCTCAACCCGGTTCAGTGACGGCGGTGAATATGGGCTGGGAGCCGAGATCGGCATCAGCACTACCAAACTGCATGCTTACGGACCCATGGGTTTGAAGGAGTTGACCACGAAAAAGTTCATTGTCTATGGTGAGGGACAGATCCGGAGCTGATGTTTTGTTTTTCCTCTGCGTCTCTGCGAACTCTGTGAGAGATTTGCCTGTAAAGCGAAAAAGACAAGAACCACGTATCGGTCTTTTGGGCGGCACTTTTGATCCAGTCCATCTGGGCCATCTGGCTGTGGTCGAAACAGTACTACCCCGCTTGCAACTTGACCGGATGCTTTTTATTCCCGCCGCCCGTCCTCCCCATAAAACAGGTTTCAGCATTACCTCTTTCAGCGAACGGGCCGCCATGCTTAAGTTGGCCCTGGCCTCCTTTCCCTGTTATGAATTATGCCCTCTTGAAGAAGACCGGCCTGGCCTGTCTTTCAGTATTGATACCCTGAGGGAGCTGCGGCAGCGTTTTGGTAGAAAAGCTCGGTTTTTTTTTATCATCGGCTTTGATGCCTTTGCCGAGATCAACAGCTGGAAAGAATGGGAGCACCTGCTTGATCTGACCGCCATTGTCGTGATTAATCGGCCTTCCCATGATGGCGGAAATATGGCTGAGCTGGTCAGCAGATTGTTCCCAGGCTACAGGGAGGGTGCGGCCGGAGTCTGGTCGGCTGAAACAGGAGAAAATATATATAGCCTTTCCATGGAGCCGGTGTCGATTTCCTCGACTGAGATCAGAAGACGCGTTCAAGCCGGGGAGTCCGTTGCTTCGCTGGTTTCCGCCGATGTTGAGCAGTATATCAGGGATCATGCCCTTTATTTATCAGAAGCATCAACTTCCAGTAAATCATCACTGTCCACAAAGGCATAGGCGCTGTGTTTGTGGATGGACTCAAAGCTTTCCACTCCCACGGAAAACCAGGAGATGTCTGGATGGGCCAGGGCTGATTCGGCAACTTTTCTGACCACATCCTCGACAAACATCGGGTTTTTATAGGCCTGCTCCGTCACAAATTTTTCATCCGGGCGTTTCAGGAGTGAAAATACTTCGCAGGATGTGCTGACTTCAACCATGGAAATCAGATCTTCAACCCAGATAAAGCGGTTGAATTTGACATTGAGATTAATTTCCGCCCGCTGGTTATGAGCGCCGAAATCGCTGATTTCTTTTGAGCAGGGGCAAAGGGTTGTACCGGGAACCCAGATTGAAAGGATAAAGTCTTCATCTGCGCCGACTCCATCGGCAAATTTGCAGGTATATTCCATAAGGCCGGAGGTGGCAGTAATGGGCGCCTTTTTTTGCAGAAAATAGGGAAAGATCATTTCCATGTGGGCGGATTCGGCTTGCAGGTCCTCCTTTACTTCCAGCATCAGTTTGGAAAAAATGGAGACACTCATGTCATCCTGGTATTTGTTCAGGACATTCAGGAAGGTGGAGAGGCTGGTTTCCCGGTAACGCTTCGGCATGGAAACCTGCAGGCTTATTTGCGCCACGGTATCTTGGAGATGGCCTGATTTTTCCCTTATTTTGACCGGATAGCTGATATCTTTGATGCCGACAGTATTGAGTTTCATGTTTTGAAATTGGTCATTCACGTTCATGGTTACAAAAAATAATATTTTGATTACCACCAATCTTCAGCCTATCATAGCGTCATTCCCGCGAAGGCGGGAATGACGCTATGGGCAAGAAGTACTTCAAAGATGTCATCAAGTTAATCGTGAGATTTTTTGTTTGGCTGAAGATTAGTGGTAATCAGAAAGAACATAATAAAGCATAACAGAACCGGAAATACAAAAGAAATTCATGATTCTCTTCTGAATTCCCTTTAGATCCTGTTGTCTGAACCGGTTGAAATATGGTAGGTTGGAGGTTGTTTTTCATCTCTGATTGGTGGTATTTTGTCGGAAAAAAAGGTAAGAATAGACAAATGGTTGTGGGCGGCACGTTTTTTCAAAACCCGCTCCATGGCCTCGAAGGCAGTGAGCGGCGGACGTGTGCATCTTAACGGCGCCAGGGTGAAATCAGCCAGATCCATCAATATTGGCGATGAAGTGCGCATTCATCGTAATGAAGAGGAGTTTGTCGTTACGGTGTTGCAGCTTGCTGAAAAGCGCGGTCCGGCTAAAGTGGCTCGGACTCTGTATGAGGAATCTCCGGAAAGTATTCAAGCCAGGGATGAGCATCGGCAAGCCAGGCGTCTGCTGGCCCAGGGCAGGCCCGCGGCTCCTGCGAAACGGCCGGGCAAACGAGACAGGCGGAAGATTCGCAGTTTTATACGAAAAGAGTAATTTACAAGTTATCAAGGAGTAGAAAAATGAGAAAGATAGAAAGGGCGTTAATCAGTTTGACAGATAAAGCCGGTATTGAAGGATTTGCCCGGGAGCTGGAAAGTCTCGGTGTTGAAATTCTATCCACCGGCGGCACGGCGAAAAAGATGAGGGAGAGTGGAATTACGGTGAAGGATGTTTCCGAGTTTACCGGTTTTCCCGAGATGCTTGACGGCCGGGTAAAAACCCTGCATCCCAAGGTTCATGGCGGTATTCTGGCCCAGAAAACAAATCCCGATCATCTGGCTCAGATGGAGAAATACGGTCTGCTGCCGATTGATCTTGTTGCTGTTAATCTGTATGCCTTTGACAAGGCCACGGCCGACCCGGACTGCACCCTGGCCAATGCCATTGAAAATATTGATATCGGCGGTCCCACCATGCTGCGGGCCGCGGCTAAAAATTTTCAGGATGTTACCGTGATTGTCGATCCGGCTGATTATCCCCAGATCCTGGCCGAGATGAAAGAAACCGGCAACACGACACTGAAAACCCGCTTCCGGCTGGCTGCCAAGGTTTTTGCCCTGACCAGCAGGTATGACACCGCCATTTCCGCCTGGCTTGATAAGGTGGATGTGGACTCTAATGAGCATTTTAAATAGTGGGTTGATTGGTTAGATTGGTTGAACTGGCTTGATTTGTTTTTAACCTATCAAGCCAGTTCAACCAACAAAACTGATTCAACCAATATCAAACGGAGAAAACCATGAAGATGGCGGTTTTATTATCCGGCACGGGTCGTACCCTGGATAATTTTCATGAAAGGATTCAGGCCGGAACCATGCGGGGTTCAATTGAAGTTGTGATTTCCAATGTTTCCGGTGTGCTCGGTCTGGAAAAGGCGGAAAAGTACGGTTATCCGGCCTTCCAGGCCAGGGATAACGATAAGATTAATGCTATTTTGGCCGATTATGACGTGGAACTTGTGCTGCTGGCCGGGTATTTGAAATTGTATAGGCCCCCGTCTCATTTGGAAAACTCCGTGCTCAATATTCATCCTTCTTTGATTCCTTCATTTTGCGGGGCAGGTTATTACGGCATGCGGGTTCACCGTGCCGTCCATGAGCGAGGTGTCAAGGTGAGTGGTTGCACGGTTCATTTTGCCAATGAGGTGTATGACGAGGGGCCTATTGTCGTGCAGAAATGCGTCGCCCTAGATGACGAGGATACCCCTGATGATATAGCCCACAAGGTTTTTGAGGCGGAATGCGAGGCTTTCCCCGAGGCGATTAACAAGGTGTACGACAAGGGTGTGGATTATTTCTGGAAGAAGGGCTGATCAGCTTGTTTTAAGCGGGGTCATTTCCTTTTTTATCATTTATTGATAAGTGACATAATGGGAGTAGGAAATGGCTGAAGAACCGAAAACAATTTGGGGGAAATTGGCTATAATTGCTTCATTGCTGACGGCTCTTGTCGCCTTTGGAACACTGCTTAAACAGTGCTCGGCAGAAGATTCTCCAGTCCCGGCCGTCACCACATCCGTTCCTTTAACACCGACTTATCCCGTTCCTGATACGAACTACTCCCCGGCCTCTCCGCAGTATGCCAATTATTGCTGTGATGTTTTCGGCAACAGACGGTGCATTCTGGTTGAACCGGTTCCCGTGGGCAGTCCCTGTTTTTGTCTTGGTCAAGGCGAGGGGATTGCTTGTCCGTGACGATTTCGTGACCCCGGGGCACAAGCTCGAAACCATCATGATCAAACCTTCCTATCCTGAATCTCTGCCGATTGTGGCGGAGAAAGAACAGATTATTGCAGCACTTCACGCTCATCAGGTCGTGGTCATTGCCGGTGACACCGGAAGCGGCAAGACCACCCAGCTGCCTAAGATGTGTCTTGAGGCCGGACGGGGCAGGAAAAGGCTGATCGGCTGTACCCAGCCGAGACGCATAGCAGCAACGTCCGTGGCGGCCAGGGTCAGGGAAGAGCTGGGCGCGGCAGGCAATATCGTTGGCCACAAAATCCGTTTCAAGGACCGCACCACTCAAAGAACTCGAATCAAATTTATGACCGATGGCATACTGCTTGCCGAGGCACAGCATGATCGTCTCCTGCACGCCTATGATACGATTATCATTGATGAGGCTCATGAACGAAGTTTGAATATCGATTTTCTCTTGGGCATGATGAAGCATATTCTCGTTAAAAGAGAGGATTTAAAGCTGATCATTACTTCGGCCACCATTGATACGGCCAAATTCGCGGCAAGTTTTGATCAGGCCCCGGTCATCAAGGTTTCCGGCCGCGCCTTTCCAGTTGAAATTCGTTATGCGGACGATGATGAAGAGGGCGGAGAGACTGATGTCGATTATATTGACCGGGCCGTGGGGGCCGTGCTTGGTCTGCGGCGGGACGAGGGCCCTGGTGATATGCTGGTCTTTATGCCCACGGAACGCGACATCCGGGAGACGGTGGATATCCTGGAAAAAAGAATACGAACCGAAGAGGCAAATTTATATCACCTCTCTAAACCCGCTCCAACCGTTCTTCCCCTGTTTGGCCGTCTGTCCGGTCCGGAGCAGAATCGAATTTTTAAAGGGGCAAAAGGACAGAAGATCGTCGTTACCACCAATGTGGCCGAGACCTCGATCACGGTGCCGGGTATCCGTTATGTGGTGGATACGGGCCTGGCCCGCATCTCAAGCTATAATGTCCGGGCGCGGACCACCAGGCTGCCGGTTACCAGGATTTCCCAGGCCAGCTGTGACCAGCGGGCCGGGCGTTGCGGCCGGATTGGACCGGGTGTCTGTATCCGTCTTTATGCGGAGGATGATTATCTCAATCGGCCGCAATACACCTTGCCCGAGGTGTTGCGCTCCAACCTGGCCGAGGTCATCCTGCGTATGATCTTTTTGAAACTTGGCGATCCAATGAATTTTCCCTTTGTTGATCCTCCATCCATCCGGGCAATTCGGGACGGTTATAAGCTGCTGGATGAACTTGGCGCCCTCACCCGGAAAAAGTCATTAAGCCGGCACGGTCATCTCATGGCCCGTCTGCCCCTTGATCCCCGCATCAGCAGGATGATTATCGAGGCCCGGGAGCGAAATTGCCTGCGCGAGGTCTGTATCATTGCCGCGGCCCTGAGTGTCCAGGATCCCAGGGTGCGGCCGTTGGACCAGGAAAAAAAGGCGGATGAGGCTCATCAGCGTTTTTTGGATGAATTTTCTGATTTTTTTTCCTTTGTCCGTCTCTGGGATCTCTATGAGGTGACTTCCACCAAGGTCAAAAGCCAGTCAAAGATGAGAAAATTTTGTAAGAAACATTTTCTTTCTTTTCTTCGCATGAGGGAGTGGCGGGACATTCATGAGCAGATCTGGTCAATTCTGGCCGATGTGGGGAAACAAGCCGGAAAGAGACGCAAGTTTGCAATTTCCCCTTTTGCTTCAAATCGGACGGCTGCGGGTAGTGATGGTGTCCATCAGTCCATTCTTGCCGGCAATTTGCGTCATATCGGCCTGAAAAAGAAGGGCAATCTTTATCAGGGAGGGTTGCAGCGGGAACTGACAATCTTTCCCGGCTCAGGTCAATTCAACAGGGGCGGCCAGTGGATTATGGCGGCTGAACTGGTGGAGACATCCAGGCTCTATGGTCGTTGCGTGGCGCCGATCAAGGTTGACTGGCTGGAGCCCCTGGCCGGAGATCTCTGCCATTCCAGTTACTCATCTCCGCATTGGGAGAAAAAACGAGGTCAGGTTGTCGCTTATGAAAAAGTGACCCTTTTCGGTCTGTGCATTGTGGCCGGCCGCAAGGTGAATTTCGGCCCCATTGACCCGGACGAGGCCCGGACAATTTTTATCCAGACGGCCTTGGTGGAAGGTGAGCTTGGTGGCCGCCACTATGTATTTTTTGATCATAACCGTAAATTGGTGCGGGATCTTGAAGCCATGGAAGACCGGGTCAGGCGCCGGGATATCCTGGTGGATGATTATGCCCTGTTTTCTTTTTATGATGAACGGCTGGGCCGAATCCGGGACAGGGCAAGCCTAGCCCAGTTGATCAAGAAAAAGAGCGGGGATGATTTTTTACGCATGACGAGAGAGGATATTATCAATCAGCCTCCGGATTCGCAACAGCTTGATGATTTTCCTGAAACGCTCCGGGATCGGGAATTGATTTTCAGCTTGAGTTATTCTTTTTCTCCCGGCAGTGAAGATGACGGCGTTACAGCATTGATTCCCATGGATTTGCTGGAGCATGTCCGGCCTGAGTTTTTTGAATGGCTCGTGCCGGGCCTGCTGCATGAAAAAGTGGTCTTTTTGCTGAAAGGGCTGCCCAAGTCCATCCGGAAACAGTTAATTCCCGTTTCGCGCACGGCCGAAGAGTTGCTGGCGGATCTTACTCCTTATTCCGGTTCCCTCTGCAGCAGGCTTGCAAAAATCATCTATGACAGTTTCCGTTTGCGCGTTGAGCCGAGACACTGGCCGTCTCATTTGCCTGATCATCTGCGCATGCGTTTTTGTCTGCGGGATGGGAAGAAAACCTTGGCTGTATCCCGGAATCTCGCCGAGTTCAGTGGCATGAGGCCGACTGATGAACCCGGAAAGGGCTTGAGTCTGCTGAAAAAGAGATGGGAAAGGGGAGGAATTACAACGTGGGATTTTGCCGGTCTTTCTGAACGGATTGCCATAAAGGGGAACCAGGGTGAGCTGACCGGTTATGCCTATCCCGGTCTTGTGGCTGAAGAGGGCGGCAGTGTTGCCATTCGTCTGTTCAGGGACACGGATAAGCGGTGCCGGGAGACTCGAAAAGGACTGTTTGTTTTGTATGGTTTTTTCTTTCCCAGACACCTGAAACAACTGAAAAAAGATTTTTCCATTCCTCGGTCTCACTGGGCTCTTTATGAGGGTCTGGCCAGCCATGAAGAGATGAATCATGATCTGCATTATTTTATGCTTCTGGAAATTTTCGGCTGCCGCCCAAGGCTGATTCCGAATGAAGAAGAATTCAAGGCAACCGTTGCCCGACTCAGGAAAACAGGGCTTCATGTCAAGGGTAAAGAGTTATTTGAGCAGGTGATGCTGGTTCTCCGTGAGCGGCGCAATGTTCTTGATTTTATCGGGACGATTGAGGGCAGGTTAAGAAAAAAAGAGAAATCGGTTTTTAGCGAAGAGGACTGCCGCAATTTCCGCGGCCAGGTGGAAGTTCTCATGGATCACGGTTTTTTGAGGCAAATAAGCCGGGCCAGACTTGCTCATCTGCCTCGATATCTGAAAGCGATTCAGATTAGAATTGAGCGGCGTCTTGCCGATCCCGCCAAAGACGCTCTTAAGTCGGCCCGGATTCAGCCTTTTGTGGAACGGTTGAATGGGATAGGTGGGGTTGGCCGGAAAACCGCAGGGTTGAAGGGGTTGCCGGTTGATCAGCGTTATCTTGAGGAATACAGAGAAATGCTTGATGAGTTCCGGGTGTCTGTTTTTGCGCCTGAACTGAAAACCGCCTTTCCTGTCTCTGAAAAGAGGTTGGAGAAAAAATGGCGGGAAATGGAAGAAGGGGGATAGCCCATGGTATAAGAAAAAGGTAACCGTTCATCGGGGCACTACTTTACGGGAAAAGGGTCTTTTGCCCCGGTCATTAGAATCTAAATATTTTTTCTTAAACTGTAACATTAGAATACGTGAGAAGTTTTATTTAAAAATATCGTGAAAGATAAAAAAAAAACAAAGATTTATGACCATTTCTTGACATGAAAAGAAAAATATGCCATAAAAATGAATAACTACTCATTTTGGCATTATTTTTTAAACGGGGGATATGACCCGCGTTGGCGTCGGATATCAACAACATGATTATTACCGATTTTAGAGTAAAAAAACTTCCTGTTGATTGAACAGGGATTCAGGATCCGGTCGGGTTCTTGGGATCTCTCGCTTCGGGGACAGGAGGCGAAGCACATTCACATAATTATCTTTTTTATTGATATACAAGGCTGCTTTTTTCTGATTTGAAAAAAGCAGCCTTTTTTTATGGAATAACAACATCCCGGCAGGGAAAGGAGGTGGATGGCACTGGCTGGTTTTTTTGAGTAAGAACTAACCATAAGGGGAGTGCGGGGAGCCGCACAACAAGTACAACTTATTTCTACCTTAGACCAAGGAGAAGGAGAGGAGAAAAATATGTTGAAAAAATTATCTATTGCGGCAGTCGGCCTGGGGCTACTGATCGGCTGTACGCAGATGATGGAGCAGCGAGCTGCCAGCATCAAGGTTCCGGAGGTTGCTCCGGGAGTATCGTATGTCGGCAGTGATACCTGTATTGAGTGTCATGAGGATTACGAGCATGACGCTGATAACGTTCATATGCGCATCGCCTCCTTTGAGGCTTATGGCTACCAGCATGGCTGCGAGTCCTGTCATGGACCGGGTTCGGCCCATGTGGACGCGGAAGGCGATACCGAAATGATTCTGACCTTTGGTGAAGACGGACTGGGCCCGGATGAAGTTGCCGGCGTCTGTACCACCTGTCACCAGAGCGGCGAGCAGATGCACTGGGCAAGCTCCGAGCATGCCTTTAACGATGTGACCTGCACAGACTGTCATAATGTGCATCACAACAGCGAACATTCCCTGCTCAAGGAAAAATCCATTGATCTGTGTGTTTCCTGCCATTCCAATCAGAAGGCCAGGATGTACTCGATCTCCCATCATCCTCTGAGAGAAGGCTACATGACTTGTGACAGCTGTCATACCCCCCATGGTAACGCAACCGGAGCCGCCGGCATGCTGAAAACCGAAGAGCGGGTCAATGATCTCTGCCTCGAGTGCCATGCCCGTTACCAGGGTCCCTTTGTTTATGAGCATGCCCCTGTGGCCGAGTCCTGCCTGGAATGCCATGATCCCCATGGTACCGTGGCCAATAATCTCTTGAAACAGAATGAGCCTTTCCTTTGCCTGCAATGCCATGAAGGTCATTTTCATGCCATGCGGACTGGAGTTGTCGGTGAACTGCATGATACTTTCGGTAATCCGGCGATCAATATTGATGGAACAAATGGCGGTGGTGGTTCTACGGCTCCCGGTTCAAATGTTGGTGATCTCAATATTGTCGGACGTAACTCCCATGACTGGGCCCAGGGCTTCCTGACCAAGTGTAGCACCTGTCACCAGCAGGTCCATGGTTCCGATCTGCCCAGCCAGGTTCAACGGCTGCACGGAACCGGCTTAACCCGTTAAAAAGGAGAGAGACACATGAAGAAACAATACGCATTGGCCATGGCTCTTGCCCTGACTGTCTCCCTTTCCGCCTCGCAGACCGTTATGGCGAGCGATCATGGTGATGAAGGCAGTGTGAGCGGATCTATTTCCGTTGGCGCAAGTTTTAATGATGATTCTGATAATAAGACACTAGCTTCCGAATATAGCAACATGAGCGACAATGATGTTCGCGAGATCATTGGCGGTTCCCTCCATATCCACAGCGGCAAAACTGTTGTCGGCGTGGAAGGAATGTACCGTGGCCCGAATGAGCAGCAGTACAAAGGCCATTTGGATTTTGGCCGCATTCTGCAGATCCATGGCGGCTACCAGGAGTTCTGGCACCGTTTAGGGCAAGATGAGCTTCTTAACATGGAGGCTCAATCCGCCGGCAGGTTACAGGGTGCCTTGCTGTGGCATACCTATGACTATGCTTCCGATTTTGGACAGAACACTGCAAATCCTGATAAAGCGCCGAATCATGAATTCGGCATTTCCCGCAGGGAATTTGAGGCCACCGGTAAGATGAAGTTTCCGACCATTCCCGGCTTGACCATTGGCGTTCATCAACGTAATGAGCGGCGCGAGGGTAATCAGCAGGTGATGGGTATGTCCAAATGCGGCTCCTGCCATATTGTTGCCCATGATAAGGATATTGACGAAACCACTCGTGATCTCAAACCCTTTATTCAGTATGACATGGGCAAGCTGTCCCTGGAATATTCCTATCTGTACCGGAAGTTCATTAATGATGGTGATCCTGTCATGCATCGATATGATGATGCATTTAATCCGCTTTCAGGTGGCACCGGTGGCGGGATGATGCCTCGTCGCATGAATTACTGGGATGATACGCTGGAACTTTCTAAAACACCTGAAACCCGGAAGCAGGTCCATAGCGTCAAGGCTAAATATGATGTAAGCGCTGATCAGAGTGTTTATGCCGGTTATGTTTATGCCAAAATGGAAAATCATGATGCCTCATCAGAGACGACCCGTGTTTTGTATAATGACACCCTGGAAACGGATTACAACGCCGGTATGTTGACTTGGCATAACCGTTTTTCCAAGAGTCTCATGATGAACGCCTCGATTCGTTATCAGTCAATTGATGCCGATGATGCCCATATTGATCTCCCTAATGATGATACCGGAATGGCTGTTGCTCCCGGTACACCGGAAGATCATACCAGGGAGTCTGATGAGAATCGGGATATCACGACCCTGAAGGCTGATTTGCGGTATCGGTTGAGCAAAGAAATCACCCTGCGCGGTGGTGTTGAGTTTGAGAATGTAGATCGTGAATATTGTGATTTTTTGAAGGAAAGTGATAGCACAACTTATAAAGGGAAAGTGGGCACGACTTGGCGTCCGACCAAAGGCTTACGCTTCAAGGCCGATTATAAATTAACCTATGTCGATGACCCATACACCTTTGAGGATTCTGTTTATCCGAATGTAACTGATCCTGCCAGTCCTTTGTATGATCCTGCCGCAGATGGTGTTATCAATGTTCCTTTTGTACCTGGGGCCACAAGCGGTGGCATCTACTCTACCTATGTGTATGGTGAACGAGACTTGAATATGTCGGCTACCCCTGAGTATGAGCATGACATTAAGTTGAAAGCCAATTGGAATGTGGCCGCTAATATGGATCTGGCCGGCTATGTCCGCTATACCTATGGCGAAAATGATTCTGATATCCACTATGACTATGAGGATGAGGTCATCGACAGCGGTCTGGATTTTACCTTCAGCCCTATGAAGAATATGACAGCCACTCTTGGCTATAATTACTTCTGGCAGGAGACGGATTCGGCTTTTTATATTCCGTTCTACCATGGCTGAGGCGGCGCATGTATCTCGGGCGAGGTTCGTCCGTTTAAATCTGATATGACCAATGAAACTGATGTCAACACATTCATGGCTTCCGTAAACTGGCAGGTCAACAGCAAGTTTTCTCTGAATCTTGGCATGGCTTACTCCATGGCTGATATGGAGATGCAGGATGTAAGGTTTGGCAGTGAGTCCTTCACGGAAGGTGTCACTTTTCCTGATCTAGGTGGTGCTACTTCTACCTGGGCCGGAGAGTATGACCCGGCCAACACCAATGATATCGAATCCTACTCTGATCTTGAGTACGATATTATTAACATTAACGTTGGTGCCAGCTATGCCATCACAGACACAATCGGTCTGACCGTCAACTATGTCTATGAGGATGTAGAAAGTGACGAGAAATATGTCTATGGTGATGAAGACGGCGATTATCAGTCTTTAATGACCTATTTGACTGTTCGATTCTAGTCAGCTGATTGAGTCATTTATTGACAAAAAAACGGGGGCCGAATGGCTCCCGTTTTTTTATGTCTTTTTTCTGGTTGACAAAGGCGCATCTTTATATACTGTTTGTATATACAATATT
>JAOZOY010000119.1 GCA_029933005.1 Deltaproteobacteria bacterium
TTCGGAGTCTCGTTCCTCGCTTACCGGTTCGTTCGGAGTCTGCGCTTACCTGATTCTGGCAGACACCACTTCGCTGTTATAGCCCCTCTATGCAACAAGGTTCAGGGAAGCGAAGACTCCGTGAGGTGCTGGTGAATGATTTACATTTCAATCATTCAAAAAAATGATGCTCCACCACAAGACTGACAAAGACTGAATTTCTCTCAGTTGTCTGATTCTTCCCGGCTTTATCTTTCAATTTCACATACTTATAAGATGCATTAAGATTTATATTCTGTGTAACTCGATAGCTTAAGCTAGGACTTATCCGTATAGTCGTTTCATCGGTTTCACCATAAGAATATTCCCCACTGCTTGATTTATTCAAATAATATCCGCCAGTCAGTCTTCCGGATAATTTTTCCGCAAACCTCCGCCGCATGCTGACCACAAAGGATGTTCTTTCAGTTCCTCCGGTTGAACCACTTTGTGCGGCAAGATCGTGAGAAAAAAAGGCCTTGCCTGAAGTTAGTTCACCTTTGTACCGGCAACCCACATCCACTACTGCGCCGAAACTATTATCATCATCATAAAAATAATCAAATTTAGAACTGGAGTATCTTCCGCCAAGATCAGCGTAAAAAGTAAAAATCTCCGTCAGTTGCCTTTCTACCCCGAAGAGCAGATTATAATAATCCACATCCATAGTATCATCTTCATATCGTGCATATGAAGTCGTAACATGCCCTGTAGTTAAAGGAAACCAATCGCTCAAATTGTACTTCAGCTGCAACTCCACTTTGTAAATGTCAGAATCTACTTCGTTGGAATTGTCGAAATCTTCCTTGCCATATGTACCCGCTGCACCGATGGTAAATTTTTCTGACAGAACATAGCCAATATCCACCCCATAGTGCTGCTTTTTTCGTACATCCGTACCGAGGGTCAAACCAGTTTCATCGATGTCCCGGTCAGACCTGGAATCTCTTTTATACGATGCATCGCCTGAAAAATAAAATCTATCGGTCAGCTGGTGAAAAAGATTAGCTTTATACAGTTGATCAACATCATCAAGCTCATCATTATCCGCATACCTGCCTATATCAAGTACCCCTTTCAAGCTGGCGGAAGTCCTCTCATGACTCCGGCTCAATTCAATTCCCGGGGAAATTGTGGTGATATAGTCATCCTCTTCATCGTCCGCGTCAAAAAATATATTATCGTTATATTCCTCTTTGAGCCCCAGAGAAACAATGACCGTGTCACCACCATCCGCAAAAGAGTTGGGTGCCCATACAATCATGCTGCCAAGTAACAGCGCGACAATCCTGTTCTCCACTCCTCTCATCTATCCCTCCCCTTCCCCATTCCAGATTATTTCATCATGGGACTACGATTATATCCCCACGCACCATTTCAATATTCTGCTCCAGATTTTGTCCAGCTGAAACATCATCATATTTAAATTCATATATCTTGGTCTCATTGTCTACTTTACGTAATATTTTTATTTTATTTCTCTTGGCAAAAGGATTTAAGCCTTGAGCCATTGTCAGTGCCTGCAGAACATTAATATTGGCATTAAGGTCAAAGATGCCGGGACTCTTCACCTTGCCGATAACGTAGATCCGCATACTCCTTACTCCCTGAACAATAACAGCCAGAGATGGCTGGGGAATATAGAGAATTAACTTCTCTTTAAGATCCTTTTGAAATTGTGCCACAGTTTTCCCGGCAGCTTTGACTTCACCGACCAAAGGAAAAGATATGAATCCATCCGGCAGGACCGGCACCAGTTTGGACAGAGCATCATTTTTCCAGACGGAAATATCAAGAATGTCTCCTGACCCTATAATATATCTGTTGCCCGCCAAATCATCCGCAACTGCTGTCTGGCAGCAAAAAACTATCATGAAACAAATAAACCACAACCGTATAACCTGACTTTTTTTCAGCATGCCGTCCTTACCTCCAAAGAAGGGTATAGTAAGTAATGCAGCAAGATGACTTTGCCGCCTCATGAACATAAACATTTCAAACCGATTAACTTAATTATTATATTAAAATCATTCAATTAAAGCAACGATATTTCCAAGCAGCGACACGGCGCGATCACGGTCATAAAACTTTTCATGTAAGCGATCACAGGCACCGAAGGTAAGTGAACGAAGTGAAACTCCGCTTTCTCAAAACTCTCTTTTGCCTCAGTAATTTTCAATTTTTATACAAAATTGCTCCTACATGAACATCAGACGCCCCAAAACACTTTTAGCGTCAGGACGACGAACGAAACCAAGGTGATAAGACAAAGCCAGTCCATCTTATTGCGCAGTTCACCGATTAACACTTCAAAACCAAAAAAGAACAATATTGTTTTCGCAGCTATCATTCCCAGATAAACATTTCCAATGTTATCGACAGGCAGATTAGGAATGATCAACGCAAAAAAGAGTATCAAGAAATGCAGGGGCGTAGCCTTAAGCCCTTCAGTGCGTCTTGTGAGTTTCATCGTCAATAAAATAAAAACAACGGTTATTCCTCCCCAGATATTATAAACAAGAAACACGGTTTCAGGGATCCATGTTACCGGATCCACCTCGGCAAAATAAACAACATACGGTATCGTGACAAACAGACATATACGAATAACGCCTTCAACCCATTCTCTACGCACCAACCAGACAACTAATAACAAAATGATCTGTACAACTGGGAAATAAGAATAATAAACGGGCAGAGACGCGGGGAAAAAGCATGAAAACAACAGCAATAGGGGAACTGAAGCAAGAACAAACCGGAAAGATATCTTGATTAACAAATTATCTTTTCTAAGAACCCGCAATTTCCCCTTTATTACCCTGTCGATTATATCAAAGCGCTGAAGTCGAAATCCATACTTATCCGAGACAATCAGAAAGGAGGCTATCAGGGTGGAAAAAATTAAATAAAAAAGAAGAATAAACCTATCCGTATAAAATCTGAAAAAAAATGCCGAAGTTACATAAACTATCTGCATCACATAAATATGAAAGACTGCTTCCGTGTGAAAAAATCCCAACCTGATCAGTTTATGATGCAGATGATTCTTGTCGGCAATAAAGGGAGATTTTCCGGCTGCAACCCGCTCACACGAGACAACAACTGTATCCAGGATAGGAAAACCAATAATCAACAATGAAAGATAGGGAGAAAATGGACTATGACCCTGGGTCAGCTTAAGAGCGAGCGTCACAGCCAGAAAACCGAGTAGCTGGCTGCCGGTATCTCCCATGAAAATGGTGGCGGGATATGTATTAAATCTGAGAAACCCGAAAATCGCACCTGAAACAGCAAGCGCCAAAAGGACTATATCTCTCATTCCCAAGGAATGAGCGAAATAGGCTATCGTGATAAAACTGAGCATGCATATACCACCGGCAAGGCCGTCGAGGCCGTCGGCAAGGTTAATGGCATTCGTTACACCAACAATAACTCCCGCTGTCAGCAATATTGAAATAAAAGGGGAAACAGATGAGACACCAGGCAGTATTGTCCCTAAATCGGTGATCAGAAGCCCTCCTTTATAAATGACAAGGAAAGCGGCAATAAACTGCCCAGCAAACTTACCCAGAAAATGCAGTTCCCATATATCGTCAATGAGACCAAAAAGAACAATTATTCCTGCGCCAAGTAATGCTGCCTGGGCAAATTCACCAAAATCACCCCAGAAAAGCAGGGGTGCGATAATACCAATGGTCATTGCAATCCCGCCCACCTTAGGGATCGGCAGGAGATGCACCTTCCTCTCATTTGGCACATCAAGGAGGATACCCAGACGCGATGCCATCCCACAGAAAATAGGAATCAATGCCATGGTGAACAGCATTGAAAATACAAATGTGAGCAGATCTACAGTCATATCAGTTTAGGCAAGTGGCTGGCATCTAATAACTCAACTTTCCGGGTTAATGTATTGTATGGATTTAATGATGTTTTTTCGTAGGTTGGGTTAAATTTTAATACCCGCCGGAATTGTTGGGTTTGAGTAAATACAGGCTATTTACTGATTTTCCAGCATCTCAAACCCAACAAACTTGGCAGCATGAAATAACATCAACCCAACCTGCGCTATAATAATCGCGAAACAACAACGGTTTATGCTAAGTCGGAAAGTTGAGTAATATGATAAAAATCATGGATTTGATAGTTCCGTTGTTTTTCCGGCCAATTTATTGCGGCAAAAATTGTGACAACACCGGCACGACCTGATAAATGAACTTTTTCAGTCGCTCATCTGCTTCAGCTTGGGACTCTGATTCATATATTGGCGTTGGCGTAACAAACCGCACAAGCGCCCCATCTGTCCGCTGTTTTGTCAAAGCCCCAGGAAAGTAAATAATTTCAGCTGATAAGCATTGGTCAGCGTATGGCCCGCTGAGAAAACCAGAAGTAGGACAATTGCCGGATATTTTGCCCTTCTAATAAAGATAAGGTGCTGGTGAACGGTTACATATGCTACATAAAAATTAATATTTTTTGAAGTAGTATCCTCATAATTCACGATCTCGCTTACTCGCAAGCGCAGCGCTGTCGAGTGAAACTGCTTGTCCTTCAGAATTTGGAGAGCCCTCGAATGTTAAATGAGACAAAAATACAACGCTCCGGCTACCAAGGTAGCGGTAACAGATTTTGCATTATTTTTCAATAGTTAGCGAATAATTACTGGAAGAACGTAAATATTCGGCTTGTGTGAAAAAGTTTCAAAAAACTCGGCCTGTAAATGTTTGGATAGTGCCCAAGTTCGTTCAAGTCGCCTTGCGAGCTATATTAGTCATATGTGAGTAAGGCGAATCGGACGAAATTTGGGTGCTAGCCGAATATTTACGGAAGAACAAGTAAATAATCAGACAAATCCAATGCTTCCAAAAAATTTTGAGCCAGCTTCTGCCTGTTGCCGGACCAATCCCCGATCTTGTCAGAAAAACAGGCAAAAGATTTTGAGATGGTATTTTTTCTCGAGTTGCTTCTGTTGCGCAAGAGAGCCTTTGAGATCAAACTGATGTTCGCCTGCAGTAAAATTTTAAAAAATATCTCTTGCAATATCCACACCTCAACAAGGAGGAACACTAAAAATATAACAAAAATTACCTCTCCTGAAAATCATGAAAGAAACCTTTTGCCGCTTGAGATCCAAAAAAACCGGAACACTATTAAAAATCTTTCTTTTAACGAAAATTAAATACAGAAAAGCAAAAGGAATGAAAAAACAGAAGGAGTTACCTGAAAGCTTGATGACTTTACCCCGTGATTGGTTACGCTTGAACAGATTAAACTCAACTTTCCGACTTGGCATAAACCGTTGTTGTTTCGCGATTATTATAGCGCAGGTTGGGTTGATGTTATTTCATGCTGCCAAGTTTGTTGGGTTTGAGATGCTGGAAAATCAGTAAATAGCCTGTATTTACTCAAACCCAATAATTCCGGCGGG
>JAOZOY010000055.1 GCA_029933005.1 Deltaproteobacteria bacterium
AATAACATCAACCCAACCTGCGCTATAATAATCGCGAAACAACAACGGGTTATGCTAAGTCGGAAAGTTGAGACAACAATATGAAACAAAATGAAAGATGTAGTGCCATAACGGCACCTACCGACAGCATAACTTGCTGTTATTACTAAAATTCGCAATCTAAAACCACAAAATTGGGCTAAGGCTTAATCTTCTCGTACCTGTCCTCACCTGTTAATGTGTCTTTCCCATACAACTCAATGGATTGAACCTTTGGAAGTATACCACCTTCAATCGTTGTTATATAGATTTTCTCGATAAAGGCCGGTTGCTCATCGATCCCGGTCTCTGCGCGATAGACACCATCTACCATATAGACCTTGATTTTTCGACCGATTTCAGCCTTCATCTCCAGGATAGCGAAGTTACTCTTGGCGTCGTATTTGGTTTTAAACCCATAAGCCCACTTTCTTTGAATGGATGAGAGTTCCTTTCGCTGTCCGTCCTTAGCAAGTCGAATCCAATAGGCAATGACTGCTTCCTTCGCATAAATCTTACCGTCAGGTGTCAATTGGACGTCATATTGAACGATATTAGCATTTTTGCTCCGTTCAATCCTGAATATATGTCTGGTCTCCAGATCTTTAGAAAAGGACTTGAACGGAACAGCCATCATGACGCAAACAAAGATAAAAATATAAGTACTGATTAAACGAACAGTGCATAATTGAATCATTTCAGTGTATACTCCACGTTATCCGGCCACTCATTACCAGTCGAAACCAGCTATTGATTCCAGAGGATTTCGACCATCCAATCCAGTGCCTCAGGCCAGGTAAACGGAGAAGAGCGACGCTGTTATTTTTAAGCGAGCGCTTAATTTATTATTAATGATTGTTCTCTGATAGCCACAGCCTATCGACCTGAACAATTTAAAGGCTTATCTTCGAGACCAATAAGATTTTTAAAATAAACATAAATTTATGAGTGAATCAAAATTTTATAAAAAAATATCCCCTATGTGGCCTTTAGGACTTATTTTCGTTTTCCTGTTGGTAATGCCGGTACAGGGCGCTGAAGATCAAAAAACTTTCCCCGCCTCTTTCCCTGCTAAAGCCGAGAAACCAGCCCTGGAAAAAAATCTGGGTACTTTTATCAGTTATATGTCAAATCTGTCCTCTCGTTTTGAAAAACTTAAAAACAAAATTGATGATACTAAAGCATTGTCCCTTTTTCACAATAAGTTCTTTGAATTATCCCAGGATATTAACAATCTTGCCCCGCAAATTCTCGCGCTGAAATCTGCTCCTAATATCAATTATGATCAATTAAAAAGTATTGAATCACAATTAAACAACGCAGAGTATCGACTCAAAAAAATCTGGACGCCTCTGTCCCTTTTCATCAAAAAACTTTCTCGTTTAATCAATACATGGGCCGAAGAAAAAAAAGAACTTGCTACGTGGCGTGAAAAGGCAAAGCACGACGAATCTCTTCATCTGGTCGAAAATGACATCAAAAATAGTCAAAAAAAAATTGATGGGGCAGTGGAGCTCATCAAGCAGAAGCTCATACCGGCTTTGGCCGCTGGAAAAAATATTGAAGATGTCAAGACAACTCTTCATATGCTGAATGATGAGGTTGAGCAACTTTTGCGAAAGGCCCATGGGATACGGCTTAAACAAACTTCAAGCTCCATTTTTTCTGCAAATTTCCATGCACAACTGGATAAAAATTTGTGGCAGACTACTTTGGAGAATATCTCCGTTTCTATTGTCCTGCAGAAAAAAAATATTGTTGACCATGTCAAATTTCTTTTTGCCCTGCTTCTCAACACGTTTTTTTTAGCACTTATCACCAGATACAGCAGAAAAACGATAAAAGGATCAGCCCCCTGGTATTCCTTTACAGAGCGTCCTGTCAGTACGGCTTTTTTGGTTTCTCTGGCATGTTTTTCCCTGGTTGATTTTTTTTCAGATGGAATTGTCCAAATTCCCCAAGGCTGGGAGACAATTAAACAAATCATCATTCTCTTAGCCTCCATGCCTTTGTGTAGAGTATTACTGGTTGCAACGCCATGGAAAAAAAGATTTTTTTGCCAGCTAGCTGTTGTAAGCCTCATTTTTTTATTTTTTCAGCTGGTCAATTTGCCACTGTCGCTAGTGTATATTTTTCTGTATTTTATTACACTCATGGGGATGTTTTTCTACCTGTGGCAGAGCCGCAAACTGAGCCGCAAAGACGAACCAACCTTCGGGGTGTGGAGTTTACGATTTGTCTCTCTTGTCCTGTTTGCGCTCCTTATATTGATTAGCAGCGGGTTTGGTGAGTTAGCATTATATTTTTTAGATTCACTGCTATCCACATGGGTATATGCCTTGGTCTACTGGATGCTTTTTCTCTTCACCTGTGGAATCTTGGATGCACTGTTTTCTCTCATTCCCGGCACAATTGCGCAACGAAACTCAAATGCCATAATCAAATCCATAGTTCCTGTTCTCATTATTTTTTATGGTTTATTATTCTTTGTTTCGATTCTTGAGGTATGGAGTATCTATCCTACCAGAGAGGCTGCCTGGAATGGACTCAAGTCGCTTAGCCTTATGATAGGTTCATGGGATATCAAAACCGAATTTATCCTCACCGCCGTTGTCTCCGTTTACTGTATCATGCTGATTTCTAAAACAGTTAAGAGTATCCTATTGCAGGATATTCTACCCCGTAAGTCAATGGAAATAGGCACACAGATCTCCATTGTCCGCCTGGCAAATTACTTTATTTTTATCCTGGGATTTATCCTGGTGGCTTATCTGCTCGGTTTTAATTTGACTCATTTGACGATTTTTGGTGGAGCGCTTGGAATCGGTATTGGTTTTGGGCTTAAAGAAATTGTCAATAACATTGCCAGCGGCCTGATTCTCCTCTTTGAACGTCCCATAAAAATTGGTGACATAATCAAGGTGGAAAACGAAATAGGCGAGGTGAAAAGAATGGGCCTGCGAGCAACAGTGGTGAAGACATTGGATAGTGCCGAAATTGTTATCCCCAACTCCGACTTTATTACAGGTCGGGTGACGAACTGGACCTTGGAAGATCGTCAAATCAGAATCAAGATCCCTGTGGGTGTTGCCTACGGTTCTGATATTGAAAAAGTTTTCACCATACTGCTCTCCTGTGCTGCGGCGAACCCACTGGTATTATCTGAACCGAAAGCGCGGGCACTCTTTCTTTCTTTTGGGGATAGTTCACTGGATTTTGAGCTCCGCGTCTGGATTCATGATTTTAATGAAAGAAGAATTGTTCTCAGTGAGCTCAACAATGATATCAACAATGAATTCGACATGGCGGGAATTGAAATCCCCTTTCCCCAGAGAGATCTGCACCTGCACAGCGACGGCGTTAATATTTAGATTTGTCAGCTGATCAAAAAAAATGATGAAAAAAGTATTTCGATTTCTTAAGATTGCTGCAATGTAAACTGCTCTTATATCTCTTGCAGGGTAACCAATCACGAGGCAGACACCAGATTGGAATTACAAGGAAAAACTTGTAAGTGGTCACGGGTGCCACAGATTTGTGTAAGCGCGACTGGTTGCTATAGCTGACTATGTGGGCAGGAACGATCGCGCGAAGATGCGGTGCCCGTGATCACTTACCTTGCCGGTTGTGCTGCCATCGGTATCCTGGTTGCAATTATCAAGCTGCACTACATGGCCAATATTCATTAGGTAGATGATGATACGAATCATATTAAATGGAAAAAAAGCTGGCTTGGACGAAATTCGCTCTGCTGTTTCAATCTTACGCGAAGAAAAATCGAGTATTGAAATTCGTGTCACCTGGGAGCATGGGGATGCGGAACGCTTAGTAAATGAAGCCAGTCAAGAAGGTATTCAACGAATTGTCGCAGCTGGTGGCGATGGTACGCTGAATGAAGTAGTGAATGGCATGGCGAAACTTGCCAGCAACAAACGCCCTGAATTAGCAATTATGCCACTTGGCACTGCTAACGATTTTGCTACAGCCTGTTATATTCCACTTGATCCGTTGGATGCGCTCCGGCTGGCTGTGTACGGTACAACCAGCGCTATAGATATTGTCCAGGCCAACGACAGATATTTTGTCAATATTGCCTCTGGAGGCTTTGGGGCTCAAGTAGCAGCTGACACTCCAGTCCAGTTAAAAAACTTTTTTGGCGGAGGAGCTTATGCTCTCTCAGCTGTAGTTAAAGCATTAAACTTTACCCATAGCCAAGGGCATTTATCGGCAGAGGGTATTGAAATGGAGGGCTCCGCGATTATGGGTGCTGTATGCAACGGCAGGCAAGCCGGCGGAGGGCAGGTTCTTGCGCCTAATGCTTATATTAATGACGGTTTATTAGATTGTCTGGTCATATATACATTTCCATTCACAGATGTCGGCCAGGTCATTCAAGAAATTTTAGATCCATCTTCCGGAGGAAAATATGTTAAACGGTTCCAGACAAAATGGCTGGAATCCTGGCCGAAGCAAACCAGATCCGTGAATCTCGATGGCGAGCCATACAAAACCAACCATCTTCGTATTGATGTATTACCTGCGGAAATACAACTTGTTTTACCGAAAGACTGTCCTTGTCTAATTAATTGATTACGCTTGAATATCTTGATTCTAAGACACTGACAGCAAGTCTATCCTTTTTGTGGTGAACATCAGGAGTTACATAAATTTAATCAAATATCCACCTTAGGGTTCGCTCAAAAATAAATTCATAAACTTTGAATTTTCACACACGTTTGGAGGTAAAAAAATGAATACTAGAAATCGTTGTTTATCTATCTGTGTGATTGCACAATGTCTGGTTGCAGGGAGTGCCTTTGCGGCTGACACAAAATCACAACTTTTTGACATGACAAAAAAACTGGCTGAAACAAAGCAATACAGTGTCTCTATTCACATGGACTATGATGTTGTGCAGAAGTCTGGACAAAAAATTGAGTTCAGTGAAATACGCAAGACTACGATCAGCCGACCAAACCATCTGCGGGCCGAAGCTCGACAAAGCGATGGCGATGAAAGCCTTTTGTTATTTGACGGTAAAGTGATTACGCTGTTTAACGCATCCGAGAACGTTTATTCACAAACGGATCTCCCCGGCGATGTAGATACGGCAATTCGTTATGCCGTCGGCAAAATGGGTATGCGTGTGCCTTTGGCACGGATGCTGACTACAACCTTCCCGTCAGAATTTCAAAAACTTACCACTAACGTTGATTATGTAGAACATAACACCCTGGGGACGAAGCCGACCGATCATATTGCCGGCCAAACGAAAGACATCGACTACCAGGTCTGGATCACAAAAGACAACTTGCCTGAACGTATTGTAATAACATATAAAAATGCACCTGGCCAGCCTCAGTTCCGGGCTCAATTCTCGGATTGGAATCTGGCACCAAAAATCCTGAATGATACCTTTATTTTTACACCACCAAAAGATGCGGAAAAGATCCCGACTTTACTTCCGGCCACAGAATTGAATGTACCGAACAAAACCCAGGGAGGTATACGATGAGCCTGAATCTTAAATCCAAAGCAGTTATTTTCACTATTGCTTTAGTTCTTACTGTTTTTTTTCTTGCTGAACTTGTTGAAGCCCGTGGCAGAGGTGGAGGTAGAGGTAGAGGTGGTGGTGGCAGGTCTTTTTCACGAGCAGGTGTGGCCGGTGGCGGAGGATTCTCACATAACAGGCAGCGTGTCGGCAACCGGAGAACACGACCGGGATCCGGTGATCACCGGATCCAAGGCCGGGACAGACTAACTACCCGACAGGGCAATCTGGAAAAAAATCGGGACAATCTTGAGGATCGCCAGGAGTGGCTAGATGAGCGCCGGGATGATATCCAGGAAGCAAGAAAAGAGCGTCGAGAAGACTGGCAGGACTATATTGAAGATGAGCGTGATGATTACTGGGATGATCGCCGGTCTGGTTATGGCTATGGCGGTTCCACAGTGGTTATCGTCGGAGGTGCGGCCGCCGCAACCAAGACAACCTACATAACGACACTGCCATGTACAGCAACGGCCGTCGTTGTTAATGGAGTTTCTTATTACAACTGTTCATCCACCTGGTATAAGAGGGGCTATGCCGGGAACCAGGTAACGTATATTGCCGTAGACTCGCCGGCAGGTTATTGATGATGACAGGTAACGCTCAAAAGCATCCCACGGAGTTACTCTATATCCTGACTTTGATGGTGCTTATCTCCAGCTAAGAACATGCTGGAATAAGGATATAATTCTTTTATTATTTTAAAATAAACACCGGGATCCGCACCCCGGATATTTCGCCGAATAGTTACCTTCTATTTTAGCAAAATACAAAAACAGGATTACCATGGACTCAACAGACAGCAAAATTTTTGAAAAAAATGCCATTGAAACGGTTATTAAGATTGCGATTTTAGGAACTATGGTGGTTGCCACCTTACGCATTATTCAACCCTTTATAATGCCGGTTCTCTGGGGAATTATCATTGCTGTAGCCGTGGAACCGCTTATTGATAAGATTGCCCGGCAATTGGGGGGCCGCAGGAAGGTGGCTGCAATTTTATTTTCTCTGGTGGTCATTGGTGCCATGGTCATCCCATCGGTGCTGCTCGTTTCTTCTTCCGTTAATCACGCGCAATCGATTTCAAAAAGTATAGAGAACGATATGCTGACCGTGCCGCCACCACCGGCCGGAGTGAAAGATTGGCCCATTATTGGTACATCTTTTCATAAAGCATGGTCCCTTGCCTCGACAAATCTGGAAGCGGCCTTGAAAAAAGTCAAACCCCAGCTGAAAACTGTAGCCTTTGCCATGCTTGGTAAGCTTGGCGGAGGAGTGAAGGTGGTCTTCATGTTTATCATCTCTGTTGCCATTGCAGGGGCCCTGTTGGCCACGGCGGAAAAAGGTATCATAGTCATGAACAAGATTGTCACCCGTTTTGCCGGAGACAGGGCCGCAGACATCACTTCCCTGGGTACGGCAACCATCAGGGGGGTAATGCAGGGAGTTATCGGTGTTGCCTTTATTCAGGCCACCCTCGCTGTCATAGGAATGCTGCTTGTCGGTGTCCCTGCTGCCGGTCTATGGGCTGGGATGGTTTTAATCCTGGCCATTATTCAGCTACCGCCTATTCTCGTTCTTGGTCCCATTGCAGCATGGGTTTTTAATTTTGCAGAGACCACCCCGGCGGTTCTCTTTCTTATCTGGGCTATCCTGGTCAGTGGATGTGACAGCTTTTTAAAACCAATACTCATGGGACGCGGGGTTGACGCCCCAATGCTGGTTATCCTGGTTGGAGCACTGGGCGGAATGATGCTCTCCGGCATCATCGGCCTGTTCGTCGGTGCAGTTGTTGTTGCTATCACTTACACCCTGTTCATGTCCTGGATTGAGGAAGAGCAGCTTCCCTCACCCGCAGCCGATACAGTGAGAAACAGCTAAACCATACGTAATCAATCACGGGGTAAAACCACCAAGCTTTCGAGTCACTCCTTATTCAGTAAGGGCTCACCGGTGCCGGATGCCCTGATCGCGCTAGCGGAGTTTCACTTCGTTCACTTACCTTCGGTGCCTGTTAGCGTTTACAATCATACAGCGTACTTATGACGCCACAGCATTTAACATATCAAACATTTTTAGCTGTTTTTTTACTCTGGCTTGGCGGTTGCACCATGCTTGGCCCTGATTTCCAAACACCTGAGGCCCTGATACCGGAAACATGGAGCGAGCAGGATAATGTACTTTTCCAAAAACCTTCAAAGGATGAATCCATTGCCTGGTGGACCCAGTTCAATGACCCGGTTCTAGACAAGCTTGTTCAGACTGCTTACGCGCAGAATCTCTCGCTTCGCAGCGCCGCGCTTCGGATCATGGAGGCACGGGCCCAGTTAGGATTTGTCAAAGGTCAGCTCTATCCACAAGTTCAGGAAATGAACGGCGATCTGATCACCATCGGCACCACTGGGCCGTCCGATGATCGATATTACAATGCTGCATCTGTAGGTTTTGATGCCGGCTGGGAAATGGATTTCTGGGGAAAGTTTCGTCGAGGCATCGAGTCGGCAGATGCCAACTATCTGGCTACCGTTGCAGACTATGATGATGTTCTTGTTTCCCTGACAGCGGAAGTTGCCAGAACATACGTCAATATCCGCACACTGGAAGAGCGTATCCGTCTTGCCGAAAAAAACACCAAGATTCAGCAGGAAGGTCTGCAACTGGTCATGTATCAGTTCGACGCCGGCACCGTGACCGAACTTGATATCCTACAGGCAAAAACCCTGTTGACGAGTACCCAGTCAATGATTCCCAACATACAGGCAACGCTTTTCATCCACAAACATGCACTGGCAGTGCTCCTGGGAATGCTCCCCGGTGATCTTGATAATCTGCTGAATAAAACGGAAAAGATACCGACAATCCAGTCCGACATAGCCGTTGATATTCCAGCAAAGTTGCTGCGGCGGCGCCCGGACATACGAAGGGCGGAAATGCAGGCTGCGGCACAGAGTGCCCGGATCGGCATTGCCCAGGCAGAGCTGTTTCCAAGTTTTACCCTGTTCGGCTCGCTGGGCTGGAGTGCCACAGATAGAGGTGATAATGACTTGGGTGACATTTTCGATTCCAACAGTTTTTCCTACAATTTCGGCCCTGCTTTCAAGTGGAACCTGTTTAATTACGGTCGTCTCAAAAACCAGGTACGCATGCAGGATGCCCGTCTGGAGCAGCTGATTACCTCGTATCAGAATACGGTACTGAACGCAGCCCGTGAAGTTGAAGACAATATAACCGGATTCATCTATGCCAAACAAGAGGCGGAGTATCTCCTGCAGGCTATTCTCAGCTCAAAAAGATCCATGAAGCTGGCAATGCTTCAATACGAAGAAGGATTTGTTGGTTACCAGCGGGTTCTTGACTCCACACGGGCAATGACCCAGAAACAGGATCAACACGCCCAGTTGCAGGGAAAAATAGTAACCAATGTTATTGGCCTGTACAAGGCACTTGGCGGTGGCTGGCAAATCCGGCAGGGTAAAGAGTACCTGCCCCTGGAAACGAAAGAAAAAATGGCACAACGAACTGATTGGGGTACTCTGTTAAACGAGGCCTCCTCCAAGGAAAAATAGATATGGGTTTTTACTTTAAGAAGACTGCTATTGAAGGGAACGGCTTCAGAAATCTTCTTTTTTTTCTATTACTCTATATTATCGGCAGCCCTTTTCTTGCTCCCTATCCAGCAGTATCTATTCTTGTCCATCTCTCTCTGTCGGTTACTCTGCTTGTTGCGGCCTATGCTGTACATAAACGCCAGCAACAACGTTCTATTATCATTTTTCTGCTTCCGATACTTCTCATTCTTTACTGGCTCGGTTTATATGACGTTATCCATTTCAGTCGACTTGGTTCTTACCTGCTCTTTGTCGTCTATTTCGGTCTACTGATGTATTCTTATGCGATGCAGCTTGTCCATGTTCAAAAATTAACGATAAACGTTCTCTATGCGGCACTCTGCCTTTATCTCATTATCGGACTGTTCTGGGGAACGCTCTATACCTTGTTGTATAAGTTGAGTCCGGGTTCGTACAGCGGCGTATTACTGGATAACATACAGCACAACCATCTTCATATTTTTAATTATTTCAGCATGGTTACTCTGACCACTCTAGGGTATGGCGATATTACCCCCCAGACCCTGGGAGCTGGTGCTCTGTGCCAGGTGGAGGCCATTGTCGGACAGTTCTTCACAGCCGTTATTGTGGCCTGGCTGGTCGGAAACATTATAACGGAAAAACAGACTAAGAGTTGAAAACTGAAGTCATTTCATCCCTGAAGGATTGATAAAACCAATGCCCGACAAAAAAATAACCGATAAAGGGGATAATTCCTCTCCTGATGCCCCTGAGAAAGAGAGCGACACACCTGAAGAAAAGAACAAACGAGATCCGATCCAACTTTGGACCAAAATTGTTGTTGGACTCTGCATAGCAATATTTATCGGTCATATTCTTGCCGATAAATATACACCGTATACTAGTAACGGGCGTGTTGAGGCCTTTGTCGTTCCAATTGTGCCGCAAGTTTCCGGGCCCCTGACCAAGGTTAATGTGACCAATAACCAGTTTGTCTCTGCCGACCAGGTGTTGGCGGTTATCGACTCGGCCACATATGAACTTGCTGTTCGCCAGGCCCAGGCCGACCTTCAGCAGGCAACCCAGACCTCTGAGGCCGATATTTCCTCGGTAACCACCGCCCAGGCAAAAGTTGCCGAGGCCAGGGCAAATCTCCAAAATGCCGAAGTCAAAGGCCGGCGTATCATCAAGCTTTCCAAACAGGGTGCAGCCTCCATGTCCCGAGCAGATGACGCTCGCTCAAGTATTGAGGCCAACAAGGCCAAATTGGCCAGCGCTCGTTCGGAACTTGAAAAGGCAAAGGCCAATCTCGGCAGTACCGGCCAGGATAATGCACGTGTCATTTCGGCCCTGGTTACACTTGAGAGAGCCCAGCTTGATCTGGATAAAAGTTTCATTCGCGCTCCCTCGGACGGAATAATCACCAACCTGACCATTGATGTGGGCCAGTATGCCGGCACAGGCTCGCCAATCATGACCTTTATCGCCTCAAAATCTGTCTGGATCCAGGCTGACATGCGTGAAAACTGTTTGTTCAATATCAAGAAAAATAATCCGGTGGAACTAGTCCTGGACGCAGACCCAGGAAGGATTTTCAAAGGTGAGGTAATGAGTGTTGGTTACGGAGTTGCGGATAGTGCCACCAATACACTTGGTAGCCTGACAACAGTTCAACCTACCCGGGGCTGGCTCAGACAAGCACAACATATGCCGGTACTGATCCGATTTTCTGATGTTGCGTCTGCTAAAGGGGTTCTTCGTGCCGGTGGCCAGGCAAACGTGATCATCTATACCGGCAATCATGCCATACTGAACAGCATTGGCCGGTTATGGATTCGGATAATCGGCCTGTTCTCACATATTTATTGACTTATAATGACCCTGCAGACAATTCATATCTTTCGGATGACCATTGGCCTGACAACGGCTGTTGCCGTGGCCTATGGCCTTGTCTGGCCCCTCTCTTTTATTGCCCCTCTTTTTGCCGCTCTCTTCCTCGCCTTCCCTGTATGGATTGGTTGGAAAATGGCGATTCAGCTTCTCCGCCGACTCAGCTTCAGTCTGCTCATAGGGCTTGTTATCAGTGAATATTTTCTTAATTTTCCCTTGCTCTGTGTGCCGCTTTATGGATTGTTGTTCTTTTTTATCTACTATAACGATACGCCGTCAGCACCGCCCATGGCGGTCATGTTTATGACCATCGGCATCACCATCGTCCCGATTATGGGTCTCTCCGAAGCTGGTCTGGCGCATCTTATTGCCGGCGCACTTCTGTTCAACATGGGGGTTGGTCTTTTCTTTGCCTGGCTTTTTCATAGCATTATCCCAAACAGCCTTGCAAAAAACTTCCCCCAGGCACAACCAGCGAAAAAAACAGCTCCGCCGCCGGCACCATCACGGGAAGAACGGGCCCGTCTGGCCCTGGTCAGTTCTATTGTGGCCCTTACTGCTGTGACCATCTTCTTTGCCATGAACCTGAACTCGTATGCATTAGCCATGATTCAAATCTGTTTCATGGCTGGTGCCCCGAATGCCAATGCCTCTTTTCAGGCCATGAAAGGAAATGCCATTGCCTGTTTAATCGGTGGAGCAGCAATTATAATAGCCTATAACCTTCTTGCGGCTGTGCCGACCTATCTGTTCCTGGTGGCTTTGGTCCTCTGTTTTGCTCTTTTATTCAGCAGACAGATCTATGGTGGTGGAGCAATGGCCAAAACCTTTCTGTCCGGGTTAACTACCTTTCTTGTTCTTCTCGGCAGTTCAACTATTGCCGATACGGCCGCCAGTACAAATTTTTACTTGCGTATCGCACAGATACTTTTTGCCGGTCTCTTCGCCATAGCAGGCCTAGTTATCGTCGAACACCTTCTACGGCCCAGAAAAAAGCGTCTACGGATAGCTCTGGCAAAATTAAAAATGTCTTGAAGCTGTCCCTTTTTTCGTCTTTCTTCCTTGAGACAACCGAGGTGAAGATTCCGGTTGTCTCGAAGTCTACGCTTATCTGCTGAATAGTTACCTAAAATTAAAAAATCCCCCAAGAGGGTGGATCTTTTACTCTGTTTTCAACACTACATATCTGGCATGATTTCCCCTTTTTACCAAACAGAGCAGACGGCCTTCCTTCTTGGTTTTTTTAAGAATTTCAGTAAATTCCCGAACATCATCGACCTTGTTTTTGTTGATCTCAAGAATCAAATCCCCCCGCCGCAGACCGGCTCTAGATGCCGGTGAATCCATGGTCACTTCAGTGACCAAAACCCCGGAAACATCTTCAATCTCCAATGATTTGGCTAAATCAGGAGTCAGATCCTGTACAGTGATTCCCAGCCGAGATTCACTCTCGGCCCCGGTTTCAAGGAACTCATCTTCCTTGAGTTTACCGATTTTAACCATTACTTTTTTCTTTTTGCCGTCCCTGAAAAAGATCACCTGAACCTTTTCCCCCACCGCTGTCTGAGCCACCAGGGCAGGCAGCATATTCATCTGGCTGATTTCCCTGCCGCCATATTCAACGATGATATCACCTGATTTGATTCCGGCTTTATCGGCCGGGCTGTCCGGGGCAACCTCTCCCACCAGAGCGCCGATGGGACGTTCCATATGAAACTGATCGGCAAGGTCCTGATTGACTTTTTGAATCATGACACCCAGCCAGCCCCGGGTTACCTTTCCATCTTCCTTAAGCTGTTTAACGACATTTTTGGCCATATTTACCGGAATAGCAAAACCGATCCCGACATTGCCGCCGCTGCGGCTGAAAATCGCGGTATTAATCCCCACCATTTTGCCATGTACATCAAATAGCGGCCCTCCTGAATTTCCCTGGTTAATCGAGGCATCAGTCTGAATAAAATTTTCATATACCATGCCACCGATTCTTCTTCCCTTGGCACTGACAATACCGGCCGTGACAGTCTGCTCCAAGCCAAAGGGATTGCCGATTGCAATCACCCAGTCACCAACCCGGAGAGTGTCGGAATCACCGAATGTGACATACTTCAAATCTTGATCGGTTTCGATCTTGATCAAAGCCAGGTCAGTCTTTGGATCACGACCAATAATTTTGGCATCAAACTCCTCCTGACTGGCAAAACGGACACGAATCTCATCAGCTTCATCGATAACATGATTATTGGTAAGAATATAACCATCCTTGGATATGATGACTCCGGAACCTAAGCTTGTCATTTTCCGCTCTTGCTGCTGCATCTGTGGATGATGGGGAACTCCAAAAAAACGTTTGAAAAACTCGGGAATCTCCTGGTCATGGAAAGGAAACTCCGGCATGAGCGATGCCTTGACAGTCTGGGTTGTGGAAACATTGACCACTGTCAGTGCCTGTTTTTCAGCCAGATCGGCAAAAGAGTAGGGTCCTGAGGCAAACGCATCTGCTGCAGAAAGGAGTAAAAACGAGAGCAGGATTAACAACACTTCCGCCCTTCCCTGTTGCATGTTGAATCTGTTTTTCATTGTCGCACGCTCCATAGAATTAAATAATGGGTAACTATTCAGCAGCTAAGCGTAGACTTCGAGACAACCGAAATTCCGGTTGTTACGCTTCTATGCAATAAGACGACTTGCTGTATTACAAAATACAGCATAAACAACAAGTTAATATTCATTGTTAAAAAATAATTCAAGTTATATTTAGAATAAATGGTGGGATTTTCACCCGGTTATTACACTGAAAAATAACAAATAATGTTTCCTTCTGCGATACTCATTACTTTTTACAAACCGGCAAAAAAAATGGACTGCATTGGGGAGAGAACCAATACAGCCCATCTTACCCTCGAAAGGGATTTAGAGAAGAAAAGAAAAAAAAACACGGTTTGTTCCGCATTTATAATTAAGGACAAAGTTAAGCATGAAAAGTTCCAAATTTTTTATTGCAAATACACAGCCACCATCAACATTTTCTTAGGAGAACCAGGACGGCTATTACCGGCGTAGGACGGACTGTAGGTGGTTTTTTGTTGTTGCAGGGTCTGGCGAAGCAGATCCAGGTGATCAGAAGGAACGGTCAATAACAGGATATCGTCCCGAATAATTCGAGACTGCCATTTTTTGCAACACATCAGATGTTGCAGGAGATCCGGCTGCTGCTGATGGGCACGGATGGTAATCGTGATATCAGGAGTGATTCGCTGCCCCTCCAGATGCTTCATCCTCGCAATCTGTGAATTATAAGACGAAATATCGGAAAAAATTGCAGATGAAGAAGAACGATTATGTGAGCCGGTGGAAACAAAATTAATTAAATTTCTTTCAGGCGCCCGGCGAGGAGCTCGAGTAAGGAAAAAGAACGACTGTCCGGATAGATGATCGGGTGATTCGTATTCCGACAACGAGGGAATGCCTGGATAAAAATCTTTGGCCTTATCGTTAGTTGAAGTGGCGGCAAGTTGTGTTGGCCGGTTCGAGCTGTCAACCGGATCATTGATTTGCGCAAGGCTCGTCAGTCCGGAGTTTTCAAGATTGGACTGCTGTGTTCCAAAAGGCGGAAGATGAAGAAGCCCGGCAGTGATAAATCCTATTGCCATGGTGGCAAAAACGGTGGAATAAGCGAGCCGATGCCTGGAAATACCAAGCCAGCTCATTATTTTCTGCCTCAGGCCCGGTGTTTCAAGTTTGGCTTGAATTTCGGATAAAAAACCAGGAGGAGCGGATAGAGACGGCAGATTTCGTAAAAGTTGAACCGTTTTTTTAAAATCCTGCCACTCCTGCTCACATTCCCGGCAACTACCCAAATGCTCGTAAAAAAGAAGTCTTTCCGACTGATCGATATCCTGATCCAGGTTTCGAGTAAATAAATTACGGCAATCCGTGCAGCTGAGTTCCATTCTCATTTTCCAGAATTATAGACTTGGTTTTATTGCCTTCAGACGATTTTTCAAAGAAAGACGCGCCCTGTTGAGCTTTGATTTCACTGTTCCGAGAGGAACATCAAGTATCTGACTGATTTCCTCATAAGAAAGTTCCTGAATATCGCGCAAAAGAATTATTTCTTTTTCACCCTCTTTCATTTCCGCTATTGTCGAACGAACCAGCCGAATCAAATCCTGCCGTTCCAGTTCTTTTTCCGGAGAATCCGCTCCGGTCAAATGAACCGGATGGTCAGGGTTGTCAATGGATTGTGATGTAAAATATCCCTGCCGCTGCAATTTTTTGTAACGATTCCGGCAGTGATTAATGCCAATCTGGTAGATCCAGGCTGAAAACTTTGTTTTGTCCCGTAAAGTCGGTAATGCCCGGTGAACCGTAATAAAAATATCCTGGGCCAGATCTTTGGCCTCCTCCGGATTTTTAACGTAATTATAGGCCAGACTGAACATTCTGTTCTGATAAAGCAGAACAAGCTTGTTGAATGCCTGGCTGTCACCATTACAAAAGTCCTTGACCAGTTGCGTTGTTTCGTCTTTCTGCTGTTTTTTTACTGACGCAACGGATTTGCCGCCAATAGAGGCGACTGTGCTGATAACAACAAGACATGCTATAAGAAAGGAAAGTTCCATAAGATTTTTTTATCAGCTCAAAAAATTACGAATCAGGTCTTCAGGAAAAAAATTAAGGGCAGCCATTCGACACGACAGGCGAAACCGTTCTTCAGGAACAGAGGTTACGGGAACCTCATTCTTATAAGCGATTGCCTGGCTACTAAACCAGAAAAGAATTGAAAGAACAACTGGAAACCTTGACGCTTGCGGAGCAATTGATTAGTCATGGCATCTCTGGAAGAAGTAAAATTATCATATCCCACAACAGTAGGAACCATGGAAAAAATAATCAATGAACTGAAAAAAATTCTCAAATTCAAACAGACAACCGCTGAGGGCGATATTGCACTCATTGTTGCGGAAAATCCTCAAACAATGTTTTATGCTCTTATAACGGCCGTTGAAAGAGATATAGAGAAACAACAGGAATGGTGGCATGTGACATTTCAAGCCTTATCGTCAATCCCGCCGCAGAAAATGACCTGGACCCTGCGGGAACCGCAATTCACTGGCCGGGAAATTTTTACCATGGGTGGTAAAAAACATTTTATCAAGGCACTTGATTTTTCGCTACCCGATCCAGAACCACTAAAACAGATAAAACAAAAAAAGAAAAATAAGAAAACGGCTCTTCGTGTAATCAAATGAAGCTCTTAACAAAAGAGATTACAATCAAAAACAAGTCCGGACTGCACAGCCGGCCATCCACGTTGCTGGTGGAAACGGCAAAAAGATTTTCCGCCGATATCCGGCTGATCCAGGATCAAATGTCAGTGGATAGTAAAAGTATTCTTGATGTCTTGTCCCTGGGCTGTGCCCATGGAACTCGGCTTACCATCACGGCCTGCGGCAAAGACGCTGAAGAAGCTCTGGAGACTCTTGCCAAACTGATATCAGACACATTCGGTGAGGAATGAATATAAAACAGTGTGAGAAAACGTGTGAGGTTTACGGTTTAAAAGCCTCTCCCGGTATTGTCATTGGCCGGGTCGTAGTGGTTGACAACGGTTCTGCCTGGCAGCGAATCCGTCTGCTCCGGGAAGAAGTCCCGCCGGAGATTCTACGGTTCAAAGTTGCTATTGCCAGGACTGAGCACCAGCTCATGGATATCCGTGATCAGTTTGCCGAACATCTGCCCGATTACTCCTCAATCATTAACAGCCACATTCTCATCCTTAAAGACGGCATGATTTCCAATCAGACCGTAAAAATAATGGAGAAAAAGCTGATCAATGCCGAATGGGCCCTTGACAAGGCTTTGCAGGCTATCGAGGCCCGTTTTAACAAATTAACCGATCCCTATATCAAAGAACGTTTCAATGATGTCAGGCATGTGGTGGAACGAATTTACCGTCTGCTTGGAGGCGAAGAAAAGGTCGAAGAATTTGCTGAAAAAGTCATTCTGACCGCCAGGGATTTCTCACCGGAAGACACCCTGCGCATGAACCGGGATCGGATACTCGGCTTTATGACGGATATCGGCGGCATCACTTCTCATACGTCTATTGTTGCCCGCACCCTGGGGATTCCCGCAGTAGTGGGTCTGGGAAATATCACCGGACAGGTGGCCACAGGCGATCTTGTTATCCTGGATGGCGACCGCGGCCGGGTTTTTCTTCATCCCACGTCTGATAAGTTAGATTTTTACTGGGAATATCAAATCCGGCAGAAGCGTTTCAGTGAACAAATTAATTTTTATGCCCATTTACCCTCGGAGACAATCGACGGCCTGCAGATCCAGGTTAAGGCAAACATCGAAACTATTGACGAAGTGGCCCTGGCGGTAAAATATGGCGCCTTCGGCGTTGGCCTGTTCCGCAGTGAATTTTATTATCTTGGGGCCAACGAACCACCGTCTGAAGATATTCTGTTTGAACTTTATTATCAATTGCTGACCAGGCTGGCCCCCTTTCCCGCAACCATCAGAACTTTTGATCTCGGCGGCGACAAAATCACTGCCAATATTTCTTCTCCACATGAGAAAAATCCGGCACTGGGGCTGCGGGCCATTCGTTTTTCACTCCAGGAAGTTAATCTCTTTAAAACCCAGCTCCGGGCCCTGCTTCGTGCCGGTTTCCATGGTTATTTACGAATCCTGTTTCCCATGATTTCCTCTCTGGATGAATTGCTCCAGGCCAAGGAGATGATGGAAGGAGTAAAAGAAAAACTTCGCCGTGACGGTTTGCCCTTTGGCGAGGATATTGAGATAGGTGTCATGATTGAGGTGCCGAGCGCCGTTTCCGTGGCAGATGATCTGGCCCGGGAGGTTGACTTTTTCAGCATCGGCACGAATGACCTGATTCAATACGCTCTGGCCATTGACCGGGGAAATGAAAATGTCGCGCATATGTATGAACCATTGCATCCGGCTGTTCTGCGGATGATCAGTCAGGTCGTGGAATCAGGCCATAAAATGGGTATCGATGTAGGCCTCTGTGGCGAGATGGCCGGTGATATAACCTATCTCCCCATTCTTCTGGGACTGGGCATTGATGAGCTCAGCATGCATCCCCTGGCAATTCCGTATATTAAAAAAATGATCCGCAGCAGCAAGGCGGGAGATATGGACCAGCTGGCCAGGGAGGCGTTGACCTTTTCCACGGCTGATGAAATCAGAAATCATTTATCAGACTACCTGTCGGAAAAATACCCTGATGAATTCGGATCACCATTGGAAATTCACTCACTTTCTTAAAATGACAATGCGAAACTACTGAACCTATGCCTACCAAACGATTAACCTTGATTCCGGCAATTCTACTAAGCTACCTTGACGTCCACCGAAAAAGAGTGTGCCCACGGCCTGTTCAAACTTTCCGAATTCTCCTTCAATAACGGCTTTATTCTCAGGCGTTCCCGGGGAAGCTGGTATCATTTTTGTCGTTTTCTCAATATGTTCACGTAATTCTCGATCATTACGAACAAGCTTGTTAGGTTTTTTGATTAAACTCATGACAAAGTAAGTTAAAAAGCTGTGTATGTTTTATA
>JAOZOY010000014.1 GCA_029933005.1 Deltaproteobacteria bacterium
CGTATTGAAGCATATTTGGATAAAAAAGAATATGAAAAGAGCCTGAAAGTGAGCGATAAGGAATTCAGAGAGCTTAATATCAGCCTGAAATTAAAGAATCCAACTGAATTTTGTGGTCATGGAAAAAAAAAGGACGCTGGATTTCTCCAGCGTCCTTTTTGTTAAAATTGCATTATTTTATTTTACTGTTCTAAAATTTTCATCCAAAACCAGAGGTTATCGTTTTGCTGAGTTTTTTATCAAGCAGTTCGGAGATATGGGCCTCGCTGAAGTCATTATCTTTGCGCATAGCCTTTGTCGTGTTGCCAAAACCGATCCTGAGTTTTTTGCTGGTCACTAGCTCATACGCCTTCTGCAGCTGTTGCTTTAACTCTTCAGGATCCATTCCTTCAGCTTTACCCAGGGGGCCGAGATCTTTTATCTCTGCGGTGAAATCGGTGATCAGTTTCACAAAACGGGGGGCCTCGGCCGCCGAGGCCCATTTCAAATTATACCTTTCAGGCCGGATCCCTGCTTCCTGCATAATTTTCTGCACAAGGCCGTTGACTCCAAGAGCATCATAATTACCAAACTGGTAATGACATTCGCCGAGTTGTCAGCCGCCTGTGAAGATGCCGTCCGCGCCTTCCAGAAAACCTTTCAGGATAAAGGCGGGATCAATCCGCCCGGTGCACATGACACGAATGGTTCGATGGTTCGGCGGATATTGATAACGGGACACCCCTGCGGCATCAGCTGCCGCATAGCAGCACCAGTTACAGAGAAACCCGAGAATTCTGGGGTTAAAATCTTCCTGACTCATATCTTATACCTCTTTCGAGCCGCCGGCCACCGTTGTTACAGCGCCAAAGGCCTCGATTTGGGAATTAATTTGTTCATTGGTAAATCCGGCCATGGAAATTGCAAAAGTCGGACAGCGTGACGCGCAGATTCCACATCCCTTACATGAGGCGGCAATGGTCTCCGCCTTTTTCTTTTTGCCTATCTTAAGCATCTGTATAGCCTGATAAGGGCAGAGACTGGCGCAGATGCCGCAGCCGATACAGGTCTCTTTATCAACGCTAGAGACAATGGGAGCGACCGAGACATACCCTTTGACCAGTGGAATTGCAGCCTTTGCCGCCGCCGCCTGGGCCTGAACAATGATTTCGTCCAAAGGCTTTGGTGAATGAGCCAGGCCGCAGACATAGACGCCGTCAACAGGGAGTTCAACCGGACGGAGCTTGACATGGGCTTCCAGATAAAAGTCATTGGCGTTCACCGGAACCTTGAGCAGTTGGGAAAGTTCCTTTGTACCCTCGGGAACAATTCCGACACTTAAAACAAGCAAATCAGGCTCGATTGTAACGTCTTCTCTCAAGATGGGATCAAAATAGGAAACAATGGTTTTATTTCCTTTTTTAAGAACTTCAGGCTTTTCTTCAACTGTGTATGGCGTAAAGATGACTCCCTTTTCCCTGGCCTCACGATATGCATCCTCGGCATAGCCATAGGTGCGCATGTCGCGATAGAGGACAATAATCTGGGAGTTCGGATTAATCTCCTTGATTTTCAAAGCATTCTTGACGGCATGGTTGCAACAGATCTTGCTGCAATATTGCAGATCATCGCCTCTGGAACCGGCGCATTGAATCATGACAACGCTATCCGGAGCGCGATTCTTTGCCCGGCCTGCCAGCCGAGTTTCCAGATCCTTCTGGGTCATGACCTTTTTGGATTGACCAAGGAGATACTTGTCCGGCCTGTGCTCTTTTCCGCCGGTGGCAATGATTACTACACCATGATCAATAGTCTGCTCAACCTGTTTTTTTCCTTTTTTTGAAGAAATTACCGAGGAAAAATTACCGACAAAACCACTGATTGATTCCAGTGCGGCACTGGTCAGAACATCAATTTTTTTATGTTTTTTGACCCGATCATTCAATTTTTTCAGCAGATCAACGGTATTTTCACCCTTGATTGTCGTTTTAATCGACTGCAGATGTCCGCCGAGCTTGCTGCCTTTTTCGAGAAGAGTGCAATGAAAACCCTGATCAGCCAGACTCTCGGCCGCTGTTAACCCGGCAACCCCGCCGCCAATAATCAGGGCCTGGGAATTAACCGGAACGGTCTGCTCCTTGAGGGGCTGGATTAAACGGGCTTTAGCCACGCCCATGCGAACTAGATCCATGGACTTATCTGTGGCCGCATCAGGTTCATTAGCATGAACCCAGGAACACTGGTCACGGATATTCACCATTTCAAAGAGGCATCTGTTCAGCCCGGCATCCTTCAAAGTTTCCTGGAAAAGAGGCTCGTGGGTTCGGGGAGAACAGGCGGCAATAACGACACGATTGAGATTATGCTCTTTGATTTTTCCAACGAGCATCTCCTGCGCATCCTGGGAACAGCTGTATAAGGTGTCATCGTGATAAACAACATTTTCCATGGTTCCGGCATAGTCATCGACTTTATGGACATCAACCGTACCGCTGATATTGATGCCGCAATGACAGACGAAAACACCGACTCGAACTTCATCATCTACTTTAATTTCCTGCTCATCGGGATAGGATTTATGGACAATTCCCTTGCCGCGCTGCTGTTTCAACATGGCGGACGCAATACCCGCCGCCGCGCTGGACTGGGTAACGCTCTCGGGAATATCCTTGGGGCCCTGAAAGGCGCCGGCAACAAAAATTCCCTTCCGGCTGGATGCCAGCGGAGCAAAAGAGCTCGTCTCGCAGAAATCATATTTATTCAATTTAAAATCAGCGATTCGGGACAGATCCCGGGCGCTTTTCGGCGCATCAAGACCAACTGAGAGGACCACCATATCAAAAGGATCGAAACGATGGGTTTCATCCATGGTTGAGTAGGTCAATTTTAACTGTTTGCCCCAAGGCATGACATCAGCAACCTTGGCCCGGACAAACTTGATGTCAAATTGTTCAACCGCCCTTGTCTGGGCCGCATCAAAATCCTTGCCCTGGGTCCGCATGTCCATGTAGAAAATGGTAATCTCACACTCGGGATCATGCTCTTTAGCCACCATGGCTTCTTTAATAGCATACATGCAGCAAACGGATGAGCAGTAACCGTTGTCGCAGCCGATATCGCGAGAACCGACGCACTGAATAAAAGCAATTTTTTTCGGATGACGTCGGTCGGACAGACAACGGACTTCACCCTCAAACGGGCCGGATGGATTGAGCAGTCTTTCAAATTCAATACTGGTCACCACATCGGGATGCTTGCCGTAGCTGTATTTTTCTAAAGCACTTTCCGGAACTCGGCCAAAACCGGGGGCCATAATCACAGCACCGATATTAATTTTACGTTCAATTGGTTTCTGAGTAAAATCAATGGCATTACTGCGGCAGACCGGCACACAGATCTGGCAGGTATCATGCTTTAAATACAGACAGGCCGCCGGATCAATAAAATAGGTCGCAGGCACAGCCTGGGGATAATCAATATGAATGGGCCGGGTAATGGCCAGGCCTTCGTTATATTCATCAACAAGATGACGGGGACAATACGTGGTACAAAGACCACAGGCCGTACACTTGTCGGCGTTAATATAACGCGGGTTTAAGCGAATTTTTGCGGAAAAATCTCCCGGCTTTCCATCAAGGGAAAGAAAGTCGGCATTGCTCAGAATTTCAATATTTGGAGACCGACCGGCCTCAACAAGCTTCGGAGCAAGAATTCAGAGCGAACAGTCGTTCGTCGGAAAAGTCTTGTCAAGTTGGGCCATTGCGCCTCCAACCGCCGCAGACTTTTCAACCAGATAGACGTAATAGCCAAGCTCGGTCAAATCAAGCGCCGCCTGGACGCCGGCCACACCACCGCCAACCACCATGACGCTTCCTGCTCTGTTATCTTCCGCTGCACCCTTCGGCGCTGCTGCCTGTCCCATAATATACTCCACTTCATTGCCGGCTTGAAAAGCCTATGTATCACCGGCGTGCTATGGTTTATAATTTATTACTGTTGTAAATCAAAAAATAAATCGAACGAATCAAACAAGTTCAACTTTGATCGCGCAGACTTTATATTCTGGGCTGCGCGACAAGCGATCAAGGCTGTTTATAGTCAAAAGGTTAACCGGAGCCTCCGCGAAATGATAAGGAATAAAAACGGTTCCTTCCTGGGATCGTTCGGTTATGGTCGTCCTGATTTTGATCTTGCCCCTTCTTGAGGTGATCTGAAGCCAGGATTTTTCTTCAATGCCAAGTTTATCTGCGTCTTCCTGACAAATTTCAGCAAAGGCCTCGGGACTGATTTCTTCAATACCCGGAGTTTTTCTGGTCATGCTGCCAAAATTATACTGGGCCATTTCACGACCGGTAGTGAGTATCATCGGATATTCCTCATCCGGCGGTTCGGAAGGCCCGGTGTAATCCTCGGGGATGAAAAGTCCCCTGCCCCTGGTGAAGCTGCCAATATGGAGGACCGGGGTTCCGGGATGCTCCTCATCCGGACAGGGCCACTGAATACCCTCTTTCTCGATACGTTCATAACTGATCCCGCTGTACTGGGGCAGCAGAGATGAGATTTCTTCAAAAATTTCCCTGGGACTGTCATACTTCATGTTGTAGCCCATTTTCTGGGAGAGATCACAGATAATCTTCCAATCCGGTCTAGCCTCTCCCGGCGGATCAACGGCCTTGCGCACCCGCTGCACCCGCCTTTCCGTGCAGGTGAAAGTGCCGTCTTTCTCAGCATAACAGGCAGCCGGAAGAACAACATCCGCCATTTTGGCTGTATCAGTGAGAAAAATATCCTGAACGACCATGAAGTCGAGTTTTTCAATAGCCTTTATGGCATGGCCGGCATTGGGATCGGCAAGAACAGGATCCTCGCCGAAGACATACAATCCCCTGATATTCCCATCCAGGATATCATCCCAGACTTCTGTGGCCGGTTTGCCGAGTCTCCGTGGCAATCTTACTTTCCAGAGCTTTTCATATTTGGCAAAAAATTCATCATTGGTCAATCCAACATAGCCTGGCAGAGTATTGAAAAGTGCCCCCATGTCGCAGGCACCCTGAACATTGTTCTGACCCCGTAATGGATTAACCCCGCCGCCGGCAACTCCGAGTTTTCCGCAGAGCATGGCCAGATTGGCGATGGATTTGACATTATCCGTACCGGAAGCGTGATGGGCCAGACCCATGCCATAATAAATGGCAGATTTTTTGCCGGCGCCGGCATAAAGCCTGGCTGCTTCAAAAAGCTGATTCTCGGGTATTCCTGTTATTTCGGAGACATAAGACGGCGTGTATTTTCTTGTAACGCTCTCAAGTTCCTCAACATTTTCTGTTCTTTCCTTGACAAACTCTTTATCCCAAAGACTTTCTTCAAGAATGATATGACAGAGACCATTTAACAGAGCCACATCCGTGCCCGGTTTGATCCTGAGCCAGAGATCGGCCTGGTTGGCAAAATCAGTTCCACGAGGATCAACTACAATCAGCTTGGCGCCTCTGGCAACGGCCTGGTGCAGACGCAAGCCAATGGTGGGATGCCCGGTATCGGCATTAGAGCCGATCATGAAAATCACATCAGCCTGACCAATATCACTAATTGAGTTGGTCATGGCGCCGCTTCCGAAGGAGATGGCCAGACTGGCCACCGTGGGAGCGTGTCAGAGACGAGCGCAATGATCAATATTATTAGTGCCGATAGCCGCGCGCATGAACTTCTGCATGAGAAAATTTTCTTCATTGGTTGCACGGGCACAGGAAAATCCAGCTATGGAAATCGGCCCATACATGGCCTTCAGATCAAAAAAATTCTTGGCGACAACCTCAAGAGCCTCATCCCAGGTTGTTTCAACCAACTGATTATTTCTGCGAATCAGAGGCTTTGTCAAGCGGTCCTTATGCTGAATGAAATTAAAACCGAAGCGGCCCTTTATACAGAGAGCTCCATAGTTGGGCGCCTGCTCGGGATCAGCAGTTACCTCTATGATGGTTCCGCCCTTGACGTTAAGGATGATTTGACAGCCCGCGCCACAATAGGGACAGGTAGATCGGACCTTACGCACGCTTTCACTGACGACAGGAACAAGGAAGTCTTTTTTATTCAAAGCGCCGGTGGAGCAGTTATCTACGCATTTGCCGCAGGAGACACAGTTATCCTTAAAAGTCAGCTTTAAATCCAGTGGAATACCATTTTCACCCATTGCACCACTGCTGATCTCAATGGCATCATATTCACAGCTGTTCATGCAGCGCTGGCAGAAAATACACTTATTCAGGTCGACCACTATGTTGGGGTGGGAATCATCCTTCTGATACATAGGCTTTGTGCCCATGCCCGTTTTAAGGATATTAACCCCGTAATCGATATCAAGGGGTTTAAGGTTACAACGATCAAAGGCTGTACAGCCGCAGGAAAGACAACGTTCGGCTTCCCTTATTGCCTGTTTCTCGGTATAACCGAGATTCACTTCATCAAAATCCTGAATCGCGATTTCTGGCGGTCTTCCCGGCATTTTTTCCCGCAGCTTGATATTAATTCCGTCAAAATTACTTAACCTGACATCATCAAAAGACTTGCCTCGGGTAAAATTGAAACGGCTTTCAGCCGGGGATTTGTCTTCATCCATGACAAAGGCGTGGATATTTTCGGCAGCCCTGCGAGCCGAAACTACGGCTTGAATGACAGTACGGGGACCATTAACCGCATCACCTGCGGCAAAAACTCCGGACACACTTGTCAGAGAATCACGAGGTGAAGCTTTGATGGTATTTTTCGGAGAAAGAAGCAGTTTTTCTTCCAGTTCTCCGCCGGAAAATGACTCTTCGCTGACTATCAGTCCAAGAGAAGACACAACCGTATCCACCTCAAGGATATTGCTTGAGCCTGGAATAGCTTCCGGTAATCTGGTGCCACGTGCATTTGGCTCACCCAGTCTCATCCGAATCAGTTCAACATTTAATGATTTATCTTCGTTTTCCGTAATGGATACCGGAGAAGCCATGAGCAGGAATTGAACTCCTTCCTTTTCAGCTTCTTTAATGACCCTTTGGTTGGCCGGCATCTCTTCCTGAGCCCGGGGATAAATTATCGTCACCTCATCAACACCGGAACGTAGCAGGGTACGAGAAGTTTCCATGGCGATATTATTGCCGCCGATCACTGCGGCCCGCCGACCATAATCTTTTTTAATCCGGCAGGCTACATCTTTAAGAAATTGAGCGGCATGAAGGACGGACGGCAAAGTTGCACCGGGGATTTCAAGTTTTTTGTCAGCACTGGTCCCTATGGCCAGCAAGATAGCGTTATATCCCTGGTCTTTTAGATCCTGAAGTGTGAAATCAGTACCCCATTTCTGGCTGAGACGGACGGAAATTCCCATCCTGAGAATCATATTTGTCTCAAAATCCAGAACATTGCGGGGAATTTTATATTCGGGAATGCCGTACTGCAGCATGCCGCCAAGCTTGGGCATGGACTCCATGACTGTCACATCATGACCCTTTCGAGCCAGATAATAGGCACTGGTAAGACCTGCCGGACCACCGCCGATCACTGCCACCCGTTTGCCTGTAATCTTGGCCCGGGGAATTTTGAGATCGATGTGATTGGTCATGGTCCAGTCAGCAACAAAACGTTTCAAATGATTGATTGAGACCGGTTCATCCACCAGAATACGGCGGCAGCGCGTTTCACAGAAACGTGGACAGACGCGTCCGACGGAAAAAGGAAAAGGGTTTCTCTCATAAACCAGGCGCAGAGCTTCTTCGTACTGGCCCTTGCTGACATGGGCGATATAGCCCTGAACATTGATCTGGCCGGGACAGGTCAGGTTGCAGGGGGCCTTGCAATCACCGAAATGATGACTGGAAATTCTTGCCAGTTTTTCCTGGCGAAGATTTTTCAAATTAGCAGAATCTGTCACCACGACCATGCCATCCCTGGCCAAGGCAACACAGGAACGGACAGGATCCGCCATGCCCTCAATTTCAACAAGGCATATTTCACATGGTTCTTCCGAATTCTTGCCGTTGATGCGGCATAAAGTCGGAATAAAGATGTCCGCGCGCCGGGCAACCTCAAGAATGGTCAAGCTTTCCTCGGCAACGATCTCCAGACCGTTTATTTTTAACGTTATCGTAGACATGTATATTTCGTCAGAATGGTCGGGTTAGTCAAATTGGTCAAATTGGTCTTGTTGATCCTGTTAGGACTGTTGGTCCTAATTAGTCATGGTAGTCTGATTGTTTTGCGCAAACAATCAGACTAATAAGACCAGTAAGACTAACTAGACTAACAAGACAAAACAAACTATGCTGCCGGCTTCCACTCTTTCAAAAAGGCCGGTAGATGACCGGCTTCACGCGGGCCGATTGTAATCGTCCAGTCGGACAGTTCTTCCTCAAGTTCACCCTTGATCGTCGCCAGGTAACCGGGAATAATCAATTCACGGTGTTTGATCTTATCTTCAATTCCGGACTTCTTGATAAACTGAGCGATAAGATCAGCGCCGAATTTGCCGGCGGCCCAGGCAGTCAAAACCGACAAACCTTCCGTATCCTTAATCAAAAGCCAGGATGGAACATTGCTGCCTTCAACTTCACCTGAGACAATAAAGTAGGTCAGAGAGAAATTACAGGTGATCATTACTGGTGAATTCTCGTCCGGTCCGTTGATTGAGTAGATATCTTCCTGTACCACCATGGGACGCTGGGGATCTGTAAAGATATTGAGACGTTCAAGTAACAAGGGAAAAAGAATATCGCCCTGAAGATCGGAGAGTACGACAATTCCGGCATATTTGGCAATCAGAACCGAAGTGATCATCGCCTCCATGAGAGGATCATCAGTCATCTCACAGGGGAACATAATAGTGGAAAAACCCAGGGGTTTGAACTTTGAATTAATAGCAGCCCTGCGCGCAACAATATTATCCTCCAGGGCAGCCCGCAGGGTTCTTGCGCCGGTATCAATAACCATATCCTTAAGGCCTGCTCCAGTCAGTTTCTCAGAAAGAGCAATTGTCTCGTCAAGGTTTCCTCCCTTGAGTCCGAGAACACATCCCTGCTCCCTGGCCAGATCCGCCATGGCATCGGAATTATCCTGGTTGGCACCAAAAAGAAGCGGCTTTCTGTCGCCGCAGAGCTTCGTCCCTTGAACAAGGGTTTCCGAGTTGTCACTCATGAGAATCAGGTTGGCGTCTTCAGCTGTATCAAGGACTTTTTGAACAAGGCCGGTAAAGGCTGCCTGATCACCATCAGCATCCTTGATCGCAATGAGATCGGCTTTCATGAAGACCCCGACCCGTTCATAGCGAAGCGTTTTAAAACGGTCAATGCGGCCGTCGACATCGCTGTCCGACATTGATGTCGAGATAAGAACAGCGATACCAGTCGGGTTTTCAAAACGTTTTTCATGGCGAAAAAGACATGTTTCGCCTCCGGTAGTAAAGGCTGAATCACCTGCTCCGATTTTAATTGTACGTATCGGCGGCGCTGAAGCTTCACCGATTGTTTCCTTTGCTTCGTCACTGACATAAGGACATTCTTCAATTTCGATCTGTCCGGCAGCCACCTTCATGGCAAAGGCAAGGCAGGTCGGAATCCCGCACTCCCCGCAATTCTTCTTGGGCAGCATTTTAAGTATTTGAATACCGGTTAATGCCATTTTTTAATCCCCCTCTATCTCTATAATCTCAAAATCTTATAATTTAAGAATGCTATGTCAGGCTTATACTTTTGTTAATGATACGACTTACATTGCCGCTTCCATTTCAAGAGCCGGATGACCTTTTTCTTTCAGGAAAGCAAGAACCTCTTCTTCAGTGGTGCCCACTTCCTCATCGGCAATCATGTCGAAAAACTCAGGCATCCCTTCTTCCTCACAGCGTGCCATCAGCTTTTCTCTTAACTCTTCCTTAAGCATCTTCGGCAACCAGACAACTCTTTTTAATCCGCCTTCAGATTTAAAAAGTTTGCGGCTGGTCAGATAATGCTTGCTGACTCCCATAAAACCAGGGGTCTGGGCGCCGCCACCGGCCATACCGGCCAGAGAGGTGAACTTCATGCCTGAAGGAGTCATTCCCATGTAATCACGATTAACCACCATAATACCGTTACATTGAGGTAACATGGCGGAAATACACTCAAAGCAACCACAGGCAGTCATTGGATTGGTCATCAAGGAGTAGCAGCTCACATTGGGAACCGCACCGCGGGAGGCCTGATTGACAAAGTCATTGATTCCGGAAAATTCGCCTAAATTTTCATCCAGACATTCGCCTTTTTCAATGGGCTGGTTCGGGCCGGTGGGATTAATCTGATAAGATGCCTTGCCGTCCAGCCAGTTATAGGCACCGCACATGCCGACCCTTTCAGGGGTGATAACGCAGACATGACTGGGTGCGAAAGATTGACAGAGAGTACAGGAGTAAAAAATATCCTCACTTTCATCAGTCATGCTGCCAAGCCTGAGATCACGCTCGGCATAGACGCCCCTGGCCAACTCAACGACCTCTTCTACGGTTTCCTGAACCGTTGAAATTTTCACTTGGACTTTATCAAGAATTGCTCCGAACTCCTGGTGAATCTTTCCATGAAGTACTTTGCCTATGTGCTTGAAAGAGAATCCTTTCTCAACAGCGGCCTTTCCAATTCTGATCCACATAATGTTACGCTGGCCAATATGCATAATGCCCTGGATATAGTTGATCAGATGATGAAACTGACGTTCAAGAATCGGCTCAAAATCAGACTGCATTTCACGGCCGGCCACTTCAACCAAAATGGAAATGGGTAAATTTTCACCCTGTTTAATATCGCAGATATCCTTGCCTTCAAGGGTAACCTCTCCATCCTGGATCTCACTCATATCTTTGGAGACCAGTACCTCAACACCGGTGGTACGGCCACCACCGCATTCCATGAAAAGATCATCCTTTCTGATCCGTTCACCTTCGAAGGCCGGACCAAAGGAAAGGGGAATATCGATTTTTGCGACATTCACTTTCAGGCCGCGAACCTCAATGGCTTTCTGAACAATTTCATCATGAGGGATCCTGCTGACAACATGCTCGTAGGTGCATATACCGGTGGGCAGAACCTCGGGAATGTCGTAATCGGATATCGTGGGAAAGCCCCAGTTGATCGCTCCGGCGGCATTTGCATACCACTCATCACTTACCGGGCCAAAGGCCATGACAAAGGCAAAGGTCCGGTCTTTGTTGTAAATCAAATTTCCCTTATAATCACCCGGCTTGATGCCGCCAAAGGCAAGAGCGACACGACAGGCGAAGCCGATAGCAAAAACAACGGATGTATAGCTTTTACCAAAAGGTACCAGACGGGTGTTCCAGCCAACCTGGACATCATTTTTGACCAGTTGCTCCGCCATGTTCAAGCCTTCAGACTGATCATGCATGAAGATGTAGAGATTCTTCTCCTGAAGCTCAAGGGCAATCTTACTGGCAACCTCTTTATCCATGGGAGTTCCACAGATCGCCGCAAAACCCGGGGCGGATCCATCAACAAATTCAACACCGCGTTTTCGGAAAACTACATCATCGGCAGCGCCAAGCCAGATATTGTCGGCTAAGGGATCTTCCGTCTTTGTATAAAAATTAGGTTCATTGAGATAACGGATCGCCTCAAACATCTCCTCGGCAAAGTAGGTCGCCATGCCGGCATCAAGGGCCGGAGCAAGATATGGCAGCCAGACCTTTTCCGTTACTTTGGAGGGGAGCAGTTTCCGGGTTTCAATGAATATGTCCTTCATGTCTCCGAGTTTTTCCACCTTGGCGCCAAGCATGGAATAAATAATCGGAAGATAATAGGCTGTGTTTGGAAAGGAGACTTCTTGATCAGCTCCGTATTTTTTCAGGGCTTCCTCGAATTTTTCTTCAGCCATGTTCACAATATTTTGTGCGCCTCTGATGGCTGCTGAGCAGATGATTTTAGACATTGAAAAACTCCCTCTTACGTCTTACGTTATTTAACTAAAGTAATGATCGAATAAAATTTTAACCCACCAAACCGTCAATCATGGATTTGGCCAGGTTAACTGCCTTGGGATGCCTCATAATCAGAAGTTCTCCTCCGCACAACATCATACAACTTGCGGTAATGGCCTCCATCATAATGCCCCGCGTTTCCTGATCACCGATCATCTCGTCGGATGGTAAACGACACTCCTTGGCTTTCCAGACCTCACGCCCCAGATTACAGACAAACGGGACCTGAAGTTTCTCATCCTGTTGAGTCAAAGCGGCAATTCTGATTCTCTCCATGACGGAATATGTATATTCAATGCCATAGCCCAGAGCACCGATGGAAGGATCGACCAGGATATTATCAAGGGATACTCCCAGATTTTCCATGAGAATATTAAGCTGTTTGGCCAGGTTGACATCAATGGGCGAGGCTGCGACAAGAGGATGCTGAAAGGCCATGGCCGTTGCACCGAGGGAACGATAATTTGCATCCGTCAACGGAGCCAGGCACACTTTCTTGTCACCAATCATGGCGGTAAGCTCACGCAGAGTATCGGTGTCCTTTTCACTGTTTTCACAGCCCCAGACAATGACCGGCACATCGATATTATTGACGATGTCGGCCGCGGTTTTTGCAGCTTCGACAGAATCACGATTCAGACCGTTGGGATCCGTGCTGATCAGGGAGATGCATAGGGCCTCGGCCTGGTATTCATTCACACACTTTCGAGCCCAGGCCAATGGATTATCAAGCACATCCTCAAAATGACGAGTCAAAGTTGATGGCCACCCTTCCGGTTTCACATCGACAATATCCATGGCGATAAGTGGCTTGTTTCCCATCTCACCCTCAAAGAGATAAAACGGCATGGACGAAGAACCACCGACTTTAACCTCGTTACCCGGATTACCAAGAACCGTTTCACGAATTTGACCCGTGTAATTAACCTTATAAGTTGTTTCAGGGATCTTGCTTGCCCGTTCGGCCAGTGGTGTTTCCTCGTGCTTCAGTGGTGCAACCGCCATAGATGGCGGGGCGGCTGTTTTCGTCTCTTCCGCAGCTTTTTTCTCTGCCGCTTTTTTGGCCTCATCAGCAGCCTTAGCTTCTTCAGCGGCCTTCGCTTCAGCCGCTTTTTTTGCTTCCTCGTCAGCCTTGCTTTCTTCAGCGGCTTTGACTTCAGCGGCCTTTTTTGACTCCTCGGCAGCCTTGGTTTCTTCAGCGGCTTTGACTTCAGCGGCCTTTCTTGACTCCTCGACAGCCTTGGCTTTTTCAGCTGCTTTCACTTCGGCGGCCTTTTTCGCCTCATCAGCGGCCTTAGCCCCTTCAGCGGCTTTGGCTTCCGCCTCTTTTTTTGCTTTATCAACAGCCGGTGCCGGCGCTGCGGGAGCGGCTGTTGATACTTGCGGTTCTTTTTTCAATACAGCTTCAGCACCGGCAAAATTCGACAGGGCCTCAAATTGATCGTCTGACAGGCCAAAGGCTTTTTTAAGAGAGTCAAGACCCATGCGAACAGACTCTAACGCCACCTGACGTTCTTTTTCATTCATCTCATGTTCTCCTGCATCATCAAGTTCTATGGTTTCCTGCTCAGCCCCGGGTACTGCCGTTACAGGCTGCCGTACTGCCCGAGCCCTTAGTTCGGCGATCTCATCCTTCGCTGCAGCTATAATTTTTTCAGCCTCTGCCCTGGCCTGAACAAGAATTTCATCACGATCAGCAGCCGTTTCTTTTACAGTCTCAGCCGGACGAACTTCAATAACTTCTTCCGCTGCTTTTTCAACCGTAACAACAGGCTCATCTTCCAGTACGGGACGTTCTTCGATCCCAGCTCGTTTAACAATTTCCGGAACAGCTGTCTCCCATTCAATGGCCATGATATGGACACCGGAAACACCTTCTATTTCCTTCACCTGGTTGATAATATCGACACAGATATTGATACCTTCATCCTGTTTGTCTTTGGCATCCTGCATTCGTTGCAGAACATCATCGGTGACATCCATGCCCGGCACAAATTTTTTCATGTAGCGGGCCATGCCAAGGGATTTCGGCGGTGTTACGCCGGCAAGAATATAAACTTTTTCATGAAGACCGAGATCACGGGCCATTTCCATGAATTTGGCAAATCTTTCTACATTGTAAATGATCTGGGTCTGAACAAAGTCAGCGCCGTTGGTCACTTTTTTCGCCAGTCTTGCTGCCCTGAATTCAAGCGGATAAGCAAAGGGGTTCGCAGCGCAGCCAAGAAAAAAATGAGGCTCGGCCGATTTAATCGCTTCACCGCACTGAAATTTCTTGTCATCCCGCATGGTTTTGACCATGCCGAGCATCTGGATGGAATCCATGTCAAAAACGCCCTTGGAACCGGGATGGTTGCCGAATTTCTGATGATCACCGGTGAGACAGAGCAGATTTTTCAAACCCAGGGCCGAGGCCCCGAGCAGATCACTCTGCATACCAATTCGATTTCGGTCACGGCAGGTCATCTGAATGACGGGTTCAACACCCTCCTGCTGGGCGATAAGCCCGGCGCCAATAGATGACATTCGGACTATGGCTGTCTGGCAGTCCGTAATATTCACCGCATCAACATGTCCCTTGAGGATACGCGCCTTTTCCCGTACCACCTCGGGGTTACCGCTTTTTGGCGGCCCAAGTTCACCTGTAACCGCGAATTCTCCTGCGGTCAAAATACGCTCTAATCGACTACCCGATTTCATTCGGAATGATCCTTATTTATTGTAAACATTCGGCTTGATAATAAATTATTACAAAAACCACCGAAATGTAAATTTTGGATAGTGGCCCATATTTGGACGATCAGGTCTGTGAGCTATATTGATTCATATGCGAGTAGGCCTGATCGTTCAAAGATGGGGTGCTAGCCGAATATTTACTATTTATTAATGAAGTTTGATTTGATTCTGCTTAATACCATCACAGCAACTTTCTTAATCTTTCTTCTGGTTTCTGACTTCTGTCCTCTGACCTTCAGCTACGCCGGGCCGTGGCAACCCACATCGGTCAGACCAGTTCCGGAGGTCAGATCACGCCGCATCTCCATGTCAAAAAGGACACGTTCGCGCTTCTTGTCAATGCCAAGAGCAACGCGTTTCTTGTCGATATGGGCAATCATTTTCCGGGCCAGCTTGACCGGATCTTCTTCGCTATCCCACATGCCGCCATACATCTCCTCCATGTCCTCATAAAGATATTTTTTCATTAGCTTTGATCCGCTGACAGGAAGATTCTGGAAGATAACATACACACCGCTTGTGGCAAAATATTCACCAATGGATACTGCTTTTTCACTCATCCATAAAGGCGCCGTCCCTGCAGCGGGCAGATCCGAGATATCATCTCCCAGGCCTCCTTCCTCGACCATGGCGGATGCGGCAATCAGGATACGGCTGTTATCAACACAGGATCCCATATGCAGTACCGGCGGCATACCCACGGTCTCACAGACCTCGGCCAATCCCGGACCTGCGTATTTAGAGGCTGCCTCGGGATTAAGCAGTCCTGCCCGCCCCAAAGCCTGTGCGGCACAGCCGGTGGCAAGAACCAGAACATCGTTTTTTATCAGTTCCTTGGCAACGATGACATGGACGTCATCAGGCAGTTTGTAATTTTCACAGCCGACAACAGCGCCAACGCCGCGAATACGGCCATTAATAATATTATCGTTTAATGGCCGGTAACTGCTGCGGAAGCGGCCGCCCAGAATATAGTTGATCGTTTCATGACTGAAACCGACCACGACATCAAGTTTGGTGTCCTTCGGGATATGGCAAGCACCCCGTTTCTTGAAGTTACCAATGGCTCTTTTAAGGATGTCTTTGGCAGAATTCAGAGAATCTTCCTCATCAAACTGAAGATGGACCGCATCCGGCATCTTGGCCCGGTAATTGGTGGTGATGATTTCCGTATGAAAATTCTTGGCCACCTGGGCAAGTGACTGCATGACGCACTGGATATCAACAACCATGGCCTCAACAGCGCCGGTCGCCAATACCATTTCCTGCTGAATAAAGCTGCCTGCAACCGGAATACCGCGCCGCATGAGGATCTCATTGCCGGTGCAGCAGACTCCTACCAGATTCACGCCCTTGGCGCCAACCTTTTTACACAGGGCTTGAATATCCTCCTGGCGGGCTGCCATGCAGAGTGATTCAGCCAAAAGCGGTTCATGACCGTGAACAGCAACGTTGACCATATCCTTTTTGAGTACACCTAAATCAACCATGGCCCGGATCGGCACCGGAGTGCCGAACATGATGTCGGTCAGGTCGGTGGAGAGCATAGAGGCGGACCAACCGTCAGCCAGGGCGACTCTGGCACCCTGGAGCATGATGTTTTCATAATGCTGATCTACACCCATATGGGTCCGATGCATGGTTTCCGTCACCTCACGGTCAATACCACGGGGCTCAACGCCAAGTCTTTTCCAGAGCTCCTGTCTTGTCTTCGGCGCCCTTTTCAGCATAACCTGAGTGCCCTGCTGTTTCCCAAACTCGGCCAAGGCCTTTTCTCCAAGCTCCAGAGCAATTTCATTTTTATCCCTGTCCTCGGTTTCAATTTCAAACACCTTGGCAAGCATGTGAAGTTTTTCTTCATCCTTGATCTCATGGGGAGTCTCGCCTTTGGCCGTGGCAATAAAACCAAAAATCATCTCACGGGCATGATCCGCATGAGCTGCAGTACCTGCCGCTATTGTTCTTGCATAATTTCTCGCGGCCACGGTTTCAGCAGTAGCACCACATATGCCGATCATTTCTTCCACTCCGTCAATGATCTGGCATGGCCCCATATTACAGTTTCGGCAACAGGTTCCGCCGGAGCCGAAAAGGCAGGCTGACATTCCTCTTGACTGGACACGGTCATAAGCTGTGACCACATCTTTAGAGACATCACTGCCAAGAACTTCAATCGTTGACGAACAGGTTAAATCGGTACAGCCTTCACATCCTGTAACTCTTGTCATGGCACCCTCTCTTACTGTTATAGAAGCCCGGCAGCAGTCTTTGCCGCCTGGACCGTATTTTTCATTAACATGGTGATGGTCATGGGGCCAACGCCGCCTGGTACTGGCGTAATTGCTCCAGCTTTTTGCTTAACAGACTCAAAGTCCACGTCACCAGCCAGGATTGCCTTGCCGTCTTCGGTTTTGCCGATTCGGTTTACGCCAACATCAAGAATCACAACGCCTTCCTTAATCTGGTCGGCCTTAATCAGGTTCGGTACGCCGACTGCGGCAATAAGAATATCGGCCCGTTTTGTATGAAAATCCATATCTTTTGTTCTGGTATGGCAGATAGTTACCGTGGCATTGCCGGCCGGTCGTTTCTGCAGCATCAGGTTGGCAATGGGCTTACCGACAATATTGCTGCGGCCGATGACCACACATTCCGCGCCGCTGGTTTCAATATTGTTACGCTCCAGAAGCTCCAGCATGCCATGGGGAGTACAGGGCAGAAAGCAGTCCTCGCCAAGCATCATTTTGCCGATATTGACAGGATGAAAACCGTCAACATCCTTATTTGGATCAATTGCATAAAGAACCTTATGCTCGTTAATATGCTTGGGCAATGGCAACTGGACAAGAATACCGTTAATCTTGTCATCTTTGTTACATTTTTCAACAAGGGCCAGGACCTCTTCTTCAGAGGTGTCCGCAGGGAGATCATAACGTTCGGAATACATCTCCAGAGCCTTGCATGTTCTCTCCTTGGCGCCGACGTAAACCTGGGAGGCAGAATCACTGCCCACCAGTATGGTCACCAGACCGGGAACAATACCATGTTTTTCCTTCAGCTCTGCAATCTCTGCTTTTAACTCCTCACGGATAGCCTTGGCGGTTTCAGTTCCGCTGATAATCTTGGCAGTCATATTTCTCCTTAGTTGTCGGCTGTAACTATTTTTTCGGAATAATTAGATCAGAATGATAATGGATTTGAATGATCTCAAACAAATCAGATCAGTACATATTTTATCCTTTTATACAAATTACGAACCATTGACACTACTGAATAATCGTTGGTTTTTCAAGGATATTTCGACAATGGAAGCAAATAATAAAAATACCCGAAAGGTAATATTAATTGCTGGAGAGAAGGGCTAGGTATTCATACCTAAACGAAGTGAGAAATTCTACCTAGAGGCTGTCCGGGGATATTCAAAAAAGGAGAAAAAAATGCCTTAGCTTACCTTGCGCGTCGTGTTGCTGGCAAGCTTAACAATAATATCATTGGCCTGGCCAAGCCGTTCAATGATGGTTGAGAAAAGATGCTTGGCAACATCGGGATGTTTTTCAATAATTTCCATGATTTTATCTCCAGGAAACCGCTTGACCGTACAACGACCCTTGGCAACAATGGAGGCTGACCTTTCTTCACCGGAAATGGCGGCCATTTCACCAAAGTAGTCATTGGGCTGATGGATTTCGGCAATTTTTTTACCGTCGACGATAACCATAACTCCGCCGAGGATCAACTGGAAGAAATCAATATCCGTGTTGCCCTGACGGATGATATAATCTCCGTCCTCGTATTTTTCCACATCCGGATTGACCAGATAGGCGGGCAGACTTTCCTTGGTAATCACTGTTTTTTTCAGGACCTCTTCAATGGAGATAACTCCTTGTGAGGCCTTGAGCAGAGCGGCATCCCGCAGGGGGGTCATGCCTTCCTGGATGGCAATTTTTCTGAGTTGGTCTTCCGGCACTTCAGCGCTGATGGCCTTGGCCACCTCCTCGGTGACCTCCATTAATTCAAACAGACCCACTCTGCCCTTGTGACCGTTTCCCCTGCATTTGGAGCAGCCTTTAGGACCATAAAGCTGCAGATCAGGAATCTGCTGTTCGGAAAAACCCATTTCCAGCAGGCTGGACGTGTCAGGCAAATCAATCAGGGTTTTACAATGCGGACAGAGTCGCCTGCCAAGCCGCTGGGACTGTACCATGGTAATGGCTGAAGACAGCATAAAGGGCGGAATACCGATATCTACCAGACGACCGATGGTGGCCGCGCAATCATTGGTATGCAGGGTGGAAAGAACAAGATGGCCGGTCATAGCCGCCTTGATCGCAATTTCAGCAGTTTCTATATCGCGAATCTCACCCACCATGATGATGTCGGGATCCTGACGCAGAAAGGCTTTCAAAGCGGCGGCAAAGGTCATACCCACTTCTTGATGGACATTAACCTGGTTAATGCCCTTAAAGTTAAATTCAACAGGATCTTCAGCAGTTAAAATTTTTATGGCATCATCATTTAATGAATTCAATACTGAATACAAGGTTACCGTCTTGCCGCTGCCGGTTGGGCCGGTCACCAGAAGCAACCCCTGGGGCTTGGCCACACATCTTTTAAGCATTTCAAATGTTTCAGGCTCAAATCCCAGCATGGTCAGATCAACGTTCAGAGAACTCTTGTCAAGAATACGCAGGACTATACTTTCGCCAAAGAGAGTTGGTAGGGAGGAGACGCGAAAATCCACCACTTTGCTCCGTCCCACCCGCATCTTAATCCTCCCGTCCTGGGGAACCCTGCGCTCAGTAATATCAAGGGAGGCAAGAATTTTTAACCGTGAAGTCAGAGCATTTTTAATGGATAACGGCAGATTCATGGATTTATACAACGATCCATCCATCCTGTAACGAATCTGCAATGTCTTTTCATACGGTTCGACATGAATATCACTGACACCGTCTGTTACCGCCTTCACCAGAATACCGTTGACCAGCTTGATGATGGGAGCGTCCGAAGCCGCATACTGATCAGGCCCCTCTTCCTCATCCAGGGTCTCGATGGCCATATCATCAGCGGCCTCGGCAGCAAGAGAGCCAAAATCGTCGATGTTGGTTACTTCTTCTTCCTCTTCCTGCTCCTCGACATCAAGCAGTTCTTTATACTCTTCGTCACTGATTTGATAATATTTTCTATAAGCCTCAATAATATCCTTCTGGGTGGCGACACAGACGGATAACCCTTTTTTGACTGCGGTCTGCAAACCTTCCACGGCAGAGGTATCGGTAGGTTCTGCCATGGCAACCTGCAGGGCTTTGCCTGTCATGCGCAAGGGCAGAGCCATGTACTTTTTTACAACGTCATAGGGAATGGCCTTGAAGACATCCGGACTGGGCGGTTCCTGGGAGATTTTAACCGCCGGAAAATTATAGGATCGACTGAGGACGTTTAGAATCGTGTCATCGTCAATATATTCGAGCTTAAGCAGAATACTGCCCAGACTCAGCTTGTTTTTTTTCTGTATGGATTGGGCATGTTCAAGCTGATTACTGGTGATTTGACCTTCCTTGCGAAGGATTTCACCGATTTTTAGCTTTCCGGCCCCGGACTGATCCTTGACGGATGCTTTTAAATTCGATTTTGCAGCAGCAGGATTTGGCATGAACGTGACTATTTTTTATTTTCAACAGGTTGGGCAGGGACAGATAACGAGCCTGCAGAATATTCGAAGTATCTGAGGGCAAAGGATAAAAAATATCTAAACCTTTCACCTTTAATCCTTATTTTTTAGTTTAGTGATATTGTCAGGTAATTTCAAATAAATAGTTATTTTCTTTTTAAATTTTTTTTACAAAAAAAATACCCCTTGAAAATTTATATATTCTCAAGGGGTATAAACTACAAATAAAAAAAAGAGACGAATTTTTTTTCAGCCAGGAAATTCTCCCTTTCTATTCTGATTACTGACTTCTGATTCTAGAATACGCCTTTAACCTTGCCGGTTTCGACATCAACGTCAACACGGCGGTAGGCCGGATCAGAAGCGGTACCCGGCATCAGGCTGATGGCACCGGCAACCGGCACAACAAATCCTGCTCCTTTATAGGTGAGGATATCCTGAATAGGCAGGGTCCAACCCTTAGGCACACCTTTGAGTTTCGGGTCGTGGGAAAGAGAAAGATGGGTTTTAACCATGCAGGTTCCCATTTCCTTCAGGTCCGGATCAGCCTCCATGCGTTTCAGCTTAACCCGGGCCTCGGGAGTATAGCTGACGCCGTCAGCTCCGTAAACCTCTTTGGCAATAAGTTCGATGCGCTGGGAAAGAGGGGTATCGAGTTCATAAAGAAACTTGAAATCATTGGGCTCTTCACAGGCATCCGTGACTGCGTCGGCAAATTCAAGGGCACCGTCACCACCATGCTCCCAGTGGCGTGACAGGGCCACCCGGGCTCCGGCAGCCTCACCAATACGGCGGATGGCGTCAATTTCAGCATCAGTATCAGTGTAAAATGCATTAATGCAGACAACTGGATTAATACCGGCTTTTTTAACCGTTTCGATGTGATGAATCAGATTCTTGCAGCCTTCCTCAACCCAGCCGACATTTTCTGAATTATACTCTTCAGGCATGGGCTTACCCGGGATCGGAATCGGGGCGCCGCCATGGCATTTCAGGGCGCGGATTGTGGCAACAATCACGGCGCAGTTGGGTTTGAGACCGCTATAGCGACATTTCAAGTTCCAAAATTTCTCAAAGCCGATGTCAGCGCCAAAGCCGCTCTCCGTGACGTTGTAATCAGCCAGTTTCAGAGCTACCCGGTCAGCAATAACCGATGACTGGCCAATGGCGATATTGGCAAATGGTCCGGCATGTACCATAACAGGCTGGCCTTCCAGGGTCTGCAGCATGTTGGGATTCAGGGCCTCAACCATCCAGGCGGTCATGGCTCCGTCAACTTCCAGATCAGCGGTGGTGATGGGTTTGTCCTGCTTATTATAAGCGACAACGATTTTGCCGATACGTTCGCGCATGTCTTTCAAGTCGGAGGCGACCGCAAGAATAGCCATAATTTCAGAACTGACCGCAATGGCGAACTTGGACTGCATGGTAAACCCGTCCATTTTGCCGCCAAGACCGATGGTGATATTCCGCAGAGACTGGGCACAGAAATCCATGATCCAGCCGAACTCAACCTTTTTGGGATGAATATCGAGCCGTTTTAGATTCCGCAGGGCCAGTTGTTCATCGGTATAATTTGCCTCATGCTGCATACGGGCGGTAAGAGCCACCATGCCGAGGTTATGGGCATTCATGATGGCGTTAATGTCACCGGTGAGGCCCAGGGAAAACGGGGTCAGCGGAATACACTGGGCCAGACCGCCGCCAGCGGCACTGCCTTTGATATTCATGGTAGGGCCGCCGGAAGGCTGACGAATGGCACCGATAACACTCTTGTTACGCTTGCCGAGTCCTTGAACCAGCCCCATGGCGCATGTGCTTTTCCCTTCGCCAAGAGGAGTGGGTGAAATGGCCGTTACATCGACATATTTCCCATCCGGCTTGTCTTTAAGGCGCTCCATGATTTTCCGGTAATCAAGTTTTGCCACATAATGGCCATAGGGAAGGAGCTCTTCCTTTTCCAGGCCCAGGGCATCGCCCAATTCGTAAACTGTTTTCATCCGGGTTTCCGCATCAGCCGCGATTTCCCAATCAGCATGTTTGGTTGGATCAAGAGCCATTACTACCTCCTTATATTATTATTATAAAATAAAAATTATCCAGAAATCAGGATACATAACCAATTACAAATATAAAAAAAGAACTATCTAATCGATAATTAAACTGAAAACAATCCGCAAAAATACTTAGTTGAACATGTCTGGCAAATTATTATGACTTACGACAGGCGAACGTATGGGATTATGCACAAAACAGCGTAAGCTGCGATCTATTTAGTTGTCAGTAATTTCAAATGATTAAAGAGAATCTTTCCAAAGATAACAATGATCAATCTTCAGCAAAAATATGGGAAAGAACAGCGGGAAATAATTTTTTAAATTCGGCAAGCAAAGGAATCATCACTTCACGCATGGAAGGATCAGCGCCTTTTGAGGTCCGCAATTTGAACATATGGACCCACTGCAGCAAATTGGCGTACACCATCAGTTCAGTTTTACAGGAGTTGGGCAGAACAGTCCGGGCAGCCTGGGGTGTTGAGGTCTCAAGCAGTTTTAGATAAATCCTTTCACTTTCGGCCATGGCCTCTTCCCAGAGACGGTATTCTTCACTGTCTTCTTTATAAAAAAGAGGTTTGATAAAGGTAAGCTGGTTGCCGAACTTATTTTCACTGTAGCGGCAATAGCGTTGACTTTCCTGGAGAAAGCCACAGGGCCGGTGGCGTACCATTTCATGGGTCACGGCTCGGTTGACGGTAAACGAGACCGCAACAAAACGATGTTTCGCCAGAAGATAGGCAGGCAGTTGTTCAATCTCATCCAAGGGTATTTTTTCCACAGCCATCCCGCCTTGGCGGACAATGCCTTTTTCAGGAACAATATCCTCGAAAAAAAGAGGATGACGGGTATGCAGATAACCGGTTATCCCCTTCACGATTTTCAGATTTGGGTAGGCCTGGTACAGCTCCCGGAAGGCCCGGACCGAGCCGCTGATCAACATATATTTCTCAACTCTGTCTATATGAAGATACTTTGGAAGTGCTCCACAAAATTTTGTTACATCAGCTTCACTACCAGGAGATACTTTTAGCGTTAAAATAGCCATTTCAGCAACAGAGTTGTGGCCATGCTTTAATATTCTTCGAATAAACGGCGGGGCTGAATCCTCTGTTATCTTATCCTCACTTTTATAACAGAGACGCCCACAACGTTCAATACGAACAGCAAGACTCTCCTGATCTAGATCATGCCGAATTTTAAATAACGGGGGAATAACAAGCATGACGTTTCCTCAGCCTCCCTTGGTGGGATAAAAAATTAAAAGTTAAAAGTTTTAAATTATGAATTTTGATATTTTCTCATCAGATCACTTCCTCAGCACTTACAGCCGGATCCACCAACGCGACCCTTATGGCTTGTTTTCCAGAAAGGTGACATTTCCCGCAGCTCGGCAATGATCGGCGGTAGTTTCTCTAAAATAAAATCAACTTCATCTTCTCGATTATAGACGCTCAGGCTGAAGCGAATGGAGCCGTGAGCGGCAGTGAAAGGAACTCCCATGGCCCGCAGGACATGGGAAGGTTCAAGGGAACCGGAGGTACAGGCCGATCCGGATGAGGCGCAGATATTAAACCGGTCAAGATGAAGCAGAATGGCTTCCCCCTCGACAAACTCAAAACTGACATTTGTCGTATTGGGCAGCCGCTCGGTTTTGTGTCCGTTTAAAATCGCATTGGGAATTTTTTCAAGCAGGCCGTTCTCCAGTTTATCACGCAATGCCCGGACCGTGGTATTTTCTGTATCGATATGTTTTGCCGCAAGCTCACAGGCTTTGCCAAGACCAATAGCCGATGTCACGTTTTCCGTTCCGCCCCGCCGGCCATGTTCCTGGTGACCGCCGATCAAAAAAGGATAAAAAGGTGTTCTCTTGCGAACATAGAGTACGCCGATTCCTTTTGCGGCATGGAGCTTATGGCCGGATAACGAAAGAAAATCCACCTCCACATCAGAAAGGTCAATGGGAATTTTTCCCACGGCCTGGACCGCGTCGGTATGAAAAAGAATTCCACGGCTCCTGGCGATCTGCGCCATTTCCTTAATCGGGAAAATCACACCTGTTTCATTATTGGCCCACATGACGCTGATAATGGCTGTTTCATCAGTCAGGCTCGTCTCGTAACGCTTCAGGTCAAGTGTGCCGTCTTGCTCTACAGGAAGCTGGGTGACACGGTGTTTATGACCAGTCAGGGTATCGAGATTTTCGCATAAATTTTTAACTGCCGGATGTTCCACACGGGTGGTGACGATATGACGTTTTCCCGGATTAGCCTGGAGGCCGGAAAGAATGGCTGTTGAGTCACTTTCAGTGCCGCAGCTGGTAAAAATCAGTTCATCGGGAACGGCATTAAGCAACCGAGCGATTTTCTCCCTGGCCTCGACAACCTTTCTGCCGACTTGCCCCCCAAAAGTGTGCATGCTGGAGGGATTGCCGTATAAATCAGAAAAATAGGGCAGCATGGTTTCCAGCACTTCGGGCGCTACCATGGTGGTAGCATTATTATCCATATAGATGATTTTGTCATTCATGGGCGATTTATTCTCTCTTTTTTTATGTCTCCCGACTTCTGTCTCCTGACTTCTATTCTTTATACTCTTCAACAATCAGAGTCTCCAGCACCTGTTCACGAAGCTTTTTCTCGACATATTCTTTCAAGGTGATCTGTGACTTGGCACAGCTTACACAAGCGCCGCGCAGGGAGACCATGACAAAATCACCGTCCACATCCACCAGTTCAATATCGCCGCCATCTTTTTTCAAGGTTGGGCGAATTTCTCTTTTCAGAACTTCTTCGATTTTTTTGATCTTCTGGATGTTGGTCATCCGTTTAGGTCCACCCATTGGAATGCTTTGAAGTTTCGCTTCATGCCGAACTTCAGCAAGCAACTCCTCGATCCGCTCTTCACACTTGCCGCACCCTCCGCCGGCTTTGGTGAAATTTGTCACATCCTCCACCGTATGCAGATCACTTTCTTCGATGGCTCGCCGAATTTCAATGTCAGTCACACCAAAACACTCACAGACCACCTCTCCCTCGGCCATGGGCAGTTCGATACCTCGGTAGTTGGCAATGGCTGCTTCCAGGGCTTCTCGTCCCATCACCGAGCAATGCATTTTTTCTTTGGGCAGCCCTCCGAGATAGTTTGCAAGATCTTCGTTGGTTATCTTTTCAGCTTCCTCCAAAGTCAAGCCCTTGATCATTTCAGTCAATGCCGAGGAAGAAGCAATGGCGCTGGCGCAACCGAAGGTTTTGAACTGAGCGTCCTTGATGCGGCCGTCTTCACCGAGTTTAAAAGTCAACTTCAACGCATCGCCGCAGGCCAGGGAACCCACATCCCCTATCCCATCCGGATTCTCGATCTCACCGACATTGTGAGGATGAAGAAAATGCTGTTTAACCTTGTCCGTATACTCCCACATGATATTATCAACTCCTGCCAAAAAAAGTGTCAGTCAGAAAAATCAGCCAGATACAATCAAGCTCACAGTACTGGCTTAGGGTTCACTCAAAAATAAATTCACAGAATTGAGGTGTACATTTATTTTTTGAGTGAACCTCTAGAGAAAAAATCTCTTTTCCCTTATGCCATTACCCTTACACCTCCAAACCAATTCAGCTGATTCGGAAATTAATCAAAATTTTGAATAAATCTCTTATCAGAAACAAGATACCATAATTTTTTGATGCCTAAAAAGCAACATTAATCATCAAAATAGGCCCTGATCTGCCTGGCCAGCTCAGGGCCGATCCCTTTTACATCTGCAAGTTCGGTAAGTGAGGCTTCTTTTATCCGTTTCAGGCTGCCCAGTTTTGCAAGCAGAATTTCTTTACGGCCCCGGCCAATACCTGGAATTTGATCCAACTCCGAATGTAACGTCTCCCTGCGTCGCCATTTTCGATGAAAAGTGATGCCATAGTGGTGGGACTCATCCCTCACCCGCATCAGAAAAAGAAGCAGGGGACTGTGGCCGGGCAGCAAAATGGGATTTTTCCGTCCTGGCCGGTAAAGTTTTTCCCCTTCGCTCTTTTTTTCCTTGGCAATGCCAACCAGATCAATCCTGGTCGACAGATCAAGGGAGGCCAGGACATTGACCGCCACGTTCAACTGACCCTTACCGCCATCCACCATGAGAAGATCAGGAAGATTGTTTTCCTCTTTTTTCCGCTTCAGATGCCGCTTCAGAACTTCGGCCATCATTCCGTAATCATCGGGCCCGTCCAGGGTTTTAATTTTGTAATGTCGATATTTTTTGCTGTCTTTTTCACCATTGAAAAAAGAAACCAGGGCGCCTACCGCCTTTTCACCGCCGATATTGGAAATATCAAGACATTCAATCCTGTCAGGACTTTTAGACAATCGAAGGGTGCTTTGCAGAATAGCTGAAAAATTCTGCCAGGACTCAAATTTCTTTTGCCGGTCGGCAAGAATCTGTTCGCCGTTTTTTTGTGCCATATTGATAAGTTTTTTCAAATTCCCGCGTTGAGGTACATGAAGCACGACTTTTCCTTTTTTCAGATCAGAAAATCGTTCCGTCAGCAGCTCTCTGTCATCAGGAGTAAAGGGAAGCAGGATTTCCCGTGGCACAGCATGATCATCAAAATAATATTGACTCAAAATATGGGCAAGAATTCGCCCATCATCACCAATGGGCTCATTGACAAGAAATCCATGCTGTCCGCTCACCATCCCTTTACGGACATGGATTACGGCAACTGCGATGGAATTTTCTTTATGGACAAAACCAAAAATGTCCTGATTCCGGCGATGATCCGCGACCACGATCTGTTTTTCCAGGGTTTTTTCAAGGGCCTGAATCTGATCCCGGAACCCGGCTGCCTCCTCAAAATAAAGATTTTCCGCCGCCGCTTTCATTTGTTTCCGCAAATTTTGAAGTACTTTTTTCTTGCTCCCCTCAAGAACCATGATGATATTGTCAATCATGCCCTGGTATTTTTCTCGGTCCGGGTTTTCGCAACAGGGAGCAAGGCACTGGCCGATCTGGCGGTTCAGGCAGGGACGATTTCTTTTTTTTACATCTTTCCCCTTGCAGCGGCGCAGGGGAAAGAGTGAGTGGAGCAGTCTCAGGGTCTTCCACATGGCGGAAATCGACGAATAGGGGCCAAAGTAACGGGCTCCGTCCCTGATCCGCCGCCGGGCCATCAGCAACCGGGGCCAGGCATCCCTGATCGTGACTTTGATCAGGGGATAATTTTTATCATCCCGAAGAATGACATTATATTTGGGCCGATATTTTTTGATCAGCGAGGCCTCAAGAATGAGGGCTTCTTTTTCGGTATGGGTGAGAATTGACTCTATTAACACGACATGGGTGAGAAGTGCCATGGTCTTGCTCTGTTTTGCCGGAGCAGCTGCGTAAGAGGCCAGACGTTTCCTTAAGTCCCGGGCCTTTCCCACATAAAGAATCTTTCCATGGCTGTCCTTCATCTGGTACACACCTGGATGATGGGACACGGTTTGCAGAAATTCTTTTGTGAGAACAGAATGCTTTTTAGTCATTTCGTCTTGTAATTCCTTGCGTCTCCGGTCTGCAATGTTAAAATGAAAATTATTTATTATTTTGTTTACATATTCTGCAAGGAGAAACCGAGATGGAATCATTTGAAAATCTACTCGAATGCTCAACAAAAATCCATGGCCATATCTGTGCCGGCCAGGTTATCGGGGTACGCATGTCCATGATTGGTCTGCGTGAAATAGATATCGATGACCCCAAAGGGACGCAGCGCAAGAGTTTGTACGTATTAGTTGAAATCGATCGTTGCGCCACGGACGCCATCCAGAGTGTGACCGGCTGCAGTCTGGGGAAAAGAGCCCTGAAATGGCTTGATTACGGTATCATGGCGGCGACTTTTGTCAATCTGACCACGGGCAAGGCGGTGCGGATCACATGCCGCGAAGAGTCCAGGGAACTGGCCAAGAAATATTCCCCGGATATAGAGGGGAAATACAAACAGCAGCTTGAGGCCTACCGGGTAATGCCCGAGGAGGAGTTATTTAAAATCGAACAGGTTAAAATAAATATCCCGCAATGCGATATGCCGGGCCGGCCTATGAAACGCGTCCAATGTGATGGATGCGGTGACTGGGTACAGGACTGCCGCGAGGTTGAGGTCGATGGAAAAACTTTGTGTCAAAGCTGTGCACATGGCAGGTATTATAGTGTCATTTCCTGATCATGACTACTGAAAGTTTACAGACATTCTCGGTGTCTCTGCAAACGCAACAAGAGACTTGTATATAAATACTCAACTCTAAACTTGGCCATCATCCATGACAACGAAAACCATCCCAATTGACCAGGCCGTCGGCATGGTCCTTCCCCATGATATTACTGAAATCAGGCAGGAGGATGCCGGGAACAAGGATTTGGGCTTTAAAGGCCCGGCCTTCCGCAAAGGCCACATCATCAGATATGAAGATATCGATCATCTGCGCAGACTTGGCAAAGAACATATCTATGTCCTTGATCTTGGCCCGGATGATATCCATGAAAATGAAGCGGCCAAATTGCTGGCTGATGGATTGGCCGGAAACGGCGTTGTCTGTTCCGGCAAACCGGTTGAAGGAAAAATTGGTCTGCTTGCCGAACACGACGGTTTGCTCAAAATCGACAAAGATGCTCTCTTCCGCTTCAATTTGCTGGGAGAGGTGATGTGTGCCACCCTGCACAACAATACTCCGGTGAAAAAGGGAGAACAGGTGGCGGCCACCCGGCTGATTCCCCTTACCTCCAAAAGGAAAATTGTTGAACAGGCTGTTGAAATTTCCACAGAAAAAAATGGTATTACCCAGGTCATTCAACTGCGCCGGGCCCAAGCCGGTCTCGTCATCACCGGCAACGAGGTCTATCATGGCCGGATTGAGGATCGTTTTGAAGCTGTTCTGCGTAAAAAACTGGATCAGATCGGTTCAAAGGTGAAGAAGGTCTGTTTCGCTCCGGATGATATCGACAGAATTGCCGAAGAAATTATAAATTGCCTGGAAGATGGCGCGGATCTCATTGTCACAAGCGGTGGAATGTCGGTGGATCCCGATGATGTTACCAGGCTCGGCATTGCCAGGGCCGGGGCCACGGATCTTGTTTACGGAACCCCTGTTCTGCCCGGCGCCATGTTTCTGGTGGGACGAATCAACAACGTGCCGATTATGGGCCTGCCGGCCTGCGGCATGTTCCACCGCATCACGGTCTTTGACCTTATCCTGTCGCGGATTCTGGCAGGTGAATCAATTGATCGTGCCGATTTGGCCGATCTCGGCCATGGAGGCCTGTGCCGCAACTGCAAAACCTGTCAGTATCCGATCTGCGGTTTTGGTAAATAAAACGTAATTATTCAGGAGCACCCCACGGAGTTGAGCTATACTGTCTTTAAGGGTACCTTACCTCTTAATTAGCTGATTGCGCGATGGCTTCTTCTTCCTCTTTTGCCGGAACTCCGCCTTTGACGAGACGCAAATCGCTGGTTTCAACCTTCACCTCGCCGTTGAGAGAGGCACCACCTTCCACAAGGAGATTGACAGCCTCCACATTGCCATCAATCCTACACCCCTTGACGACATTAAGATTAGAGGCCTTGATATTCCCCTGAACTCCACCCTGACAGATAAAGGTCTCGATATCGACATCACCTGTGATACTGCCTGTTTCACCCATAACAAGATGGTCCCCTTTGACGTTTCCTTCAATAGAACCATCAAGACGGAGTTTGCCGGTAAAATTGACATTACCGGTAAACTTCATTCCTTTGCCGATAATGCTGCTGATGGCAACGTTGTTCCCGTCTAGATTCATCTCTGGGTTGTTATCATTTTTTTTAAAAAAACTCATAAAAACTCCTTAAGATTGTTGGTTACTTTGAGGCATAAGTTTGTGGAAAGAAATTACTTGATAACAGAGGGCATGTTGCGGGCAACTCGAACAAATTTCAGGGGATTTACACTTTTTTGATTATAATGAATTTCATAATGAAGATGAGGCCCGGTACTGCGGCCTGTATTGCCCACAAGACCGATCACCTGCCCGCGTTTTACCAGGTCTCCCTTCTCGACGAAACTTTTTTTCATGTGAAAATAACGAGTTTTAAAATCCTTGCCATGACCGATGACCACATAATTACCTTGACCTTTATTATACCCCTTTTTGAGAACCTTACCGTCAGCAGTTGTGGTAATCTCGGCACCGATTTTTTTTCTAATGTCAATACCGCTATGAAAAGCTGCTTTTTTGTTAATTGGGTCTATTCGTCGCCCATACAGTGAGGTAATTGTTCCGAGAACAGGCGGCCCTAAGGGAACTGACTTGATAATATCCAGTGAATGATCCAGTCTAAAAATAATGTCTTCATAGGAATCCTCGCTAAGAGGGGTGAAAGGACCACCACTATGCTTTGTGCTTTCCTTAATTGAGGTCTTGATACCGACGGTTTTCAGGATGGATTCAACTATTTCACTTCTATTTTTCAGCTCACTGAGGGCTGTGCTTAACAGCTTCTCCCTTTCGTCAGCCTTGACTTTAAGATCATCAAGAATGCTTTGATACTCCGCCTCCTTTTCTGCAATTTGTTTTACAAGACGATCATGAGATGCCCTAAGTTGGATAGTCTGGCAGGTATCTTTTAGACCGAGAAAGGAAAAAGCAGCCAACAGAATAACGAGTGACAATGAGGAAAAAACCAAAGTAATCAGGGCAGTCTTTGATATTACATACGATCTGGTAGTTTCTCTTTCGCCGGTTATAACTATATGAAGTTTGTTTTTCATAATATGCCTGGAGGTTGTATTGTGTGCTTACTTATCGAAAATAAACAAGCAATTATCGAACCACATAGAGAGAAAAATTCTTTAACCCTATCGTTTAACCTAAGAAAATTATTGATTTTTTTATCATACAAATTTAAAAAACTTTTTTGAACATGATTAAAAAAAAGGAACATCATTTTATACCATTTTCTTCTTTTATCTGTCAAACTAATTGAAACTCACAAATAACGTAATTTTATGAACGAACACCTTATCATTCAAATCCTGCTCATTTTAGGGCTGGCGTGGATTCTTGGAACCATTTTCATCAAATTCGAACTGCCGCCTATGTTGGGGGAACTGACTGCCGGACTCATTCTGGGGCCTCCCCTGCTTGGCATTGTCCAACCGTCGGAAACTCTCGAATTTCTGGCGGAAATGGGCATTTTCTTTGCCATGTTCCATGCCGGCATGGAGATGGATCCGAAAGATCTTATCAAAAATCTTTTCCCTTCGGTTGTGGTGGCCCTGGGCGGCTTTTTTATTCCCTTTATCCTGGGCTATTTTGTCTGCAGGACTTTCGGCGGCACCCTCTATCAGTCGCTTTTTGTCGGCATGGGTTTATCAATAACGGCGATTGCCGTTCAGGCCGTGATCCTTCAGTCGCTGCAAATCCACAAAACCAACATCGGCAACATCATTATGGGAGCGGCCATCGTTGATGATATTCTGTCATTGTGCACACTTTCAATCCTACTGGGACTGGCGAAAAGCGGCGCTGTGGATGTAACGTCCGTTACCATTATAATCGGTAAGGTGGTGCTGTTTTTTGGTGTCACAATTCTCATCGGCCACTTCATTATGCCCCACCTTACCAGAAGGCTGAACGATTACCATGGCAAAGGATTTACTTTTGCCATGGTGTCAGCCCTGGTGATGGCCTATATGGCGGAGCTTGCCGGATTACATTTAGTGATCGGCGCATTTCTGGCGGGACAATTTGTCCGAAAGGAGACGATGAACGAAAAGGTTTATGATGTGATCAGTGATCGGTTTTATGGCATCAGTGCAGGTTTTTTGACGCCGATTTTCTTTGCCACTCTGGCTTTTCATATCCACATCAGCTGGGATCTCTCTTTTTTAATTTTTGTGGCCGCCTTGATCATGGTAGCGATTTTCGGCAAGGTTTTTGGCTGCGCCGGAGCAGCCCGGCTGGTTGGCCTGACCCCTAAAGAATCGCTGCTGATCGGGCTGGGCATGAACGGCAGGGGCGCGGTGGAGCTTGTTGTCGCCACTGTTGTGATCAAGTTGAGCAATGAGCTTCTGCAAAAAAAAGTAATCGATGAACCGCTGTTGACCGATCCCCAGTTTTCAGCTCTTGTCTTGATGGCATTTATCACAACTCTTCTTACTCCTATATTTCTGAAAAAATCATTGGTGCGAAGCTGTGGTATTGACAGTAAGGAAGAATTTTGCCGGATTATTGAAAAAACGAAAACAAAAATCCTTCGTTAAGAACCAATTTAGACAGAAGAATGTAAAAACAGGCATTAATATCTGCTTGTGTGCTTAAAATTGTGGGTAAAGGGTAGCTCTAAGAAACTGATTTGTGGAAAGAAATGTAGACAAATAAAAAAAGGGTGCAGAGGAATATATTGATTTCCTCTGCACCCTTTTTTGTTGAGAATGGCTGAAATTAATCAGTCGGCCATGGTGAACTTCCCGTCTTTTACCTGAACAATAACCATGGAATCCACATCCAGGCCATTATGATCTTCCGGGGTGATGTTATAAATACCGGAGATGCCGACATAGCCTTTGGTCTCTTCAATGGCGGCGCGCAGAGCCTTGGGCTCGGTGCCGGCCTTTTTCATGGCATCAGCCACAATGTTGATTGCGTCCCAGGCATAGCCGGAATGAGTGTTGATGGGAAATTTCTCATCAAAATGATAGACATCCCGGTAAAGATGAACAAATTCCTGAATCACCTTTTTCTGGGGATCATCATTCGACAGCTGGTCAGCCACCATCAGCTTGGTTGCGGGCATACGGTCGCCCTCGGAAGCCTTGCCGGCCAGCTCAATGTATTTTGGATCAGGAAGACCATGACATTGAAAAAGAGGCACGGTCATGCCGAGCTGAACCTTGTTTTTGGCCACGATGGAACCGGCTGCTCCAATTGTCCAGCAGACAATGGCCTGTGGCTGACTGTTTTTTAGATTGGTGAGCTGGGCCGTCATATCGGTGTCCTTGGGGCCGAACGATTCTTTACCGACAACGGTCAGGCCGTAATCCCCGGCCAGTTTGTCGAGCCAGCGGCCACCGTCCTTACCGAAACCATCAGCGGCGGTGAGCAGCGCAATTTTCGTCAAGCCTTTTTCCTGCAGATAGCTGTATAGCCTTTTAACCGCAACAGAAGAACGCTGGGGGGATTTAAAGATATAGGTGTAAGGGCCGAACTTGCCGCCCATGATCACCGGATCGCCGCCCACGGTCATGATTGTGGGCATGCCGGCCTTCTCGACAATGCTCTTCACATTCATGCCGGTGCCGGTCCGGGTGGGTCCGACAATGGCTGCAACCTTGTCTTTATAGATAAATTTTTTGGCAATAGTGGCAGCTTTGGCCGGATTACCTTCAGTGTCGCCGATAATTAAAATAATTTCCTTGCCGTTAACGCCGCCATTTCTGTTAATTTGATCTACGACCATTTCCGCCACGAGCCTGGTGGGCGTACCAATAAAACTGGCCGGGCCGGAGAGGTCAAAAAAGGCCCCTATCTTGATGTTTTCCATCGCCAGGGCGGAAGCCGTGGGTAAGGCCATGCACAGAGCCGCCATAATGGCAAAATAAAATTTGATTTTTTTCATTTTTTTCATCTCCTTAAAATTATAGTTGGAAGGCAATTTCTGTTTTTTTTTAACACGATGGACTTGTTTCCGCAAATTAAACAATATCATCCTGAAGCCGGGTATCAAAAACACGCTGACTTTTGCGCTCGGAGCGCGGCAGAGAACCGTACTGCACCAACTCAACATCAGGCGTGACCAGCAATTTCTTTTTCATTTGATGCACCGTTTCCGTGGCAAGCTCGAAACTTCTCTTCCTGTCACAGTGCTCGCCCTGCTCCACCACAAGTTTCATTGAGTCGCGGCCGCTTGCGGCATCCCTGGAAAGATGGACCTGGTATTCGGAACCCAGGCCCGGAATTTCCGAAAGAATGGAGTCGATGCCGGAGGGATAGATATTGACGCCCCGGAACTTCATCATATCATCGCTGCGCCCTCTGATCCTGGAATGACGCGGCATGATGGAACCGCAGGTGCAGGGGCCGGGAATGATACGGGTGATATCCCGTGTCCGGTATCGAATCAGGGGAGCCGCCTCCTTGCAGAGGGTGGTAACCACCATTTCTCCCCATTCACCCGGCTCCATGGGTTTCAATGTGTCGGGGTCAAGGATTTCCAGGATGTAATAGTCGGCCCAGTAATGAATGCAGTCATGATTCGGGCATTCAATACCGGTTCCCGGACCGTAAAGCTCAGTAAGGCCGGGGATGTCAAACAGTTCCGCTCCGCCGAAAAGCTCGGAGATTTTCTGGCGCATGGACACGGAAGAACGCTCCGAACCATAGATAATTTTTTTGATATTGATTTTATCGGCAATCCCCCGTTTATGTATTTCTTCTGCCATGAGCAGGGCCATGGAGGCGGTGGAGCAGAAGACCGTGGATTGGAAATCAAGCATGAACTGGCACTGCAGATCAATGTTGCCGGGACCGGTGGGCACGGCCAGGGCGCCGATTCTTTCACAGCCGAGCTGGAACCCCATGCCAGCTGTCCAGACGCCATACCCCACGGCAATCTGAATCCGGTCCAGGGGGGTGATGCCGGCCATTTCATAGGAGCGGGCAAAAAAATCGGCCCAGTCGTCCACGTCTTTCTGGGTGTAGGCCAGGATTTTGCGCTTGCCCGTGGTGCCGGAGCTGGCATGAATACGGGTGATCTGCTCGTAAGGCACAGAGCGCAGGGGAAAGGGATAGCCGTCGCGCAGATCATCGGCCGAGGTGAAGGGCAGTTTCCGCAGATCATCCAGAGATTGAATATCCGACGGTTGGATTCCGGCCTTTTCCAGCTGTGTCCGGTAAAAACTCGAACCTTGATAAACATGATTAATCGTCCATTGCAGTCCCTTGAGTTGATGGGTGTGCAGTTCATCTTCACTCTTGAAAGAGGGCATAAATGACTGATTTGTCATATCGGGTTTCTCCAATCTGATATTTGTCAAACCAGCGGCGCCAAGACGGCTTGCCTCGGGTCTGTTGTCACTTCCGGCCCCAAGAAAGGCCTGGCGAAGTTTAGGGTCGGCCAGCAGCTTTTCACTGTTGCCCGACTGAAGGATCCGGCCATTGACCAGCAGGTAAGCGGAGGTGGAGGCGGACAAGGCCCGGGCCGCGTTTTGCTCAACCAGTAAAATCGTCACACCGGAACGGGAAAGCTGACGGATGATAGCAAAAATCTCATCGGTAATCAACGGCGCAAGCCCCAGGCTGGGTTCGTCCAGCAGGAGAAGCCGGGGTCGGGCCATCAGAGCCCTGCCCATGGCAACCATCTGCTGCTCGCCGCCGGACAGGGTGGCGGCCTGCTGATCTTTTCGCTCCGCAAGCCTTGGGAAACGTGAGAAAATCTCCTCCATCCCCTGTTTTACTTTTGACTTGTTCAGTTTCAGGGCCAGAGCACCGAGCTGTAGATTCTCGAAAACCGTGAGTTCGCCAAAAAGTTGTCTGCCTTCGGGTGAAAGGGCCAGCCCCTGCCGCACCATGCGCACAGCCGAAAAACCGGTTACATCAGTTCCTTCAAAGAAAATGGAACCCCGGCTCGGACGCACCAGTCCCATGACAGCTTTCAGCAAAGTAGACTTGCCGGCGCCATTGGCTCCCACCAGGGCCACGGTCTCGCCCTGGCTGACATTGAGATCAATGCCGAACAGGGCCTGGGCCGCACCGTAATGAACTTGAAGATTTTGAATTTTCAGCATCATCGAATAAAATCGTTAAAAAGTAAGCACCCGATCACTTTTGACGATTAATTCATACAAATCTGACTGTTTTGCACGGTTGTGATACCCATCCTCCACTCCATGGAGGTCAAGACACTTGCCTCAGGCAAGTAAAACACCTTCAGACAAGGTAAATATTTTTGCAAGCTCCAGAAGAGGGAATTTTTTTGTATCTATTCGGCCATAAGAAACTGAAGGCCCGTTAAGAAAAATTGTTACATCGTCCATCTTTTCAAGCATGAGATTGCCTATACGGAATACATTCCATAAAATTTCAGGGTTATCACTACATGCAATTAGAGAGATATTCATAATTTTTCCTTTTAGTTGAAATTTTGAGTTATTATTTCTGTCTCTGTCCTCTGACTTCTGTCTTCTGATATTTACGCCGCCGCACCGATTTTGCCCAGATATGCCTCAAGAACCAGGGGATTATGGCGAATTTCCTCAGGAGTACCCTGGGCAATGCAACGGCCACTGTCCAGAACAACGACATGATCGGAAATATCCATGACAAGTTCCATGTCATGCTCAACGAGAAGCATGGTATGGCCGGCTGTCCGCATTTGTTTTACAAGCACGCCGATTCGGGCCGTCTCCTCGGAATTCAAACCCGCCACCGGCTCATCAAGCAGAACAATGCCGGGATTTGCGACAAAGGCCCTTGCCATCTCCACCTTTTTTTTGTCACCGTAAGGCAAGGCCGCCATGGGCCAGTCCGCCTTCTTTGTCAAGCCGAAGAGATCCAGACTCTCCATTGCCTTCAAACGCAGAAAACGCTCCTGATGACGCAGGGCAGGCAGCCTCAGCATCGCCTTGAGAAAAGAGTGATCACTTTTGACGGTAAGACCGCAGAGGACATTTTCCAGCACGGACAATCTGGGCAGAACCCGCAAGTTCTGGAAGGTACGGGCCACGCCACGCCTGGCAATCTCATGGGCCTGCAGACCACTGATCTCCTTCTCTTCAAACAAAATGCTGCCTTGATCGGCCGGGATGATGCCTGAGATACAGTTGATCAAGGTAGACTTGCCGGCGCCATTGGGGCCGATAAGGGCGGTGATTTTGCCTTTTGTCACATAGAACGTGACTTCGCTCAAGGCAGGCAGACCACCGAATCTTTTGCTGATATTATTAAGCTTTAACATTTTTCCGCCGTCTGAGAGCCAGATTGGTGCGTATAAGATCAAGCAGTCCGGTGATAAAGCCCTGGGGTAGAAACAGCAGGATCAGGACGAGAATCAGGCCGTGGATAATATCCTTGACGGATTCAAATGTGTCGAGAAATTCCGGCAGCACGGTGAGAAGACCTGCGCCCAGCAGACTTCCCCAGATGGAACCCATACCGCCCACCACAACCATGATGACAAAATCCAACGAGGCGAAAATGCCAAAGGTGTCAGGATTAACGAAACAGAAGCAATGGGCATAGAGACTGCCTGCCAGGGAGGCAAAGACCGCTGACAAAATAAAGACTTTTACCTTTTCCCTTGCAGAATTGACTCCAAGGGAACCGGCAACCCGCTCATCAACGGCCAGGGCTGCCAGCCCCCGCCCTACCCCGCTGCGTACCAGGTTGAGGCTGAGAGTGCAAAGGACCAGAACCACACCCCAGACCACGTAATGGAAACGAAACTCATCATTAATAAGCAGACTGCCGATGGAAAGCGGAGGGATCCCGGCAAATCCGCTGGGACCGCCGGTGACCTCGTCCCACTGCACCAGAACGGAATAAATGACGATATTGAAGCCCAATGTTGCCATGGCCAGGTAGTGGCCGGAAAGACGAAGAACAGGAACGCCGATAACAAGAGCCGTCAGGGCCACCAGCAAGGCCGAAAGAGCCATGGCCGGCCAGGGCCAGACATGATAATAAACGGTAAAAATAGCCGAACCGTAGGCCCCCAGACCGAAAAAAGCGGCATGGCCCAGAGAAATCTGGCCGGCATAGCCGATAAAAAGATTCAGACCGAGAACAACAATAACGTTAATGGCCACCAGATTGGTGATGCCCAGGATATAGGGATTATCGTAGTAAAAGGGAAAAAGAGAGAGCACAAGGGCCAGAGTCCAGACCGAAAGTCCGGTTCGGTGATGATAAATAAAGTATGTCAGTCTGTCTCTGGTGGTCATAATCTGTCAATGAAGCCTCAATGACATTAATTCAAAAAAAATCTTGTTTTCAGCCACGAACCCCACGAAATAACGCAAAAATTTTCTTTTATTTTCGTGTAGTTCGGGGATTTCGTGGCAAAAATGATTATTCCAATTATCCTTCAAGCCCTCGTCGGAAGGCCGCCAGGTTCGAATCGATAAAACGCTCCCTGGATATCTCTCTGATGGCTGTTTCCAGTTGTTCCTGCCCGCAGAACAGGGAGTTGTATTTGGTGGCAAATCCCAACATGATCAGATTTGTCAATACATTACTGCCCATTTTCCTGGCCAGTTCCGTGGCGGAAATATTCTTGTAAGAGCCGGTTTTTGAAGTATTGACAAAAAGATCCGCCCCGGATCTCAGCAGCCCCTGATGAACATCAAGATTATCAGCATGAAGAAAGAGGCCGATATCCCCCTGACCCTGGCGGACCAGGGGGCTTCGGAATGGTCCTGCCTTGACGAAAGAAATGACACTGCCGCCGCGTTGCGCCATGCCATGGGTTTCGGATGTCATAATTTCAAGCCCCATACTTACACCGGCGCCGGCTATAATCCGAGTCAGAAACAAAATCCCCTGCCCGCCCATGCCGCTTACAATAATTTGCTGTTTCATGATTGGCTTCCTCCCTTTCTGACGATGGAGCCGGTGGGACATACCTGATCACAGATGCCGCAGCCCACACAGAGATCAGGATCAATTGAGGCCTGTTCCTCCTCCTCATCCAGGCTGATGGCCGGACATTCAAACTGATTAACGCAGATGCCGCAGCCAATGCAGTCATCGCTGATCTCCATCTCAATCACGTCCTGCTTGAGTTGATTGCTTTTGTCCATCAGGCAGGGATGTTTGGCAATGAGCACGGCCACACCGCCCTGGTCACCGCGGCAGAACTGATCCGCTTCCTTAAGCAGGGCGGAAAAACCCTTGATGTCATATGGATCACATTCCCGCAGAAAACGGACTCCGCTGGCCTTGACCAGATCAGGGATAAAGGCCTGGTTGCCGGGACTGCCGTCAGCCAGGACACCGCTCTGAGGAGTGGGCTGCTGACCGGTCATGGCCGTGGTGGAGTTGTCCAGGATAGTAACGATGATCCGTGCTTTCTGGGTTACGGCATTAACCAGGGCCGGAATGCCGGCGTGGAAAAAGGTAGAGTCGCCGATGGTGACAACAATCGTGGGATAATCCGGCCCGTCCTGGGCATAGGCATGATAAAAACCGGCCCCCATGCTGATACAGGCCCCCATGCAGTGACAGGTGTCCACGGCGCCCAGGTTCATGCCCAGGGTGTAACAGCCGATATCGCTGGGAAAAATGCCCTTGGGAAAGGTTCTTTTGATGGCAAAAAATGAGGCGCGATGCGGACAACCCGGACATAATGACGGCCTCCGGCCCCGTGCGGGCGGGCCGCTTTCAACAGTCTCGGGTCTGGGCAGATCAAGAAAATCAAGCAGTAGAGTATGAATGATATCAGGTGTCAACTCACCCTGTCCCGGCACGTGGCCGGAAAGCCGGCCCCGGGCCTCACGCAGGCCCAGTTGCATTTCGATCACCGTGTCGGTTTCTTCCAGAATCAGAACCTTTTCATCCCTCTCTCTGATCTGCCGGCAGAATTCCCTGTTGAGCGGAAAAGGCATTTTGACCTGATAGAGCTGAACCTGATTCAACATATCCAGTTCATCGAGCAAATCAAACACATTGGCAAAAGCCATGCCCGAGGCAATAATGCAGGGTACCCTGCCCTCTTTTTCCGGGCTGGACTTGCTGACCGGAAAGGGTTTGAGCCTTTCTTCCGTGCTAATGGCGGCAAGTTTGTCATTTAATTCACTGTGCAGGCCGGTGAGAAAGGCAGGCGTGGCCACCCAGCGGCCGGGGTTCTTCTCAAAGGCTGCCTGCCGTTGCAGATGAAGCGGTTTACCCAGGGTGATGTTCTGGCGGGAGTGACAGATCCTGGTGGTGGGTCGCAGGATAACCGGAATCTCGTACTGTTCGGAAAGTTCAAAGGCGGCAGTGATCATCTCCCTGGCCTCGGCCGGGCTGCTGGGGTCAAAGACCGGGGCCTTGGCAAAGAGGGCGAAAAGACGGGTGTCCTGCTCGGTCTGGGAGCTGTGCGGGCCGGGATCATCGGCTACAATCAGCACAAAGCCACCCTTGACGCCGAGATAGGTGGAACGGGTAAAGGGATCGGCCGCCACATTAAGCCCCACCTGTTTCATGATCACGGCCGAGCGTTTGCCAGTGTAGCTGTTAGCCAGCGCCACCTCAAAGGCCACCTTCTCATTCACCGACCATTCAACATGAAGCGGCTCAGCCGCGTCCCCTATATTAGCAACCACGCTGCCGAGAATTTCTGAAGATGGGGTGCCGGGATAGGCTGAAACCAGGGTGCAGCCGGCCTCCACCAGTCCGCGGCCCATGGCCTCGTTTCCCATGAGTAGTTTCTGTTGTTTGTCTGCCATGTTTCGTCTCGTTTCTTAGTTATTTATGAATGAAGTCACCAGCTTAATTCTATTTTTCTTTCCTCTCTTCCCCTGCCCTTTCTATCTCCCCAACAACCCCTTGGGCCGGACAAAAAGAATCAGTAATAAAACAACAAAGGCAACCACATCCTTATAGGCGCTGCTCAGATAACCGGCGGTCAGGGACTCCAGCAGGCCAAGACTTACACCGCCGAGGATGGCACCGGGAAAGGAGCCAAAGCCGCCAAGGATGGCGCCGGCAAAACCTTTAAGGCCAAGGAGTACTCCTACATCATAGTTCAGGGTCGTGATGGGGGTAACCAGCACCCCGGCCAAGCCGCCCAGCGCCCCAGCCAAGCCAAAACTCACGGCTTTGACCCTGCCGGTATGAAGCCCGACAATAGCGGCTGCCTCCTGGTTGGCCGCCACCCCGCGCATGGCCAGACCAATGGAAGAATGACGGAAGATCAAAACAAGACCGCAAATTGCAAGAGCTGTAAGAACCAGGATCCAGATGGCCTGGGGCATGATGGTGGCCCCCAGAATCCGGATCGGCTCCTCGCCGGACAAAGGCGGAACAGCCATCCGGTTTTTTCCCCAGATCAGTTTCATCAAACCCCGCAGGATGATGGAAATACCGATGGTCAAAAAAATAAGAACCAGTTGGTTATCGGATCGTGAAGGCCGGATACCGATCCACTCCACCAGCATGGCGATGAGGGTGACACCGATGATGGCCGCTGCCAGGGCAAATGGCATGGGCAGGCCAAATGAAAAGAGACCGCTGAACAGGAGCATACCGCCCAGGGTGACAAAATCCACCTGGACAAAGTTGACAATACCCATGGTATTGTGCACCACGCAGAAACCAAGGGCGATGAGGGAATAGATAGCGCCGCTGGTCAGCCCGGAAAAGATAAATTGCAGTAAATCCTGATAGGGGGTCAAAAAACTCGCCTTGAATAAAAAAATCAGCTAATTTGCCGTAAAAACAAAGATGATAAAAAAGGACTTATAAATGTTCAATTCATCCATAATTCAGCCTCGTGCACAATACTGCAAACCAGGGAAAAGTCAACGGCAGCAGGCCGGTAACGTCATGTTTACAAGGACTGTGGTTCCCATAAATTAGTGACCCGGTGAACGGTTACCTTTTTCCTTATCAATAGGTCCTGTAGACCTGATGTTGATAATTTTATTCAGGATGTCAAACCAGAAAGGTGCGCCAAGGGAGACGGCTAATGTGGTAATTAATAATCCGGCAAGCTTTGTTAACCAACTTATGAAATTCCCATTTTTTATTAAATCAACTTCTGCATTTTCCCAACCAAAAGGGAGCCCTGTTTTGTCAAGATGACTTTTGATCTGTTTAAGTGATTTTAACGCATCACTATTATTAGTTTCGTCCCCCTTCCCGGATATCTCCTGCTGTCTTTTTGCCATTTCCTGAGCTTGTTGGACAATGGCTTGACGCATAACAGGATCATTGGCCAGAGATTTGGCAATTTGAAAGGTATCGGCATTAAAGGCAAATGAAACGATAACGGCAAGAATGAGTGTTACTGTCTGGGTCTTTCTTTTATACCACCCGGAAATTCTGTCCATCGAGTTATTGTACCAGACTTCAATGTTGGCATGAAAATGAGTTATATCGTCTTTTGCGTCATCAAGGAGAATTAAAAGGTTTTGACGGAGAGGCGACTGGCTGGGAAGTTTGGCAATATCTTGACGAATATTTTCAAATGTTTTTGATTCATCCCCGTCAGAGGGAGCAATAAGATCAAGTAAGACAAGACTGAATATCCGCGGTGGAATATAAGACGGTTTTCTGCCATCTGATTTTTGCCCGTAGAGACTTCTGATCATAGGGTGATTATAAAACTCATCTTCAAATCCTGGCTGATCCTTATCGGTTAATAAATTCCTGATTCCGATTTCCAGATTTTTTGCCCGCCAATTAAAAATTCCAGCGATAATTTCATTGGCAGCGGTGCAAGCTAAACTTAAAATCAGGTAAATAAAGATAACGCCGATGGTGATATCAAGTGCCTGTAGTCCTGTCATTTAGGATCCTCCTTTAAGCGGTAAGATTTGGTGCCTGTGATCGCTTACGTCCACCCCCTCTTCCGGCAGCCAGGCCAGATGGTTGTCAATTAAATGGCCTGGGCCGCCTTTTGCTCAGCTAATTCGAGTCTTGTGGATTATTTGGATGATTCACAATAGCAATGAGGTAAAAAATAGCAAGTTTAAATCCTTAAATCGTTAGGAAGTTCCGCTGCAAATTTGCATCGGTCTGCTGGCGGAGAGGATTCTTTCAGCACAATAGGCTGGACACTGATCCTCTTTCCATAATCAAATTGGCAAGAGAATCAACCCGGACCTGAAAATCTTTTGTGACCAGGATTGTGGTATAGTCATCAATGATCAGGGCAGGGCCGGAAAAGGACTGACCGGTTGACAAATGTTTTCTCAGATAAAGATTGACCCGCGCCCTGCCCTCTTCAAAAAGGACTGTACGCTGTCCCTCTATTTCCGGCAAGGAAGAAACCTGCCGCAACTGTCTGGGAAGAGGTTGTTTTTCTCTTTTAAGCCGCAGGGTGCAGCGAATTGAGACCAGCTCCAGGGGAGCATTTTCCATGGCGTAGCCAAAATGCTGCTCATGAAGCTGATGGAATTTTTTTCTAAAATCCTTGTCGTAGGAAATGGTCAGCTCAAAGGACTGTCCCTTATAGCGTAGATCAAGAAAACGCTTAATTTCAAGCTCGCCTCTGCCGCAGATATCCTCCAGTTCCACCTTGCCTTTTTTGATAAGATCTACAAAGGCTGCGTCAATTTCCCTGCTCCGCAGTTTGTCTCCCGTCAGGAAAAGGGGTTTGCTGTAATCAAGAGCAGGATCAGCCTGGACCATGCCTTGGGCGGAAAGGATACCTGCCCTGGCCGGCACGACAATTGTGGCAATTTCAAGTTCCTCGGCCAGGGCACAGCAGTGCAGACCAGATGCGCCGCCAAAGGAAAACAGGGTGAAATCCTTGGGATCATATCCTCGCTCCACCGAGACCGCCCGAATTGCCCTGGCCATGCCAACGTTGACGATCCTGATGATTCCAAGGGATGCCTGTTCCTTTTCCATGTCAAGACGCTCGGCCAGTTCTACTATGCAGCGCTCCACGGCTTCACTGTCCAGGATCATCCGTCCGCCAAGGAAACGGTCGGGCAGTAAACGGCCGAGGAAAAGATTGGCGTCGGTTACCGTGATATCCCGTCCCTTGCCGTAACAGACCGGGCCGGGATCAGCACCGGCGCTTTCAGGACCAACATGAAGCAGACCGCCTTGATCAATTCCGGCGATTGAACCGCCGCCGGCGCCCACGGTATGAATGTCCATGACCTGGATCCCCACCGGGTATCCGTCTATCTGATGCTCTCGTGTCAGGGTCGGCCTGCCGTCGCAAAGGGACACATCCGTGGAAGTGCCCCCCATGTCAAAGGTGATGATTTTACCCATGCCCATTTCCCGGGCCAGGTAAAAAGCTCCTTGAACGCCGCCGGCCGGGCCGGACAGTACCGTATGAACGGCTCTTTTTTCAATGGAACGGGCCGGCAGCACAGACCCGTTTGACTGTTGCACGGAAAGAGAGACCGTTGTCAGATTTTCATTTAAGCGATGAATGTAGGAAGAGATCACCGGCGCAAGATAGGCGTTGATCAGTGTTGTTACCAATCGCTCATATTCGCGGAATTCCGGCAACAATTCCGCAGATAAAGTTACGGGTAATCCCAAGGGGGCAAGCTCGTCCCTGATCCGTTTTTCATGATCAGGATTGGCATAGGAATGCAGGAAACAGACGGCAACAGATTCAATCTCAAGAGAGCGGCAGATTCGTCTCAGCCTTTTGCCGACGCTTGTGCCCAGGGGAGTCTGAACAGTACCGTCCCACAGGACCCTTTCTTTGACCCCGACAATATTTTTTCGGGGAATGATCTCGGCCGGACGTTCCACGTTCAGATCATAAAGACTCGGCCGATTCTGCCGGCCGATGGTCAAGATATCCTCAAAACCATGGGTGGTGACGAGCAGAGTTTTCGCACCCTTTCTTTCCAGAAAACTGTTTGTTCCCACCGTGGTGCCGTGAATGATCTCAAATCCTGCGGGAAGATCGGCAAAAAAATGGCTTAATCCTCTGAGAATAGCCCGACTTGGATCATCCGGGGTTGAGGATATCTTGAAGGTTTGAATTGCTTTACTGGTCTGGAGAAAAAAATCCGTAAAGGTGCCGCCCGTGTCGATTCCCAGTTTGAGAAGGGGTTGATGTGATTTTAAGGATGGCATGGGGTTCAGGAGTCAGAAGACAGGAGACAGAAGACAGAAATCAGAATAACAGTTGATATTTTCTTGCTTCTATATTCCGGCGCCTATCCTTTCACATCTTGAATTTTTTCAAGTATTTCATCAACTTCTTTCTGTAACTTACTGACAGTAGGTAGTAATTGTCTAGCCTTGTGTAAATGAAAGGTTGCGGTATTAAAATTTCCATCACAGAAATAATATTTCCCCAGGTAAAAATGGGCCTCGCCCTTATCGCCGTAGCCGGAGAAAATTTCGGCGATCTGATAATAGAGACCGGGATAATTCGGAATCTCGCTCGACAGTTGATCGTAGAGAATAAGGGCTCTTTCGGGATTACCTGTTTTTTGCAGAGTTTTTGCCAGATGAAAGTTGTTATACCAGTTTCCCGGTTCTTGATTACGCACCTTCAGAAAATGAGACAGGGCATGATCGATATTTCCCTGTTGAAAATCTATGACGCCCAGATCAGTCAACAAAATCGGTTTATCCGGAAAAAACTGAATCACTTTCAATAAATTTTCTCTGGCCCGGTCAAACTCGTTATTCATTAAATAAGCCTGAGACAGACCATAGTAGGCCATGATTTTTTCAGTTACATTTTCGCTTGTGCGGAGAATTTTCCGATAGCGGGGAAAAAGCTTCATGGGATTTTCCGTCAAACTGAAAATTCGATTCTTAATACGGTTAAAATTGAATTGATCGGTCATCCTGTATTCAGCGCCAGGATCCTGGATAATCATATCCTCGACATATCCCATTCTGACCTGGGGCTCAGGGTGAGTTAAAAGGTATGGGGGCGGTTTGCCCATGCTGATTTTACTGATTCGATACATTTTTTTGAGCATGGATACCATGTCTTCGGGGTTGCGTTTATTGGCAACCATGGATTTATACCCGACACGATCGGCCTCCTCCTCATCCCGCCGGCTGAATGTCAGGCTCATGGAGGTTCCGGTTGCCATGCCGCCGGTGATCAGGGCCTGGGAAAGAGCACCGCCGCCCATAAGCACACCGGCAAGCATGAGGGCCACGGTACTGGTGTTGATCTTGGAGGACTTGCCGATACGATCGGCAATATGGCGACTTGAGACATGCCCGCACTCATGGGCGACAACACTGAAAAGCTCCCCTTCATTATCCATTTTCTTCAGCAGACCGGAATGAACAAACACAAGACCTGAAGGGGCGGCAAAGGCATTAAAAGCCTTATCAGCAATCATATAAAAATGGTAATGAAAGTATTGAGAACCGGTCACCGAAAGGACTTCATCGCCTATTCCATTGATATACTGAGAAATATCCGGATCATCAAGCAACCTGAATTGCAGACGGATGACAGTGAGCAATTTTTCTCCATATTCCCGCTCCTCTCCCACCGTAAAGGCCCGCACCAATCCATTGCCACTCAAAAAGGTGAACTCTGAAAAGAGAAAGAAAAAGAGAATTGTAAGGCTGATGCAGCGTTTGAATAACATTGGTCTATTGGTCCTGTTGGTCTTGCTGGTCCAAAGTCTATCTCTATTATACAAATTAATCAGACTGACAAGACTAATAATACTGTTATAATCAGACAATCACTTTTTTAAAATTGTTCTCTATTTATCCTGTCGTCTTGCATTCCTCAAAAAATACGGTATAGAGTAGAATTCCCATGCTCAGAGAATTAAAAATATCCAATCTGGCCCTGATCGAGGAGCTTCATCTTGATTTCAGTGAAGGGCTGATTGTCTTGACCGGTGAAACCGGCGCCGGAAAATCCATTGTCCTCCAGGCAATTCACCTGCTTTCAGGCGGAAAGGCTTCGGCGACCTGGGTTCGCAGTGGGGCAAAACAGGCAACAATTGAAGCTCTTTTTGAAATCGGCCCGGGCCACTCACAACTTCTCAACCTGCTTCAGGAAAAAGGTTTTGACAGTGATGGCGAAATCATCATCAAACGTATTCTGTCTGCCAAAGGCAAAAGCCGCTTTTATCTGAACGGCAGTCTGTCAACAGCCAGGCTGATCAGTGAAATCTGCGGAAATCTTCTTAATGTTGCCAGCCAGCATGACCACCAGCAGCTCCTTGTCCCCGGGTTTCAGCTTGATTTTCTCGATTCAGTGGCAGAACTCAAAAACCTGCGTGAACAGTTTGCGAATCTCTATGACGACTGGCAGGTGAAAAAAAAAGAATTAGAGAGGCTGCGTACACAGGAGATGGACAAGGAGCAGCGCCGGGATTTTCTTAATTTTCAGTGTAAGGAAATCAGCCAGGCAAAACTGACTCCGGGCGAGGATTTAAAACTGGTAGAAGAAAAAGATCGACTGAAAAGCAGTGATGAGCTGAATCGGCTGGGCCGTAAAAGTTACTCCCTGCTACAGGATGCATCGGCCAATCATTTATCTCTACTCAGAAAAAACATGGATCAGATGGCTGCCCTGGATCAATCCATTGCGGATTTGAGTGAAAATGTGGCTGGTTATTGCTACCAACTCGAGGATCAACTCGCAGGCCTGCGTGATTATCTGGACTCCATCCCCAATAATCCGGCCCGGCTTGATGAGATCTGTGCCAGGATTGATCTTCTCCAACAGTTGAAACGAAAATACGGCCCGGATCTTGATAATGTCATTCGGTATGGGCAAAAGGCTAAAGAGAAATTGGCCGAACTTGATGCACTTGAACATAATCTCGACCGATTGGCTGCAGAGCTTGCGAAAAGCGAACAGCAACTGCTGCACGATGCTGCTGAACTTTCAGAGCAAAGAAAAAAACATGGCCGGGAGATCACAAAAAAAATCATTAATGAGCTTCACTTTCTGGCCTTGGATCAGGCGGTCTTTAAAATTTTCTTCCATGATCCGCAAAAAAACAGACTCGCACGTATGACCAGGAAAGGAATAGACCAGCCCGAGTTTCTTTTTTCAGCAAATCCCGGTGAACCGCCAAAACCCGTGGCCAAGGTGGCCTCAGGCGGCGAACTTTCCCGCCTCATGCTGGCCCTGAAATGCCTTCTGGCCAGAAAAGACCAGGTGGAATCCGTAATATTTGATGAGATTGATGCGGGGATCAGCGGCAAGGCGGCTGAGGCCGTGGCCAAAAAAATCAAGGAACTTGCTGTCCATCACCAGGTTATCTGTATCACCCATCTCCCCCAGATCGCCTCTTATGCCGAAGAGCATTTTCTGGTCGCAAAATCCGTGCAAGGACAACGGACCCGCTCAACCATCACGCGTCTTCAGCCGGACGAGTTAGCACATGAACTGAGCCGCATGCTTGATGGTGATTCCGTCACTGAAAAGACTCTGGCCTATGCCGGAGAACTTTTGCGGAGACATCAAAAGAATGTCTGAGATAATCGCGCTGGCCCTTTTTTCAGGCGGGCTAGACTCTATCCTGGCCTGCCGGGTGATCCAGGAGCAGAACATTCGCGTCCAGGCCGTCCAGTTTGTCACCCCTTTTTTCCATGATGATCTCCTTCAGCAGGAAGATGAGTATCGTTCTTATATCAAAAAGAAATACGACATTGATGTTCTGATCCGGGACATCACCCTGCCCTATCTTACAATGCTGGAAAATCCGCCCCACGGTTACGGCAAATATTTCAACCCCTGTATTGACTGTAAGATTCTGATGGTTTCCGAGATTAAAAAAATGATGGCTGAATTTGATGCCTCGTTCATTATCAGTGGAGAGGTAGTCGGTCAACGGCCCATGTCCCAGCGCAAGGATACCATGCGGGTCATTGAACGCGACAGCAACACGGATCTGATCCTGCTTCGCCCCTTATGCGCCAGATCCCAGAAGCTCACCCAGGTCGAACTTGACGGAATTGTTGATCGCAATCAACTCCCAGATTTCAGCGGTCGGGGCAGAAGCGGCCAAATCAGGCTGGCGACCGAGCTTGGTATTTGTGATTATCCCAATCCGGCCGGCGGCTGCGTGCTGGCTGATCCGGTGCTGAGTAAAAGACTGCAAAAATATTTTAAAACAGACAGAAAAATCAGCCCGGAGGATATCCGTTTTCTACTTGTCGGCCGGCAATTCCTTCTTCCCCATGGAGGCTGGCTGGCACTGGGCCGAAAGCAGCAGGAAAACAGCAAAATCACTGCCCTGCACCAGAGCGGTGATTATCTATTTAATATGAAAAACAGGCCCGGCCCCACCGGACTGCTGCGCTATGGACATCATCCCGATGACTGGAAACTTGCGGCCGCACTTGTGGTGCGCTACGGCAAAAAAACAGAAAACGGGCCGACTGCAGCCGTGGTCTGCATTGAAGGCCCGGACAAAGTTTTTGAAATCAAAACCGATCCCTGCCGGGATGAGATTGGTCAATGGCTGCGTTAAAGTAATCTTGTCGCTCACCGGCTGTTAATTGGTAAATGGTATTATTATTGTTGATTGATTTATACAGTTGTTAGCTTTTGTTTTTACCCATTTAACAAAGTTATCAGGTAATTCTTTTCTCAACTTTCCGGGTTAATGTATTGTAT
>JAOZOY010000056.1 GCA_029933005.1 Deltaproteobacteria bacterium
GATGTAAAATCCAACAATTATTTTACTCCATTGATGATGGCTGCTGAGGGTGGTCATCCTTCTATAGCGAATAAATTGTTAGATTTAGGGGTCGATATTAATGCCAAAACAACTAGCTCAGTAAACGCCTTAATGGTTGCAAGCCAACATGAAAAGGTACAGGTTGCAAAACTGCTGGCAGAACATGGTGCTGATATCGGTGCCAGAAGTAATATCGGATGGACACCATTAATGTATGCGGCTAAAAGTGGTAAAGTTGATCTTGTCCAAATGCTTATTGATAAGGGTGCTGATTTGAATGTCAAGGTGGAGAATGGTGTTTCGCCAGTTCTTATCGCTGTATTTTTTGACCACGAAGAACTCGCCTCAAAAATGCTTCTCCAGGGCGCGGAGCCTGTAAGTGTAGAGGGTCATATGGATGACATATATGCATCAGTGCTTTACCCCTGAAAGTCTATCATAAAAAACAAAAAAATCATGCCGCCATTTTCAATAAATTCTCAGTAGATGCGGCTTATATTACATTTAATATATTGGTTAACCGGACCCATTTGAGTGTCAACTGAAACCTGTTTTGCCGGGGGAGTTTACGGATAATACCATGAGCCCGGAGTAACGGACAGTACAAATCTTCAACCCATAATTTTTTTCTCTTTACTTATCTCTTGCCGACAATTGGTATATTTATGACAATTCAGAGGTCAATGATCCTAAACTGATTGCCAATGGGCAATTGACAGATAATTGCACAGTACATCAAAAAAACAGTGGAAACTATTTGAGAGTTATTAAAATGGAAATAAGTAATGAGTCAAAAAAATTTACAGAAGAGAGCTCACCGAATCAAAGAGCTGTTCATTTTCTCTGATTTTTGACTCACTGCCGATGACACAGCAATGGCCTTGGGCCATGGCGTTTTTCAGGGGATCGGCAAAAACGGTGAGATCCCGGGTTGTGGCAGCCAGAATTTCATCACGCTCCCTTTGCTGCTCCTCATAACCGACATGGGAGATATAATCCCCTGCGGCCCGTTCACCTTTCATGGATGGAGTCAGGGGGGAGTCAAGGCGGCCGATTGTGCCGATGATGTACTTGCGCAGTTCCCGCTCATCCGGCTTGAAATCTCGCAGATAGTCGTGAACCCCATCGTAAATATCAAGGGTTTTGCTCAGGTTCGGATCGCGGTAGGAGGAGAAGAACAGCATACCGTCATGGACAAAACGGCAGGCCGCGCCGTAGGCCCCGCCCTTGACCCGGACGTTATTCCACAGATAATCGGTACTGAGAATGGTCTGCAGCAATTTCAAGCGGTGATCATAGGTCGAGAAATGGCCGAGATCCGTACATTTGGCCACATACTGCACTTGGCCTGGAATGATGAAACCTTCGTTTTTCTTTACCAGTGGAATTTTAAAATTTTCTTTTTGAATGGCAGAGGATGGGCAGCGATTGACAAGGTCTGCCAGGGCATCTTCGACTTGTGGACAATCATCGGCTTTGGCGGTGATGCTCGTGAGGGAACCGTTTTGATGAAACACGGTTTGCGCTGTCCGTTGCAGATTGGTGACAATATCACCAGCCAGCTCGTCAAATCGGTCGTCAAGGTTGGTGATGAATTGGTAAAATGAGATGCCGGCCAGCTTTTCATGATAAGCCCAGCGGGCGGACAGCCCGGAGGCGGCCCGCCTCCGGGCATAAAGATGACCGGCCTGCATGATATCCATCTCCATCCGGGAGCGGGTCTCGCGGATGATCTCCCGCAGCCGCTTTTGATCGCTGAAATCGCTGCCCAGAATAACCTCGCCCATCAACTCCGTCATTTTGCCGGTGTTTTCCATCAGGCATTTTGCCTGGACCGTAAATTTTGGATAAAAAAGTCCGCTTTGCCTGTATTCGCCGATTTCCTGAGCCGTAAAGGCAAGATTACCCAGATGAATATTCAGCTCATTGGCCAGTGACATGTAATCATAACGATCTGTATCCATCCGCCCCAGGACGGTTTCAAGCAGTCCCAGATAAGGAATCAATTCCAGCTCCACGCCGGCTGAATCAAAATAAAGATCCACGTAGGCAATGTCATTGGTAAAGAGCGGATGAATGATGGTTTCCACATGAGCGTCGGCCTTCTTTTCCAGGGGCAGCTTTTCCGCCTCCCTGCCGATATCACCAACTTGCAGCAGGGGAATTTGGTCAAGATTTTCACGGGAATCCGGGGTGAGCTGATACTGGCGCAGTTCTTCAGTCTGGCTGATAATCCCGCTGATTTCGTCAGCGGTCAATGTCTTCTGGTATTGATCCAGTTTTTGTCGCAGCTCCTTCTCACGCCTGGAGACCAAACTCTGCTCCGGGATCAGGGTCACAAGGGAGCCATGACTGTTTTCAAGCAGGAACTTTTTGATCAAGTACTCAAAATAACTACTTTCAGCCTTGTTTTTGATGGCGCTAAGATGCTTGTTAAACCTGAGGGGCTCCAGGGGATCAGCGTCATAAAGCCAGTTGGTCATGCACTGGAGATTATAGACCAGTCCCTTGGGAAAGGAATGATAATCCGCTTCCCGCAACTTGAATTCCATGCCATTGAGCGCACCGGCTACAAGTTTTTTATTCAGTCCGTTTGTTGCCTCTTTTTCCAGAGTTTGGTGCACCAGCTCCTGGAAATGGTCCAAGTCGTCGCTTTTGGCATTCTGGACGACGATGGAAAAAACCGGCTGCCTGATTTCGGAATCAAAGACCCCCATGATATCCTTGCCGATTCCGGCCTCAATCAACGCTCTTTTTAATGGAGAAGCCGGGGTCTGGAGCAGAATACGATTCAAAACAGCCAGACCAAGCACGGTCTCCGTGTCCGAGATTTCGTCGGTAACATAATTCAAGGCAAAAAAGGTCTTATCCTCCCCATCTTCACCACTGCCCACGGGATAGGCCACTTCCATTTTTTTGATCCCCGCAAAAGGTTTTTGCAGAGGGATTTTCGAGGAGATTTTAATACGCTCGAAATCGGCCAGGTAACGGTCATTCAAAAAGGCAAGCTGTTCATCAAGATCACCGTTGCCATAGAGATAGATGAAGCTGTTGGCCGGATGATAATATGATCTGTGAAAATCGAGGAATTGCTCATGGGTCAGATCAGGGATGTTGTCCGGATCTCCGCCCGATTCCACGCCGTAAGGCGTATCCGGGAACAGAGATTGCTCAATCTTGCGAAAGAGAATCTGCTCAGGCGATGAAAAGGCCCCTTTCATCTCGTTATAGACCACGCCGTTATAGCGGAGGTGGTCCTCGCGGTCTTCGAGTTCATAATGCCAGCCTTCCTGGAGAAAGATCTCCGGCTTTCGGTAGATATTGGGGTAAAACACGGCGTCAAGATAGACATCCATCAGATTGAAAAAATCTTTTGTATTGCGGCTTGCCACCGGATAGCCGGTTTTGTCGGAAAAGGTAAAGGCGTTGAGGAAAGTATTCAGCGACCCCTTTAACAGCTCGACAAAAGGTTCCTTGGAAGGGAACTTCCGCGACCCGCAGAGCACGGAATGCTCCAGGATGTGAGCCACTCCCGTGGAGTCCTCCGGCGGTGTCCGAAAAAAGATGGAAAAAACTTTGTTATCATCATCGTTTGCCAGATGCAGCAGCCTGGCACCGCTTTTTTCATGTTCGAAAATCCGCGCCCTGCCGTTGACTTCCTCGACAATGCTTTCTTTCTGTAAGATGAAACCATAAATTTTTTTTGTCATTAGCATAAGTTTGTTTTAAATGAATAATCCCGGCCGGTTGCGCCAGGAGACAGGCAGTGAATCGGCTCAGCATCGCTGATATCTGCGTCGCCCCATGACCAACCTTTAAGATAATATAGCAGACTGTAAAATCGTATTCTAAAATTAAAATTAACCTGCTTTTGCCAAGTTCCCAATGTAAATTTTTTATTTATCCTTTGCTTGACAGCTGAAGCGGACAAGGTTTACATCTATATTTCAAAATAAATGGCAATTTCAGAGATACAACATCCGAGACAATTATGACACTTACATTTGCTGATGACCTGCAGATAATCCTGGCCCGCTATTTTGATTCGGCCGGTTTTTTCCAAGGCAGGTTGCCGGACGAATTTTCCGTAAAAGAGGCGCGAGAGCTGAATCGAATACGGCCACAGATGAAAGAAAAGCATCCGTGGTCGTTATGGCATGAAATTTATGGAGAGGTTCTTTAAGGAACCGATAGAGCGTTTCCTTAAATGATCCACCTTCAGAGATTGATGGTATTGTAAAAGGTTTATAAATTGTCATGCCGGAGTTTTTTTTATTTAGCATATTGATATTCTGACAAAAACAGGAAAAGATAGCGGCGTCGGATATCATCAATGACATCCTGTCCAAGTTTTGGAAAGGATGGATCTTGAAGTCTAAAGGATTTGAACTTTTCATGCAATTGCCCTGTCTTTTCATTTCGTCCTCTTTGTGGCGGAGAGTGAAGTTTGTCCGTCGCTTCGTCCCAGCCGTCCTGCTAGTTCTTCTGGTCTCCTGCTTGCCTTCCATCCTGATGGCCGGCGGGGCTGTTGACCGAACCTTGGACGTTTTCAAACAGGTAACAGGAGTAACACCGGAGCAGGTGGAAGCAAGCCGGGAGAGAATCAGCAGTCTTGATTACTCCAACTTAAAGGTGTTCAGGCTTTTATGTACTCTTCCGGACATGACAGGTTCCGAGGCCATGGAACAGCTGGCAGGCCTTGCCAGTGATCCGTTCACCTATGATCATTTCCAGCTTTTTGAGCGCTTCGTCGCCCTCGACGGGATCAACCTGGAGGTTGCCCTGCAGGGATTGGTAGTGATCCGCCGGTTGGATTTTTCTTCAATATGGGCCGCAAACACCCTCTGCGCCATCCCGTCTATCTCTCCTGCCCAGGTTCTTGATGCAATCGCCATAATCAGCAAACTCAGGAATTCGGGACGTTGGGCTGCCAGGGCCTTTTTTGAAATCAAGGACCAGACTGGGAAACAGGCCATCCAGGGTCTGTCCTGCATAGGAGAACTTAGTGAAGAACAATGCTGGGCAGCGGAGAGCAGTAATAAAATTCAGGCCATCACTGTTGCTGAGGCACTCAAAAATTTGGTTCTCATCGGTCGTATCAACGAAATCGATGTCTGGGCTATCCGTTCTTTGTTCCAGCTTCCCGGCCTGACCTCCAGTGAAGCCTCTTTTTGGCTGGAGAGCTACTTTGTCAAGCCGGTGGATGAGCAGGATTTTCTCTATCAAGCCCTTCCTTTGGCCCGAAAAAAGAAACTGCTGGAGGCCTTTCATAAGGCATCCGCACGTGTCATCCGTCGGCTGAATGCTCTGCATGCAATATCCTTCCATAACGGAGACGAGATTTCCGCAACTGAGCTGCGTACCGCCTCTTTTACCGAACTTGGTAGACTGTTTGACAGGTTGCCGCACGAGATTCGTCTTGAGTATGGTCCCTGGTTTACCAGTTTTGCCAATAAAGGCGATCAGGAAGGCGTGATCAGGATTCTGCGTCTGGCAACCCAAAAAGCCCGAATGTATCTGGCAAAACAGTGCAGTGCCGCCAATATTTACATCCTGTTGTCCAGAGTCACAATTCTTTATGACAGTTCCTTCCGCCTCATCCTGATCCCGGAGTTGCAAAGACGGATAGTTGCAGATTATCAGGGAAGCCTGGTCTTGTTTTTACGGGCGGTTGATCCGGAAAATATTTATGTGGGGAAATTTATTGCCGCCCTGGCCCACAAGGGGAGGCTGGCCCTGTTTTTTCCCTCTGATATTGAAGGTCAGAAAGAAATTCTGGATCTGGTGGCCGGCTCGGCATTTCTGGATGAAAATAGTCTGATTTGTTTTGCCGCAGCCTTCACACGACTTGCGGAGGTTGTTCAGCCGGCCGCTTTTCATTTTTTACTCGATAGAATGATCACCATGGCCCGGGATGACAATATCATTTTTGCCCGCCAGATCAGGGTGATCCTGCAATATTACCTTGAGAATGATCCCAGTCTGCTGGGTAAGAGAAATGCGGAACGGATCAGAGAGGAGCTGGAGGCCCACGGCACGGTTGCCCTGGAATCTTATGGAGAAACTCCTTTTGCCCAGTGGCGGGAAGACGGGGTTTTGAGCGGGCTGTCCATCTTTCATGGTGATGATGACGGCCGCACTTCTTTTCTTGCCAACTGTCGTTATTTGTCAGCCAACGGTTACTCTCCCAGACCGGGCAGGCGATTTTTGGGAAATCAAAACACCGCTGCCGATAATAAAGAAATGACCGGCCTCCTGTCCGCTGTTGCCGCAGGAGAACCTTCGAGCCTGAATAATCTTTTTAACCTGCTTCTAGAAAAAGCTCTGGTCGTCGATTTTGTTAAAATCGTCAACTCCATAGAGATTAGCCACTCTATTAGCGTCTTTCGAGACAGCCGGAGTCAGCTGAGGCTGGTAGCGCAATTTCTTGATGGGGGACATGAGATGTTGATTCACCGGGGTCACAGTTACTGGCTCGAAGATCATCTCCTCGTTCCCTTACGGCAACTTTTGGAATCCGGAGAAATAAGTCGGTCAAAGCTCGCTGCAAAACAGAGATTTTTGAGTATCGGCGCCTGTGGCGGCATTACGATTTATTCCGAGCTTGTCGGCTTTTTCTGTAACAGGGTGGATCTTCTCGGAAGTCTCGGTTCCGGTAGAACCATGATCAATAACATGTATAACAGGCTTCTGTTCGAGACCGTTGCTGTGGAACGGAAGAATGTGAGCTGGAAGGAAATGGATCGGAGTCTGGCGTTTGTCTTTCAGGGAGAGGCTGGCGGGGATTATCTGCTGCCCGGAGGGTTGCCTGCTGTGCTTTATAAGATGATAGGTAAGGGGCAGTGCCGGTTCAGGTGATATTAAACATTTCCGCCGCGTTTGGACTCAAAGATGTATTTTTTTCGTTTTACCCTGGTATCCGGCGGGATTTTGCTCATTTCAAAAAGGTCGTAGCCTTGCTTCAGGTTTTTCCAGAAGGGGAGCCATTTTGAATTCTTGTATTTTGCCAAATTCTCTGTTGTCATTCTAAAGGGAAAAATGTGGACCCTGAAAAAATGCTGTCCGTTTCTCAGGGCCGCCTCGGCTAATGTGTAGATCTCTTCAACCCTCTGGTCGCTCATGGCAAAACATCCGGCGGAAACACAGCTGCCGTGCACCATCAAGGCGCTGCCGGTCCGGTCGTGGCTCCTGTCGTAGAGGTTGGGGTATCCCAGGTTAAATGAAAGATGAAAGTGACTATGCGGATTTAACTGCTCGTCTCCGACAAAATAAAAGCCTTCCGGACTCTGGAGATCCCCTTCTTTTTGTTTAGGACCCAATTCACCGGATAAACAGCATATTTTATAAATTTTGAACAGCTGATATCCTTTTTTCCTTTTTACCCATAACTCAAGTTCATTTGACTCCTTGAAAATTCGGATAAAAATGGGGCTGCCAAAAGTCATCTTTTGACTGGCGAGTTCCAGTTTGAGTGAAGGGGTTAATTCCCGGCATACGGATCTGGACAGGGAGCTGGTCGCAATGCCGGCCTGAGCTGGGAAAACCGAGTGAAAAGACAGCAATGCTGTGATGACGGCCAGGATTTGATACAGGGTGAGCTTCCGCATAGTCAATGTTCCGGCTGAAAGGGAGTCGCTTTTCGTTGATGCAAAAAAAATATTACGCAGGTATTTTTTCCCTGATTTTTTGCAATAATCACACCTGATCAATAGTATAGCAATTAATTCTTTGTTCTTTCAATGTTTTTGTTTTTAATTGGGGTAGAGGGTGAAATGAACTGAATGGACAGGAAAAAACTGGCAGTCATCCACATTGTTAAGCGTGAACTTGGCCTTTCCGACCAGGAGTACCGGGATATCCTGCAACGGGCGACCGGAGTCCGTTCGGCTAAAGATATGGACGAGGAAGGGTTCAGACGCTTGATGCGCTACTTTGCACGCAGCAAACATTACCGGATCAACCAGTACGGTATGACTTTCCGGCAGAAGTTATATATCAAGCATCTAGTCGGGGATCTCGGCTGGGATGAGAGTCATTTCAGCAATTTTTTGAAGAAGTATTACAAGAAGAGAGATATCGACAGGCTGAACAAAAAGGAGGCCGGCAAGGTGATTCAATCCTTAAAAAGTATTATCAAGTACAGGAATATGGATTTATGATGTACATGTATGCCGGCTCAGAACCACCAGTTACAGATCAGGACAGCTGCCAGGATTCCGGCGGCGTCGGCGCAGAGGGCGGCGGGCAGGGCATGGCGGGTATTTTTAATGCCGACAGCGCCGAAATAAACGGCCAGGACATAGAAGGTTGTCTCTGTGGAACCCTGCATGGTGGACACCAGAAAAGAAAGAAAGCTGTCCGGATCCTGGTTGATGATTTCAGACATGATACCGAATGCGCCGCTGCCGGATAAAGGCCGCATCAGGGCCATGGCCAGGGCCTCGGCCGGCATGCCGATGAGTTCGGTCAGCGGCGAGAGAAGGGTGATGAGAATGTCCATGGCGCCGCTGGCCCGGAACATGCCGATGGCGACAAAGATTGCTACCATGAAAGGCATAATACGAACCGCGGTATTGAATCCCTCCTTGGCGCCTTCGGTGAGGGTTTCATAAATTTTTACCCCTTTGAGGTAGCCGAAGATCAACAGAGTGGAAATCAATACTGGAATGAGCCAGTTTGAAACGCTGTTCAGGTCAATGCCTCCGGAAGAAAAATCCGCGGAACCGTTCAAAAAATGGTAGGGAATGGCCAGCAGAAAGGCCGCAATCATCAACCCGATAAAAATTCGGCCGGCCCTGCCTGGTTTGATAAGATCATTTTCCTCCCCTGATAACCCGGCCATTTCCTTTTTTTCTTCCCAGGCGACCTTGCTGAGGACAGGATTTTTATCTTTAGCCAGCAGCTTGGCGGCAACAATGGCCACACAGGTGGAGCAGATGGTGGCGATAAGCGCCGGTATCAGGATGGATGACGGATTGGCGGCATCGGCTGCGGCCCGGACCGTGATTACCCCCAGGGGAAGGAGAGTGACACTTGAGGTGTTGATTGCCAGGAAAAGACACATGGCATTGGTGGCGGTTCCTTTTTTCGCAGACAGGGTTTCCAGCTCCTGCATAGCCTTGATCCCCATGGGGGTGGCGGCATTGCCCAGCCCCATCGCGTTTGCCGCCATATTCATGATCATGGCCGACATGGCGGGATGCTCGGGCGGCACATCCGGGAAAAGGCGGACCATGAGGGGCCGCATACCCCTGGCAATGATGCGCAGCAGGCCTCCGGCCTCAGCCACCTTCATGATGCCCAGCCAGAGAGCCATGGGGCCGATCAGGCCAATGGCCAGAACCACGGCGCTTTTGGCGGAATCAAAAGAGGCCCGGGTGACCTCATCCATCTTGCCGGTGTAGGCTGCGGTGACCGTGGCGATCACCACCATGGCCAGCCAGATAATATTGATGGAGGATGGTTTCTGTTTCATTTTTTGTTGGACTCAGGCAAAATAAATTTCTGATATTAAGGTAACTTTAACACATCTTAAGCTCAACTCCGTTAAATTTTTAATGAATCCCAAGGATTTACAGAATTTTCCTTAAACTTTTGTAATTGTTCAGAAGCCTCTTTTTGGTATTTAATTCATCGTAAGAGTCAACTGGGGTTAAGCCAACCAACCTCTTCGGAATTTTAGACAGTGCCGTCGGCACTTCAAAATAGACTCATTTTTACAGATACGGCACTGGTGAACATGTACAGATTTAGTATTTTAAAAGATTATTAAATGCTTATTATAAATTTTCTTGAAAAATTTAACGGAAAAGTTTATAAATGAATAATAATAATTACTACATGAGAGGTGATATACTATGAATGTTAATCCAAAATTAAGAATGACCAAGCAGCGCCAATTGATTCTTGAAGAGCTGCGTAAGGTCAAAACACATCCCACAGCTGACGATATGTATCAGATTTTGAGAAAAAGGATGCCTAAAATCAGTCTGGGAACCGTGTACAGAAATCTTGAAATTCTTTCTGAAACCGGTATTATCCAGAAGCTTGAAGTCGGAGGAACTCAGAAAAGATTTGATGCTGATATCAGTACACATTATCATGTCCGTTGTGTCATCTGCGGTCGGGTGGCGGACCTTCATCTGGAACCTGATATGAATGTGGAAAAAGAGGCCGCCAAGCTGACTGATTTCAAGATTTTGAGCCATCGGCTTGAATTTATCGGGGTTTGTCCCGAATGCGCGGAACATTAATGGTTTCGTAAAAATTATAAACTGACTACGGAAAATATTTTTATTGCAACCAGTGGGCTGTGTGGTTAGTTTTTTGTCTTTGAATTCTCTGAATAAAAGGTGTAAATGATGACGAAACAAATGCAGGTTTATAAATGTGAAATTTGTGGCAATATTGTGGAACTTCTTCATGCCGGCGGCGGGGAATTGGTCTGTTGTGGCCAGCCCATGAAGCTTCAAGAGGAAAACACAGTTGACGCGGCCAAGGAAAAACATATTCCGGTAATTGAAAAAATTGACGGGGGTTACCTGGTCAAGGTCGGTTCAACGGCTCATCCCATGGATGACAAACACCACATTGAATGGATTGAGCTTGTCGGCGGCAGTAAAGTTTTACGTCACAATCTGGTTACAGGCGATGCTCCCGAAGCGAAATTTGCCAGCGACAGCGATCAGGTCAGCGCCCGTGCTTACTGCAATCTTCATGGACTCTGGAGGAGCTGATCACCATGTTGAGCGCTACAATGGAAAAAGCCCTGAACGCTCAGGTTAATGCCGAGCTTTATTCATCATATTTTTATTTGGCCATGAGTTCATATTGCGAATCCGTCAGCCTGTCAGGCTGTGCCGGCTGGATGCGGGCCCAGGCCCAGGAAGAACTCTATCATGGTATGAAAATTTATGATTACATCAATGAACGAGGCGGCCGGGCTATCATGGCTGCCATTGACCAGCCGCCCACTGACTGGGAAACCGTGCACAGCGTTTTCGATGATGTTCTGGCCCACGAGATCAAGGTCACCAGTCTGATCAACGACCTGATGAATTTGGCCCAGGATGAGCGTGATCATGCAACAAGCAGCTTTCTCCGCTGGTTCATTGACGAACAGGTGGAAGAAGAGGCCTCGGTGGGCGCCGTGGTTGATAAGCTCAAGATGATTGGTAAAGACGGCAACGGACTTTTTGTCCTTGACCGGGAACTGGAGCAGCGTGTTTTTACGCCGCCGGTAAAAGAGTAAAATTTATAATTTAATATTTTTTAAAAGCCGCCTGATATCTGTGTCAGGCGGCTTTTTTATTTGTCGATTCCATAAAAATCGGGCATGATGACGAATTAAATGTAACCGACTACTCTTTGTACATCTTTTAATGAGGAGGAAAAATGACGACGAGAGAGATTAAAAAAAATATCCATTGGGTAGGCGTGGTGGATTGGAATATCCGTGACTTTCACGGTTATTCAACCTACAAGGGAACAACCTACAACTCGTTTCTGGTAATGGATGAAAAAATAGCCTTGGTTGACACAGTTAAAAAACCGTTCAAACAGGAACTGATAGATCATATTCGTGAGCTCACCGATCCGGAAAAAATTGATTATATTATTGTTAATCATGTTGAGATGGATCATTCCGGCAGCTTACCGGACATGATCGATCTGATTAAGCCGGAAAAAATCTTCTGTTCCCCCATGGGCCACAAGGCCCTGCTCAGCCATTTTCACCGTGAAGACTGGCCGTATGAGATTGTTAAATCCGGCGACAGTATCAGTCTTGGCAAAAAAACGGTTCATTTTCTTGAAACCAAGATGCTGCACTGGCCCGACAGTATGTTTTCCTATATTCCGGAGGATAAGCTGCTGATTTCAAGCGATGCATTCGGCCAGCACTGGTCTACGTCGGAACGGTTTGACGATGAAGTCGACAAGCCCGAACTCATGGCCCATGCCTCTAAATATTACGCAAATATCCTGATGATTTTTTCTCCCAATGTCAGGAAGCTTTTGGAAAAAGTTGCTGAAATGGGGCTTGAGATTGACATGATCGCTCCGGATCATGGCCTGATCTGGCGTGAAAATGTCGGTGAAATTCTGGAATCCTATGGCCGCTGGGCCAGACAGGAAGCCAAACAGAAGGCCGTCATTGTTTATGATACCATGTGGAAAAGTACCGAAACCATGGCTAAGGCAATTTATAAGGGCTTGCTGGAAGAGGGAATCAGCATCAAGATGATGGATCTTAAAACTAATCATCGCAGTGATATTGTTAATGAAATTCTTGATACCAAGGCTGTCCTTTTTGGTTCTCCCACTTTGAATAACGGTATGCTTCCCTCCATGGCCGATCTGCTTACGTATCTGAAAGGTCTGCGCCCTACAGGTAAGATCGGTGCCGCTTTTGGTTCCTTTGGCTGGTCCGGCGAGGCGGTAAAGCACATCAACGGATTTATGGAAAAGATGAAATTTGATATTCTTGATCCAGGTATCAAGGTAAAAAATGTTCCCATCGCTGAAGATTTGCAAAAATGTGTGGAACTTGGCACTAAGATAGGCCAGGCAATCAAGGGATAATTTTAAGACTTTATTGACAACTATGCTAATAGGAATTATTCCTATACTTAGGCTGGGTGATAAAATATCACTCAGCCTTTTTTGTCAGTAAAGATCAATAAAACGCTTGGTAACACCATGAATGCGCGACAAATGAGAAAACTTCTGCCGATCCTGCTTCAGGATGATCTGGATTCGGCGTTGATAAAAATTCGTCAGTTCCCGCTCCAACCGGCAATCTCCGGGTTGACAGCATGTCTTTTCCGCACGGAAGAACGGATCAAGTGGCATGCGGTTTCGACCATTGGGTCGCTGATGAATGAATTGGCCCAAATAGAAATGGAGGGGGCCCGGAACATGATGCGGCGTTTTCTTTGGAGTATGAATGAGGAATCAGGCGGAATTGGCTGGGGAATCCCGGAGGCTATGGCCGAGATTATGGTGATCAATGACAATCTTGCCCATGAATACGGACATTTGCTGATTTCTTATATGCGGGAGGAAAATTACCTGGAGCTTCCGGCCATGCAGCGTGGATTGATGTGGGGAATCGGCCGACTTTCCAAGGCCAGGCCGGAACTGATGCTGGCCAAGGATGCTGACGGTTATCTCTCTATTTATCTGGAGTCTGTTGACAGGCTGGTTGTGGGGCTTGCAGCCAGGGCATTTGGTTTTTTAAAGGTTAAAGATGCCCTGCCCCACATTAAACTGCTGATCGATGATCCCCTGCCCGTACGATTGTATGAGGACCAACGCTTCATCGACACCACCGTGGGCCGATTGGCCCGGGCCGCTATCGAAGAAATCGAGAAGGGGTAAAGATTTTGCCCCTTTCCCTTTGCCCCTTCGAAGGTCTCGCAGGCTTGCTATCTGTTTCTCTGAACCTTAAACCCTTGTTTGGTTTTGTAAAATCTCACCCCTGGCATTGATCATCACTTCATTCACATCAATTCTTTTGCCGGCCCGCTTCATGGCCTCACTGAGAATGCCACGCATGGAGCCGCAGCAAGGCACTTCCATGATCAGTGACGTGATAGTTTTGATGTCGGCGGTCAGGAAAATTTCGGCAAATTTGGCAATATAGCTTTCCTGGTCGTCAAATTTTGGACAGCCCATCATGACTACCCTTCCGGCCAGAAAATCTCGATGGAAATCAGGATAGGCAATGGGCGTGCAGTCTGCCGCTATAAGCAAATCCGCGTTTTTAAGAAAAGGCGCCGTGGGAGGCACAAGTCTGATCTGCACCGGCCAGTGGCTGAGAGCGGACAGGTTTTGTGCTCCACCCAGCTTACGGGGTTCATTGGCCTTTTGGCAGGAGGTTTGGGCCGGAAAACTCTGCAGGTTTGTTGAAGGACAGCCGCTGGCTGGGGTGTCCTGCTGTTTGGCAGCCTCTTTTTTTTCTTTTAAAAAAAATTCAACCGCCTCTTCATCAAAAAATTCAGCTGTCTTTTCCACAATTTGAAGAGCGCCGGTGGGACAGTCTCCCAGGCAGGCGCCGAGTCCGTCACAGTATTTATCCGCCACCAGCCTGGCTTTCCCGTCAATAATTTCCAGGGCGCCCTCGGCGCAGCCCGGAATACATTGGCCGCAGCCGTCACAAAGATCTTCGTTTATTTCAATAATTTTTCTTTTGCCTATCATGATTCAATCCATTTGTTGATTGTTATCTATTGTAAAAAAATTCCTTTAGCCAACTCTGCTCCACTAACCGTCAAAAAAGATTTCTTGATCATCTTGGCGAGATGTTCCGGGGATGATGGAGATCTCTTCTGATGGTCTTCCATGTTGACAATGAGATCCGCATCATAAAGCACCTTGAAATTCAAAGTTTCTTCCGGCCGGGGGAAGTGATGGTGGCCGACGATGTCACACACCTCGTCAATTAAGTTCTCTTCAGCGTTCAGCCCGGAGAGGATCTCCCTGGCTACCGGCGGTCCTTCCTGGTGCTGATACTTGGGCGAAGAACTGTTAAACTTGCGCTCGGCCTCTTTAATGCCGATGTCATGAAGATAAGCGGCAGCAAGGATCACGGCAGGATCCCCCAGTTCGCTCCGGTTGATCTCTTCGGCATAACCGGCAACCTTGGCGGCATGGCCGATACGTTTGAAATCCGTACCAAAATAACGCTTCATTTCAAGCGCTACTCGGTCTTTGAGACTCTGTTTCGTCGGGATAGGAGCATCCGGACCCAGGCCTGCCAGGCATTGTTCGGCATGGGGACAATAGGAGGCGCAGCCGAAATCAATCTTCGGATTTGTCATACGGAAGCCGCAACTTTTACAGGTCCGGCTGGCGTCATCCTTGAAAAATTCAATTGTATTTTGACATTTGGGACATTTGGCCTCAAAAATAGCACTTCCTTCCCAATAACGGCTATCTTGTCCTGGGCATTGCATGGTCTCCCCTCCTAAGGTTTTTACGAAGCGATTTCATTATCCGGCAAGCGGTCGGATTAACGAGAATTGTTTTCTGTATAACTGTTTTTTAACTGATCGGCCTTGATTCAGATCAAGTTATTTAAAATCAAGAAAAAAAAGAGGTAAGTTTCGCCAATCAATTTGTGAAAACGAAGCAAAATTATTTTACTTTAACTTGGTGTTTGTCTCTATCTTAAATAATAATGCATTAAAGTCTTGCCGAAAAGGGTGTGGCAATTTAGATTATAAGTAGTTAGTAATCGTTCGCCAGCACCTCACGGAGTCTTCGCTTACCTGAGCCTTACCGAATAGAGGGGTTATAACAGCGAAGCGGTGTCTGCCAAAATCAGGTAAGCTCAGACTCCGAATGAACAGGTAAGCAAGGAACAAGACTCCGAATCTGTGGCACTGGTAAACGATTACAGATTGTGGTTTTCCGGGTCAAAAAATTTTTTATAAAATTTCAGAGTTTGCCTGAATTTTTACAGATATGAATTTTTTTTTTATTCTTGCAGCGTACCTGGTCGGCGCCGTTCCTTTTGGCCTTCTGTTTGGAAAACTGGTCGGAATGGATGTCCGCCAGGCCGGGAGCAAAAATATCGGCGCGACCAATGTCAGCCGTTTGCTGGGTAAAAAACTGGGCGCGGCCACTTTGATTTGTGACGCGGGAAAGGGTTTTGTTCCCATGTTGTGCGCCAGGGAGTTGGGTGCGGGCGGAGATCTTGTCCTGCTTTGTGGCGGGGCTGCTTTTTTGGGACATCTTTATCCGGTATACCTGGGATTTAAAGGTGGAAAAGGAGTGGCTACGGCCCTGGGCGTTTTTTTGTATCTTAACCCCATGGCCATCCTGGTCGGAGTTGGTGTTTTTGCCTTAAGTGTCGCACTGTCCGGCTTTGTGTCCATTGGCTCACTTCTCACAACAGCGTTCATGCCTGTTATCCTTCTGGTGCTTCATGGTTTCGACGGTCAAGTACTGCTTGCCGTTTTTATCGCTCTTCTGGTCTGGATCAAACATAAAGAGAATATTGTCAGGCTTCTCAACCATCAGGAAAAAAGTTGGAAAAAGAAATGACAAAAAAACAATGGCAGGAAATTACCGCAGCCAGGGATCTCCTGGGGCTCGAAGACAAGGCAACGCGTGCCGAGATTAAAAAGGCTTATCGTCGCATGTCGAAAAAACACCATCCCGATTTGGCGTCGAAAAATAAACCAGGGGACAATTCACAGATCGAGATGCACCAGATTATTACAGCATATGAAGTTTTACTTGATTATTGTGAGAGCTTCCGTTTTCCGCTGACCATGGAAGATCCGGACAGCCTTGACGGAGAAGACTGGTGGATGGACCGGTTCGGGCAGGATCCATTGTGGGGCAAAGGAAGCGTATAGCGATAATTGCCCAGAGAAAGAAGCTTGGGGCGACTGTCTTTTTCAAAAAAGATTAAAAAAATAAAGCGGCAGGAGAGGCAATTTTTTTCGGCTGACTTAAAATGTTATTTTATTTTGAGTCAGCCTTTTGTTTGTTTTTTTATCAACCATAGGCATGGGTGCCTAAAACACACTTTACGTCAAATTTTTCTTCAACCATTTTTTTGAATTTCTCAAAATCATGGTTTTTACACATGGGCTCTGCTCCAACCATGCAGTTGCTCAAGTGCACTGCGTCAATTTTCACATTTTTTTTCACCATGCCGATATTGGCAATCGTTGCCCTGCCAGGACATTGGCATTTGAGAAACCCGACGACCCTGGGATCATCATAGTCGGCAAATTTCCCGTTTTTTTCATTAACGGCATTCAAGCATTTAAACTCACCAGGACAGCCATACCCCTGATCCATGTACGAACCGCAACCAATAAGAAGAATATTCATTTAGTCCCTCCTCTGTTTTTGTGGATGAAAATGACAGTCGTCGCCCCGGCCCCTTCACTTTGCTCCATTCCTGCCGAATGAATCCAAATCAAAGATGATTTTCCTGGTTAGCATAACATCCGGTCTGAGTCAATCTTCATGAGTCTAAAGAGGCAGAATTTTATGTTTAAATAAACATTTCGCTGAATCTGGTTAATTCTGTTGATTGCACTTGAATAAATGCAGTTTAAAAAAAAGAGGATTATTTTACTTGACTATAGTAATAATTACTACTATAGTTATATAAAAAAGAAACGTATTAATAATAAGAAGGGAGACAAGTAAAATGGCATGTAAGAAAAAATGTAGTACTGGAGCATTAAGCGACAGGCAACGTGAAGTTCTTGAAGCCTTTTCAAAATGTGACGTTGTTTGTGGCGGCAAGGATATTGTCGGGGTAACCAGTCTGGAAGCCAAGCAGGTGAGCTGTCAGATAACGGCCCTGAAGAAAAAGGGATATGTGGTAAGCCCTGTACGTTGTAAATATCAAATTACCGATGAAGGAAAAAACGCTCTGGCGTAAAGGAAAATAATAATGAAGGATTTACAGGGTACTCAAACTGAAACCAACCTGATGACGGCCTTTGCTGGTGAGTCCCAGGCTCGTAACCGTTACTCTTTTTTCGCTAAAAAAGCAAAGAAAGAGGGCTTTGTCCAGATTGCGGCAATCTTTGATCGGACCGCCGAGCAGGAACGGGCTCATGCCAAAACCCTTTTCAAATTGCTGAAGGGAGGAGAGGTTGAGGTTACAGCCGCTTTTCCGGCTGGCACTATTGGCTCTACTCTGGAAAACCTGGAAGCTGCTGCAGCCGGCGAAGAGTATGAGTACAATGAAATGTACCCGGAATTTGCCAGGATTGCCAAGGAAGAAGGTTTTTCGGTTATCGCCTGTATTTTTACCGCCATTGCCAAGGCGGAGAAACAGCACGCCAAGCAGTACCGTGATTTTATTGATAATATCAAAGGCGGCAAGGTCTTCAAGCGTGATGAAAATGTTACTTGGTACTGTACGAAATGCGGTTACCTGCATGAAGGCAATGAGCCGCCGCAAAAATGTCCGGCCTGCGCTCATCCCCAAGGCTATTTTGAACTACTAGCTGAAAACTGGTAGGATTGGCGGAATGTCCTGTTTCTTTTAAAAGGGACAGGAGCTTGTTCCTGCATATAACCCACTAAAGTGGAAGAAAACATCGGATTTTGTAGGACTTTTTTTATTAGAGGGTTTCAGGTATAAGGCACTAAATAACAGGTGAAAAAGCATGAAAAAAATACTGGTTGCCTATTACAGTCGTAAACAGCATACCGAACAGATGGCAAAATATGTTGCTGAGGGAGTGCGGATCGGGGGCTGCGAGGCGGATGTCCGACGGCTCTCTGAATTCAAGTCCCCAAAAGACCTGAAAGGCTATGATGGTTACATCTTTGGTTGTCCCACCTATCATCGGGACATGACTGAAAATATGAAACGTTTTCTTTTTCTGGCCGATGAAGCGGATCTGTCCGGCAAGGCCGGTGGTGCTTTTGGCTCATCCACCCATTCCGGCGAGGCACCTGGTTTTATTTTTGACACCATGGATTTTGCCCTGCGAATGAATATGACCACGCTCGGGCCGTTTAAGCTGAA
>JAOZOY010000120.1 GCA_029933005.1 Deltaproteobacteria bacterium
GGCCAGTGTACGCACGGGTCCGAAATTTAGATAATGTTTCTGTAATTATTCAGCAGCACCCCTTAAAACAGAGGTAACCAATCACGGGGTAAAATCACCAAGCTTTCAGGAAGCAGGGCGGGTGACTATAGCCCCTCTATGTCAGACGCCCTGATCGCGGTAGCGGAGTTTCACTTCGTTCACTTACCTTCGGTGCCTGTGATCGCTTACAAATAGAGTCCTGGTTCAGCCCATAGCCGTCAAGCTGACAACAAATAACATTACCTCAATAAGTGGTGGCATAGCGACAGCCTCCCCCTTTAGCAAAGGGGGATTGAGGTGGATTTTTTACAGGTTTCAATCAGTTATTAAAAAATTACTCAGATAGAGCTGAATGCTTCAATATAAGGAGAAAAATTGAAATGAATATGGAAGATATTATGAAACAGGCCCAGCAATTTCAGCAACGCATGGGCCAGGTCCAGGAAGAACTTGCCGCCCGGACCATCACTTCATCAGTGGGCGGCGGTATGGTGACGGCAACAGTGAATGGTAAGCATGAACTTTTATCTCTAACTATCGAAAAAGACGTCATTAATCCTGATGATTCAGTTATGCTTCAGGACCTGGTTGTGGCGGCCGTCAACGATGCCATGAACAAGGCCGGTGAAATGGCCCGGTCCGAAATGGGCAAGTTGACCGGTGGTTTGAATATCCCCGGTCTTTCCGGCCTGTCATGAATGTTGTCCCGCCACCTCTTGAACGGCTCATTGTCGATCTGAGCCGTTTACCGGGCATCGGCAAAAAAACCGCCACCAGGCTGGCCCTGTACATACTCAGAAGGCCCGCAATCGAGGCCCGCAACCTGGCCGGGGATCTCGCCGAACTGCATGACTCAATCAGACTCTGTTCCAATTGTTTTGCCTTTTCAGAGACAGATCCCTGTGCTATCTGCGCCGATCCCCGCCGGGACGGCAGAATGATCTGCGTGGTTGAAGAACCGGCGGATATGATGGCCATTGAAAAAACAGACGCTTTCAAGGGGATGTATCACATTCTCCACGGTGTCCTTTCTCCCATGGATGGCATCGGACCCGCTGAAATCAAGATAGAGGCTCTGCTGGCCAGGATTGAGCGCCAGAACACCGCCGAGGTGCTGATTGCCACAAGTTCCACGGTTCCGGGAGAAGCCACTGCAGCCTATCTGGTTCAGCGTCTCCAGGAAAAACAGGTGAAGCTCACCAGGCTGGCCTGCGGCATTCCCATGGGCATGGATATTAAATACGCTGATGATCTCACCTTGAGCCGGGCAATTGAATCCCGGGAAAAGGCTGAATGAGCTGTTCCCCTCCCGTATCATTTTCCTGTTTCCCAAAAAACATATTTTGCCGGAAGAGCGAGATCGATCTTCACTTCCCTCCGTGCTTTTTTATAATCTAATCGTTTTTCAGGCGGTCAAGACGTAATCGGTGGCGCTCGTCAAAGAGATGTTTCGAGGTGAGAAAAACAGAGGCCATGACGCCGAATCCGGTGCCGGCGGCAATGAGAAACATGATCATGATCTGGTATTTTACCGCCTCATAGGGTGGGCTGCCGGCCAGGATCTGACCGGTCATCATCCCGGGCAGGCTGACAATGCCGCAGGTGGCCATGGAATTGATAATCGGGATCATGCCGGTGCGGATGGAGTCGATACGGATATCACCAATGGCCTGGCTGCGGTCCTGGCCCAGGAGAAGACGCTGTTCAATGATTCCTTTTTGCTGCCAGGCGGTCTGGGTCAGCTGGTTCATGGCCAGGGAGACACCGTTCATGGTATTGCCCAGCAGCATACCCAGCAGCGGGATGGCATATTGCGGCGTATACCATGGCGTGACCGACACCACCGCAGTCAGGGCAAAAAAGGTGACGGCAAAAGATGAGATGAACATGGAGCTTGTGCCGATCCCGTATCCCCACAATCCCTTTAAACGCCTCTTCTGCCGGGATTGCACGGCACGGCCGGCAACGGTCAGCATGACAAAGGCCATGAGCATGATCCAGCCCAACTGGCTGGTTTTAAACAGTTCTCGTAGAACCATTCCAACCAGCAGAAGCTGGATCACGGTTCGGCTTGCTGATATCAGGAGCTGATTCTGCAGCCCGAGGCGCATTTTAATGCTTATTCCGGCCAGGGCAAGAACGAGAAGGGAGGCTGCGCCGAGATCAAGGTAGGAGAGAGTAATCATCGGGAGCTCCTTTCGAGACCTTCTTCAATGATCAGATCACCTTTAATGCGGTAATGCCTGGAAGCGATACGTTTCTCCTGCTCCGGGTCATGGCTGACCCAGATCGTCGGAGCGCTGTTTTCTTTTCTGTACTTTGTTAAAAGATCTTCCACCTTGTTAATGTTTTTTTTATCAAGGCTGGCCGTGGGTTCGTCAAGGAGTAATGCTTTGGGCCTGTTTGCCAGCAGTCTGATAATTGCCAACCGCTGTTTTTCTCCGGTTGACAGCCGATTGACCTGCCAGTTCATGACGTCGGAATCAAAGTCAAGTTGCGCCAGCCATCCGTTGATATCCCCACTGTTTTCCAAAAATTCAAAATGAGCGCCCACCGTGTCAAACCACCAACAGCTTTCAGCCATAAGCAATCCCACCTGTTTTCGCCACTGGGGAGCGCTGAACTCATGACATTCCTTTCGGTCAAGGTAAATTCGGCCCTGGTATTCATCAAGATCGGCCAGGGCCCTCAACAGCAGGGATTTTCCGGATCCGGACGAACCGGACAGGCTGATGCATTCACCGTGGTCGATGGAGAAATCAATCGGTGGACGGCCCATGTAGCTTAATGATTCTATGCGCAGCTGACTCATGAGGTTGAGGAGGAGAACTGTTGTGTTTTGGATTTGTGAATGTGGATTTCGGTTTTCCATTCCGAAATCCGATAGCCCAAATTCGAAATACCAATCATTTTTTCCGGTAAGTTGTTCTTTTATATCTGGGTCTGCGCGGACTCTGTTTTTTTTCGGTGACCGATTCAGGCAGGGTCAGCCATTCTTCCGGCGGTTCCGTACAGGGGAGTTTCTGGCCCATATATTCTTCAATGTCCGGAATGTAAAAGGAACCCTCTTCACAGGCAAAGCTGATTGAGGTGCCTTTTTTGCCGGCCCGTCCGGTTCTGCCGATGCGATGAACATAATCTTCCGGATCATAGGGAAGGGTAAAGTTGATCACATGACTGACATTATCGATATGGATTCCACGCCCGGCCACATCGGTTGCCACCAGCACCCTGATTCTACCGGCCTTGAAATCTTCCAGGGTTTTGATTCTTTTTTTCTGAGGCACCTCGCCGGACAGCATGGCACAGCTGATATTATTATGCTTGAGCAGTTCGGTCAGTCTGCGGGTTTCATCCCTCCGATTGGCAAAAACCATTACCCGTTCAAGTTTTTGTTGGGTAATGATGTTATAGAGCAGGGCGTATTTAGCATCAGCTGTGACAAGATAAACAATCTGCTCCACCGTATCCACGGCAACGGTTTCCGGTTCGATTTCCACGAGTACGGGATCTGTCGTCCACTGGGCCGCCAGGTCATTGACGTCCGGGGTCAGGGTGGCGCTGAAAAGCAAGGTTTGTCGTTTCTGTTTGGCCGGCATATGATGTATGATCTGTCTGACATCAGGGATAAATCCCATGTCCAGCATTCTGTCTGCTTCATCAATCACAAAAATTTCGACATGGCCGAGATTGATAACTCGACGACGCTGAAAATCAAGCAGCCTGCCGGGAGTCGCCACCACTATGTCAACAAAATCTTCCAGCTGATCCTGCTGCTTCTGGTAATCCATGCCTCCGTAAACAGCGACAATATTTAAACCGGTATATTTGGCCAGCAGATGGCCGTCTTCGGCAATCTGCATGACAAGCTCCCTGGTGGGGGCAATGATCAAAGCTCGGGGACAACCATTTTTTGAATCTTCAGGAGGTTTATTTTTGAGAAAACGGGCCAGAAGAGTAATAAGAAAAGCGGCTGATTTTCCGGTTCCGGTCTGGGCTCGTCCCAGGGCGTCCTGTCCGGCCAGTGTTTTGTCAAGGATTTCCGCTTGAATCGGGGTGCAATATCGAAAGGAAAGATCGGCAATGCCATGCATAATCTGATCCTGGATGGCAAAATCATGAAAACGTTTCCTCTCTTCCTGGGGTTCGACCTCAAAATCGCCAATGGTCCAGGAACCATGATCAACAGATCGATCAAATTTCTTTTTTTGTACGCGTGTTTTAGCAGCCGGTCTGGTTTTCGGTTTCTTCTTACCGGGTTTAGGGCGCGAATGGCCAGTCTTGACTTTCATGACCGGCAGGCCGAAAATCGGGCCGATCACGGTCGATGCATCATTTTTATTATTTTCTACTGAATTTGCAGCTGGTTTTGACGCAGATTTTTTTTTCATGTGATGTAAGAAGAAGATCCGTTGAACCGTTTGGTAAGCAATCTCAGGCAGCAAATCTTAGAGTCTGCGCTTACCTGCCGTGATCAGGGCGTTAACATAAAGGAGCTTGCCTGCGGCAGGTAAACGAACGTAGTGAGACTCTGATCTCCGGCACTTGTGACCGCTTACAGAAGAAGGAGTTTTTCAAAACTTGAGTATTTTTCCCAGTGATTGGTTCCGCTGTTTGTGGCTCTCCTGAAGAAGATTCTGTAAATGTTGTGAGAAAGACAAGGAGTGAAATGGAGCCACCTACCAGAGTCGAACTGGTGGCCTTTCGATTACGAATCGAATGCTCTACCAACTGAGCTAAGGTGGCTTTTTAACATTAAAACAACAAGTTTCAACTTGTCGACATTTGTAGATTTTGAAAAGAAATAATAACAGGGTAACATCAGGCCTATAATTATTCCTTGTCTATCTCTTGTTAACAGAAAATATTTACCATGTTTGAAAGAATTTGACAAATAACCTGATAAAAAAGGCCATGTTGTTGCCGGAGAGAGTTATTCTTGTATTAGATATATATTTACATTTTTCTGTATTTTTTTCCTGAAATCCGGAATTATTGTGCTTGAAAACAGAAGAAAAATTCAAAAGTGAATTTTGAAAAAATGAGCCTAACAAAATGATATGTCAATGAAATTATAAAAAGTTTACTGTAATTGCTCTTAATGGCGTTGTTTTTGCGTAATTATTGCTTCGATATCTCAACAAAGAGGTTAAGCAGGTCATAGAATTTCAAATCGACCAGACAACT
>JAOZOY010000057.1 GCA_029933005.1 Deltaproteobacteria bacterium
GCAGGGCGGGTGACTATAGCCCCTCTATGTCAGACGCCCTGATCGCGGTAAGATTAGGTGCCTGTGATCGCTTACTATCTATCGGGTCGACAGCGGAGGAAGAGGCCGTGGGCTGTGCGGTCGCCGGGGATAACAAGGAAAGAGTTTTTAATCCAATTTTTTATTGCTTTTTCCTGTTAGTCGGGTTTACATTCAAAACATACGGTATCAGTATCGGGAAATTGTTATTCAAATCGGATCCAAATTAATTTTGCCCTCATTATAGGGATATTTTTATCATTTTAACATGGAGGAGACATGGTGGCTGACATAAAAACAATTTTAGTGCCTGTTGATTTTTCTCAGAATACAGACAAACTCGTTGAATATGCTGCGGGGGTTGCAGAAAAAGTAGGAGCAAATCTTTCTTTAATTAATGTTGTTGATAATTCTACGGGTTTTGGATTTGCGGCGCTCCATAAATTTGAAGACGACATGAAAAAAGACATGGAAGCAAAAATGGCCGCTTTGGTTGATCAATACAAATCACTGTGCGGATCATCTGAAAATAAGGTTGTCATTGGTGATGCCGTTGATTCCATAGTTGCCGCCGCTAAAAATTGTGATATGGTTATTATTGCCACTCATGGTTATAAAGGGCTGGATAAAATTCTGCTCGGCAGTGTTGCTGAAAGGGTGCTGAAAGCCTCTCCCTGCCCGGTGGTTGTTTTTAATCCTCATAAATAAAACTGAAGTTTTATTGTCTTAAAGGCAAAAAGGCCGAATTATTTTTGTGAAAATAATTCGGCCTTTTTTGTGTCACTTCCATTGAAAAAAGATTGCAGGAGCAGTCATATGGAAACCAGCCAAAACATGATAGCCTTTGGACCAGTTCCTTCCAGGCGTTTGGGCCGCAGCCTCGGGGTGAATAATATTCCGCCCAAACGATGTACCTATTCCTGTGTTTACTGTCAGGTCGGCAACACCGACAAAATACAGCTTGAGCGCCGGGAATTATACCGGCCGGAGATCATCGCGCGGGAGGTTGAAAAGAAAATCAAAAAGACCAGAGAACAGGGGGAATCCATTGATTATCTGGCCTTTGTTCCTGACGGAGAGCCGACACTGGATATTCATCTCGGAGATGAAATTGACCTGTTGCGTCATTTTGGTGTGAAGATCGGCGTGATCTCCAACGCTTCTCTTGTCTGGCGTGAAGATGTCAGAAGGGATTTGATGAAAGCGGATTGGGTGTCGCTTAAATTGGATGCTGTGGACAAGAAAATCTGGCGGCGGATCAACCGGCCTCATCATGATCTCCGGTTGCCCGTCATTCAGGAAGGGTTTCTGCAATTTGCCGGGGAATATACCGGGAAACTGGTTACGGAAACCATGCTTGTCAAAAACGTGAACGACAGTATCAATCATATAAAAGATGTTGCGAATTTTTTAGCTCAAGTCAGGCCGGTCAGGGCGTATTTGTCAATTCCCACCCGGCCACCAGCTGAAAAAAAGGTTCATCCCCCAGGCGAAGAGATTTTGAATACGGCATTTCAAATTCTCAGTTCTCATCTGGAAGATGTTGAATGTCTATTCGGCTATGAAGGCAATGCTTTTTCCTTGACGGGAAACGTGGAGGCAGACCTGTTAGGCATTGTTTCCGTGCATCCCATGCGGGAAGAGGCTGTGCGGGAATTTTTGATCAGAGCGGGGAAAGACTGGTCTCTTGTCCAAAATTTGATCTATCATAACCTGCTTTTTGAAACAGAATATGAAGGACAAAAGTATTTCTTGAGGAGGTTGGATGGTAATGAAGAATAACCGTCTTATAATTACCATTATTTATGATAATGAAGCTTGGAGCCAGGGTCTTCAAGCTGACTGGGGGTTCTCCTGCCTTATTCAGGCGTATGGAAGAAAAATCCTTTTTGATACCGGCGCAAGAGGCGACATTCTTTTTGCAAACATGAAAAAGTTGCATGTCGACCCCGGTGAAATTGATGAAGTCTTTATTTCCCATGGTCATTGGGACCACATTGGTGGGCTTGCCGATTTTCTCGGGATGAATCCGGTCAGGGTCATCGTTCCCGCCTCACTTGAGGGCCTGGAAGGTATATCTGTTGTTCGGGTCAATGAGCCGATGCAAATTCATGATAATATTTTCTCTACCGGCGAACTCGTAAATCATGAACAATCTCTTGTCATCAAGAGTGAAGAAGATCTGGTTGTCATTGTCGGTTGTTCCCATCCCGGCGTTAAACAAATTCTTCTTTCTGCCTCGCAATTCGGCCGGGTTGGAACATTAATTGGTGGTCTGCACGGGTTTAATGAGTTTGATCTCATTAAAAATCTGGACAAAATCTGTCCAACTCATTGCACTCGGTACAAATCAGAAATAGCATCCCGATACCCTGAAAAGTATATTCCCGGGGGAGCGGGTCAGGTGATCGAAATGTGATTTTGTAAAACCTGCCGCCAGTTTTTTTTTACCATACCTGGTGATCAGACAGGTAAATTCCTTTTCTTTACCTGAGAGTGATTTTCAGGTAAACTCAGTGCTCAAATTTTCATTTTAAAAGAGCCGTGTTATGAACCTATCCCATTTTTCATAACCAATCACGGGGTAAAATCACCAAGCTTTTAGGTAACTCCTTATTCTATAAGCGTTTACAGGTGCCGGAGATCGGAGTCTGCGCTACCTACCGTAAGCAGGGCGGGTGACTATAGCCCCTCTATGTCAGACGCCCTGCTTACGGTAAGATTCGGTGCCTGTGATCGCTTACCATTTTTTATATTCGTAATCGATATGTCTGTTATTATTTTGAGAGATCTAAGAAAACATCCTGTTGCTGACAAAAGGAAGGTCGCATGAACCTCTTGATTTATGGTGCTACCGAATTGGGCTACATGCTGGCTCAGCGGCTGTACCAGGAGCACAGCATTACTCTGATTGATAACCGGGAGAGACTGCCCGAGAAATTTAACAACCTTGATATCAGTTTTATCAGTGGCAGCGCTGCCGATGTTGACGCATTGGAACAGGCCGATTTAAAAAAAAGTGACTTGTTCATAGCATGTTCCAGTCTTGATGAAGCCAATATAGTTGCCTGCTGGACCGTAAAAAAGATTGTGGATATTGAGACCATCTGTTTTGTCCGCACCATGGAACTTTATCGGAACCTCAGCTCGCCCAAGCAGAATCGTTATCAGACCCCGTATGACATCGATACGATTATCTGGCCGGAACAGCTTCTTACCCAAGATATTTTTCGCATCATTTCCGTGCCTGATGCCATTGATGTAGAATATTTTGCCGAAGGCCGGGTAAAGCTGTTTGAGTATCGGATCAAGGACGATTCTGTCCTGCGTCATACCAAGGTGATGGATTGTTCCTTCCCTAAAAATGTTCTCATTGTCGGTATTACCCGCGAGAACCACCTTTTCATCCCGGACGGGTCGACCTTGATCGAGGTGGACGACAAGGTCATCTTCATGGGGTTGGGCCCAGCCCTGGACAACTTGGCTGCGAGTATCTTTCAGACAGGCAATACCACAAAAACGGCAGTTCTCATCGGTGGAGGCAGCATCGGCTTGATGCTGGCTCAAAAACTTGAGCAGGCCGGGATCAGGGTGAAAATTATTGAACACGACAAGGCCCGCTGTGTTTTGCTTGCTGATAACCTGAAAAAAAGTCTTATCCTGAATGGAGATGGAACCGACTTGGAACTGCTTGAGGGAGAATCGGTAGGCGAAGCCGATGTTATCGTCTGCATTACCAATAATGACGAAAAAAACTTACTTTGTTCTCTATTGGTCAAACAACTCGGTTCGGATCGGCGGATTATAACCAGGGTGAGCAATGAGCGGACCGCGCATCTCTTTGAACGGGTCGGTGTTGATGTCGTGGTTTCTCCCAGGGAATCAGCCCTCACAGAACTTCTTAACCGGGTGCAGGCTCGTGATGTAAATATTTTGGCCCTGGTGGAAGGAGGGCAGGGTGAGGTGCTGCGTTTGACCCTACCGGAAAGTTTTCCTGATACCAAGGTGATGGATTTGAAATTTAAAGCTCAAGCGATCATTGGTGTGGTCAAGCGTGGAAGGCGTCTTGTTATTCCCTCCGGTGAAACTGTTATTCAGGCCGGCGATCTGCTGAAAATTTTTACAATGGCAGAAGATACCGAGGATGTCAAGGCTCTGTTTGTCTAATGAAGATAAGTAACATTCTCAACGCATTAGGAATTGTTCTGGTTGCCTTTGGCGTAATAATGCTGACTCCCATTGCAGTTGCCGTTATGGGGGGGGAGTACACCTCGATCATCCCCTTTGCTACAGCCTCTTTTATTTCCATTACCCTTGGTTTGCTTTTTCGGAAATATGGTGGTTTTTCCCGAAATTTTGATGATCTCAGGCGAAGCGAGGGCTTGTTGATTGTCTCCCTGGCCTGGGTTGTTACTGCAGCCATGGGAGCTATACCCTATCTGTTTTACGGCCTCCATCCCCTGGATGCCTATTTCGAAGCAGTGTCCGGCATCACCACCACCGGTGCAACCATCCTGATCGATTTTTCGCTCTATCCAAAAGACTTTTTTTTCTGGCGCAGCCTCAGTCAGTGGCTGGGCGGCATGGGAATCATTGTTTTGTTCGTGGCTATCCTGCCGCAGTTTGCCGTGGCTGGCCGGCAAATGTTTTTTGCCGAGGCACCCGGTCCCACCGAGGAGAAGGTGACGCCGCGCATCACCCATACCGCCAAGGCGCTCTGGCTGGTCTATGTTCTCTTGACTCTGGTGGAAATAATCCTGCTCGTTGTCGCCGGAATGCCCATTTTTGATGCAGTCTGCAATGCACTCTCAACCATGGCTGCCGGTGGTTTTTCACCAAATCCTCAATCCATTATGGGTTATCATAATTCGGCAGTTACCTGGATTGTCATCTGCTTCATGTTTCTTGCAGGCAGTAACTTTGCTCTGCAGTATCGCTTTTTTGTTCAACGAAAACCACTGGCATTGCCTCGGAGTGAAGAGTTTCGTTTCTACAGTGGGATAGTACTGCTCTGCTCGGTATGCCTCTGCGTCGCTCTTTTGTCATCTGGTACGGCAGGATTGCTTAACTCTATCCGCGACAGCCTTTTTCAGATTGTTTCGATTATTACAACTGCGGGGTTTTCCTCTGCTGATTTTGCCCTGTGGAGCGTTGCCGCTCAGACAATTATTTTCACCGTTATGCTGGTGGGTGGATGCGCCGGGTCCGCCGGTGGTGGAGTTAAGGTAGTTCGAGTCCTGTTCTGTTTCAAATATCTCAAGCGTGAAATAACTCAGGTTATCCACCCCAAGGCTGTATTACCGATTAAAATTGATCACAAAACCGTACCCGATGATATCCAGCGGCAAATTCTGGGCTTTCTTCTTTTTTATCTTGTCTTGATGACTGGTTCCGCCCTTGCCGTAACGATTATTGAGGGAGATGGTGCCGTGGGACTTGTGGGCACCGCCGCCACCATCGGCAATATAGGCCCTGGTTTTGGCGAAATTGGTCCTATGGGGAGCTTTGGCGGGCTGTCGGTGTCAACGAAAATTATTTTTATTATCAATATGGTTGTCGGTAGACTGGAGTTAATTCCCTTTCTCGCCATGCTGCATCCTGACTTCTGGAGTTTCAGGAAAAATGCCGAGTAGCCTGTTTAAGAGACTTTTTTATGGAATATAAAGATTATTATCAAATACTTGGAATAGACAGAAAGACCACTCAGGATGAGATAAAAAAAGCCTATCGTAAGCTGGCCCGAAAATATCATCCTGATGTCAACAATGCGACTGATGCCGAGGAGCGTTTTAAGGAGTTGGGTGAAGCCTATGAGGTACTCAAAGATCCGGAAAAACGGGCAGCCTATGACAGGTTAGGGGCTGACTGGCAGAAAGGCCATGATTTCCGGCCACCGCCGGATTGGGATGCCGGTTTTGAGTTCAGTGGCGGCGGATTTACGGAGAAGGGAGAATCTGATTTCAGTGATTTTTTTGAGGCGCTTTTTGGCAGACGCCAGAGTAGTGATGTCCGTCATACTGCCTTTCGGAGTCAGGGTGAGGATCATCATGCCAAGGTTTTGATTGATCTGGAGGATGCCTATCATGGCGCTGACCGGACACTTAATTTGAGTGCTCCTGAGCTGGACAGTGAAGGTCATGTCCGGATCAGGGAGAGAACATTGAAAGTGAAAATACCCAAGGGGGTTAAACAGGGACAGCATATCCGTCTGGCCGGCCAGGGCAGTCCCGGCCTCGGCGGCGGTCCGGCCGGCGATCTCTATTTGCAGATTGAATTTAATCCCCACAGCATGTATCAAGTGGAGGGTCGGGATGTCTACCTTGAATTGCCGGTGGCGCCGTGGGAAGTAGCATTGGGTGCTACAGTCAAAACGCCGACTCCCGGCGGACCAGTGGGGTTGAAAATTCCGGCGGGTTCATTTCAGGGGCGGAAGTTTCGGTTGAAAGGAAAAGGCATACCTGGAAAAACACCTGGCAATCTCTACGTGGTGCTTCGAATTGAACTGCCGCCTGTTACCAGTGAACGTAATAAGAAAATGTATCGGGAAATGGCCGAAAAAATGGCCTTTAATCCACGGGCCGGCCTGGGAGTATGACGATGAAGAAAAAGGAGATATTGTCCGTATTGGAAGGTCTTGTTCTTGAAGAGGGGAACGCACTGACACTTCGGCAGCTCTGTCGAGTCTGTTCAGTGCATGCCGAATGTATTATCGAGTTGGTGGATGAAGGAATTCTGGAGCCAACAGGTACGGCTGTAGAACAGTACCGCTTTCATGGTGATAGTTTGCGGCGGGCGCGAACGGCCTTCCGTTTACAGCGTGATCTTGGAATAAATCTTGCCGGAGTGGCTCTGGCGTTGGATCTTCTTGAAGAAATTGAGCAGCTGCGGAGCCGAATACGGTTTTAGAGACCGGCTGGGTAGAAAGAAATACCGATATTTTGAAATTTTTTACCGGGGTGTCAAGTTTAAAAGATGAGGTGAAATTTTTATTTGCAATTTCTCTAAGAATTCATATTGTATTAAGTAATGTTAAGTAAGTTTGGCTTATTGAATTTTGTAAATTTATAAGAAAAGAGGGCGCTATGCAAATAACATTTAAAGTAAGCGACCAGGCACCGAAGGTAAGTGAACGAAGTGAGATTCCGCTACCGCGATCAGGGCGTCTGACATAGAGGGCTATAGTCACCTGCCCTGCTTACGGCAGGTAACGCAGACTCTGATCTCCGGCACCTGTAAACGCTTATAGAATAAGGAGTTACCTGAAAGCCTGATGATTTTACCCCGTGATTGGTTATCATTTAAAGTGGCGGAAATTATTTCACAATTAATGTTGAAATGGCAAGAATAATAGTATGGTTCATTTTTTTGCCCGGAGGGTTGATTGCGTCGATTACTCTGGATCTGCATTTTTTTCGAACCTTATTTTTCAGCCTTCCTTTTCATATCGGGTCAAGCCTTCTTGGCCTCATCGTGTTGCGTCTAGTTGTGAATGCCAGCCGCAAGACCGGTCGGTTGCTTGCCAGTGAAGGAAGGGTCGGCAAACTACCTCGAATGGAAACGAACAGGCTGGTGACCATTGGAATTTATGGATGCATGCGTCATCCAATGCATTTTGGGTTGCTTTTTTCCCCTCTTGCAGTTGGTTTGATTGCCGGTTCTCCTTCGTTTATTCTGTTTTTTGCACCTTTTGAAGCATCTTTAATTCTTGTTTTGCTCAAGTTTTACGAAGAGCCTGAAGCCATAAGGAAATTTGGTGATGAATATCGCGCATATCAACGACGGGTTCCCATGTTTAATTTTTCCTCGGAGTGTCTGCGTGAGCTGTTTCTGCAGGGGGAATAGGTAACAGTCCCTAAGTAACTATTCAACAAAACAACACAATAGCTATGTACTGGATTGAGGGTGTGCAGTACCCATACTATATCAGTTCAGCCGGCTGATTTAAAATCAAGAGGAAAATTTATGACAACTGAATCTGATCCGATTATGGGCAACTGGTATTGTCATCTGGACAAGGGGCAACGTTTCCGGGTTGTGGCAATTGACGAGAAAACAGAGACCGTTGGGGTGCAGAACTTTGATGGAAATCTTGACGAATATGAATTGGGAAACTGGCATCAGATGGAGATAGAACCTTGTGAAGCGCCGGAAAACTGGTCAGGGCCGCTGGATATCGGGAATCTGGATGACTTGGGCACGAATATCACTGACACCAGTAGTTCGGACTGGGATGAACCTCTGGATGTTTTTGAACCTCGTTCCGAACGGGGGAAGGAAGAATAAAGAACGAAAAACAGCAGACAAGGGGGCGGAGCAATGAAGGAAGCCATGTTTTATGAGCAGCGAAAGGAGAATGAAGTTGTCTGCGGATTATGCAACCATCACTGTCACATCAAGGAGGGGAAACGGGGTATTTGCGGGGTACGGGAAAACCGTAATGGCAAACTGTACAGCCTGGTCTATGGCCGGTTGATTGCCGAAAATGTCGATCCCATTGAAAAAAAGCCAATGTTTCATTTTCAGCCCGGCAGCCGTGCCTACTCCATCGCCACGGTGGGTTGTAATTTCCACTGCCTTCACTGTCAGAACTACGATATCTCCCAATATCCCCATCGTCATGGCGGTGAAATCAGCGGCATGGAGCGCAGCCCTGAATTAGTAGTTGAAGATGCGGTGCGGCAGGATTGCGCCAGTGTCTGCTATACCTATGTGGAACCGACAATTTTTTATGAGTTTGCCTACGACTGCTCTCTCCTTGCCCACAAGCGGAAGTTGAAAAATGTTTTTGTCAGCAATGGCTACATGAGTCCCGATGTGACCCGCCACCTGGCAACGGTTCTGGACGGTATTAATATTGATATCAAGGGCTTTACCGATGATTTTTACAAGAAAGTCTGCAAGGCCCGGTTGCAGCCTGTACTGGACAATGTCAAGCTTATGCATGAACTCGGAGTATGGACTGAGGTGACCACTCTGGTTATTCCGGGCCTTAATGATTCAAAAGAAGAGCTTCGTGATATTGCCAGGTTTGTCAAGGGCGTCTCGCCCGCCATGCCCTGGCATGTGACCGCCTTTTATCCTACCTACAAGATGCTGGACCGGGAGCCCACACCTGCGGCAACATTGCGCATGGCAAGAGAGATCGGCCTTGAAGAAGGATTACGCTTTGTCTATGAGGGCAATATTCCCGGCGAGGGAGGTGAAAACAGCTATTGTCCCGCCTGCGGCGAGGAACTGATCAGCCGTTTTGGTTTCAGCATCCGGCAAAACAACTTGAGTGAAGGACGCTGCGGTAAATGTGGTGAACTCATTGAAGGGGTATGGAGTTAAGGTGTCTGTTGTACAGCTCTTGACAGAGAGGAAATGAAACTTATATTTTATCATATTGTGGGGGCATTGGCGGCGAGGAGTCCGCTAATATTTAATATTTTCAATAAGGAGGATCTATCATGGCTAAGAAAAAAGAAAAAAAAGAAATGGTGAAAAGGGAAGAAGCTCAGCCTGCCTCTTATTTTGAAGAGATGGAGAGTTATTTCGACAAATTTTTCCGCCATCCGTTTTCAATGATGTCGCATCCAATGTGGTCTGGATCCACTTTTTCTAAAATGGATGATATTTCTCCCTCCGTCGATATTTTTGAAGAAGGCGACGATGTTGTGGTCAAAGCGGACATCCCCGGAATAAGTAAGGATGATCTTAATGTCTCAATCAGCGAGAATACCCTGACCCTTTCCGGTGAGAAAAAACAGGAAGAAAAGGTGGAAAAGAAAAATTATCACCGGGTGGAGCGTTCCTATGGTTCATTCTGCCGCACTTTCCGGTTGCCGGCCAATGTGAGCAGCGATAACGCCACGGCTTCTTTTAAGAAGGGTGTATTGGAAATCAGAATGCCCATGACCAAGGAAAGCAAGCAGAAAAAAATTACCATTAAATAATCGGCAGCCTGAAGGACTGCTGTATTGCGGTTTTTTTGAGCCATCACAGTTGCTGAGCAGCTTGTGATGGCTCTTTCAGTATTGACGAACCTTATCAGGATCTCTATACTGGCGGCCTGATAGTTACAATTTCTCTACTCTATGGCCGGCGGCTGATCGGCCCGAAAACAGGGCCTTATGCTTTCCTCTCCATGGCTTTCATTCAAGGAACATCTTTATCTTTTTAATTTTATAGGGGCGATCCTCACCCTCATGGGGATTTTTCTGCTGATTCCCCTCATCCCTCTCTGGCTCCTTGATGAGGGCGGGCCGGCCGGGATATCGGTCTGGACCTTTCTTTTTCCCGCCATTATTTCAATTTTTTCCGGTCTTGCCATTCAGAAAGGATTTACCTATCAGACACCATCTGTGCGGGGTGCCATGATTATTACGGCACTGGGCTGGATTGTTGTCTGTCTCCTGGGCGCCATCCCTTATCAGCTTGGTCTGCATAAATCATTTATCGATGCCTTTTTTGAGTCGGTAAGCGGTTTTACCACCACCGGCATTACGGTCTTTGAGGGCTTGGACGGGATACCCGGATCGATCCTGTTCTGGCGTTCTTTTACGCAATGGCTCGGCGGCCTGGGGATTCTTTCCTTTTTTATTCTCATCAGCTTCCGGGGCGGTAGTGCTGCTGCCGCGCTCTTCAGCGCCGAAGGTCATAAAATCAATATTTCACGGCCTGTTCCCGGTATTTTCAATACAATGAAGATCCTCTGGGGGCTTTATATCATGTTTACGATAAGCTCCTTTTTATGCTTTTGGTTGGCGGGAATGAGCTGTTTCGATGCCCTGAACCATTGCTTTACCTGCATTTCAACCGGCGGTTTTTCCACCCATGACGCGAGCCTTTCTTACTGGTCGCAAAATAACTATCCTCATGCCTGGCTTATTGAATATGTTGCTGTTTTGTTCATGCTGGCCGGCGGCATCAGTTTCCTCATCCATTTTGCGGTGATAACCGGTGATCTCAAGGCTCTGTTTACGGGTTTTGAAATTCGTTATTACTGGATGATCGGCGGCGGGGCCGTGCTGCTTGTCTGCCTGGATCACTGCAGGGTTTTCACGGCAACCCAGACATGGAGTTTGAGTGGAGTGCATGATCTGTTTCGTACAGCCCTGTTTCAGGTCGCTTCATTGTTAACCAGCACCGGCTACCTGACAAAAGATATTAATGATCCGTTTTTCCCGTCGCTCAGTAAACAGGTTTTTTTTACGTTGATGATTGTCGGTGGTTGTGTCGGATCAACGGCAGGCGGAATCAAGGTGCTGAGGATTGGTTTGCTTTGTCGGCTTTTTGGAGTTCAGCTGAAACGCATCTTCCTGCCCCGTGCAGCTGTTATCCCCCTGGTCATTTCAGGAAAGGTCATCTCCCCGGCCGAGATTGAGCGGGTGGCCGCCCTTTTCTGGATGTGGATGACGATTATTGTCGGAGGAGCATTTATCACTTGCGCCTTTTCCAGCCTCAGTTCCTGGCAGGGACTGTCCGGAATGGCCTCGGCAATGGGCAATATGGGGCCGTTTTATTTTTCAGTTCATGAGATGGTTTCACTGCATTGGGTCATCAAGTTAACCTATATTCTCGGCATGCTGGCAGGGCGTCTTGAAATTATCCCCTTGGCTGTGCTGTTTGGAACTCTTTTAAGGAGAAGATAAATCATGTATATCGTCATTGCAGGCGGCGGCATCGCCGGTTCCACCGTGGCAAGAGAACTTCTGGACCACAAGCATGATGTGTTGATTATCGATTATGACCGCCATGTCTGTGAAGAGCTGTATGCCCACAGCGGCATTGTTACGATTCAGGGGGACGCGCGTAATATGGAGATTCTGCGTGAAGCGAGAATTGAAAAGGCGGATGTGGCCTTGGCCACCCTGTATCATGACGCCGACAATCTCACTTTTGCCCTGCTGGCCCATAGTTGCGGGGTTTCACGGATTATTGTTAAAATGCGCGATCCAGCCTACGCCGAGGCATTTCAAATGGCGGGCGCCACCAGCATCTGCGATATGAGCTCCATGTTCAGGCATAAGGTGGTCATTGAACTCGAAAGTCCGAAAATCAAGGTCATCACCTCGATTGAACGTGACAGGGCCCAGCTTATTATGTTTGAGCTTCCCATGAATTGGCCCCATGGTGGGATCACGATCCAGGAGTTGGCCCGGCAAAAGGCATTTTTAAAACACTGTGTTTTTGCCGGCCTCATTGACCGCGATAATGACAGAATGGTTGTCCCCAGGGGTAATGATCAGCTCTATCCGGGCAACAAGGTTTTCATGGTGGTTCACTCTCGGCAGATTATGGCCATTGAAAAGTATCTTGAAGGTTTTGATGAGAATCCGAAAACAGATTAAGAAATTCGTAACATGAAGGTAAATGTTCGGCAGCACTCCCTGGGAAGGCGATCAGGCTGACCAGCATACCGATCTATCGAAGTCTGCGCTTATCTCTCCCCGCGGAAATGACGGAGTAGGGGACTTTTTACGAAGACATCATCACTGATTTTTGTCATGAAAGCCGGCTGCGAACCCACTGAACGATATTGCTGCTGTCCATTGCCCCGGGCTGGCGGTCTTTTTCAACACCGTTCATAAACAGCACAAGAGTCGGAATGGAACGGATTCCAAATTGGGCGGCAATGTTTTGTTCCTTTTCGGTATTGACCTTGGCCAGCCGGATATGGGGTTCAAGCTCTGCTGCTGCCTGGGTAAAGGCCGGGGCCATCATTTTACAGGGGCCGCACCATGGAGCCCAGAAATCAATCAGCAGAGGGATGTCGTTGCGGCTAAGATGTTTTGCAAAGGTATTGCCTGTCAGTTCAACAGGATGGCCTGAGAAAAGGGGATGGCCGCATTTCCCGCATTTTGGCCGGGCGTCCAGGCGCGAGGCCGGGATACGGTTGATAGCCCCGCACTGGGGGCAGACTACGTGGATTGAATCATTCATTTTTTTACCATCCTGATAGATATCCGGTTATACCAAACAGCAGGCCAACCGCAAGATTAATGACCTTGATTTTGATAAAATCTTTACGGGATTCAGCCAGCATGGGCAGCATGCCGTGGCCGTCCTGGACAATGGAACTGGCCAGAAAAATACTGAATGGGATGCTCCCTTCAACATAAAGGGTTAAAAAAATAAGATGCGGACCGGATTCCGGAATCAGTCCAATCAGACATGCCACAAAAAGAATGATGAGCTGGTTTGCCTGCAGCCAGTCGCCGAGCTGAAAACGATCCACCAGCAGATGCATGAAAAAAAGGGCACCAAATGTCCAGAGGAAGATCCTGGGAACATGGATTTTGAACACATGTTTCCACAGATGTTCCTCGAGAAAGTGATCCGGTACGGTGGAAACGATGAAAAGTGCAAGCCCGGCAACAATAACCAGGGTGACCCGCATCCAGTTCCAGACGGGCGGTCCCAGTTGTCCGGTTACCACCGCAAAAAGAAACAGGAATAATGTCAGGCCGAGGATGCCGCGGGCCGGGGAGCAGTTTCTCCATTGCTCCCTGATGTTTCCCCAGGGAAAACAACGGCATTCAGGTTTATGTATTTTAAATTCATGGGTGCAGCCGTCATGAATTGTTGTTTTTTTTGCCAACAGGGTGTCTGTAAGATAACCTGCGGCAAGTCCCGTGACCAGTAAAATGGTGAATATAATAGGTGCCTGCTTAGGGATCAAGCTGAGCATGACAAAAGATTCGTCTCCGCTAGTGGCAATCATGGCCGCCACAACAGCTCCCAGGGTGACCTCCCGGTGGGAGTAGAGTGAAACTACGGCAAAAGCGCCCAGGCAACCGGGCGTGGCACCCAGGAAAGAGGCCAGAAAATACTGCTTCATTCGGCTGTTGCGTAAACCATGCTGCAGGATGCCTTGTGAGAAAATATTAAGATATTCGATCAGCACCATCATCATGGCGACAAAGCCGGTGATCATCACGGCATGGTTGACTGACTGTTGTAATAAGTCATTCATTGAGATTGTCATTTTTGATGCTTGGAAAAAGTTTGCTAAGTCCGCCGATGCGGGCGGACGTTTTCGGATTCAAGAAAATAATAACCCCGACAGATGGAAAAAATTGGTGAAAAAAGATTTTTTACAGGATTATTCACCAGTTTTAACAATTTGTTCAACCTCTTCGCCGGAAAGCACCTCTTTTTCCAGAAGACGGCTCGCCAGCTTATCAAGAATGTTACGTTTGGAAGATATAATTTCCATGGCCTGTTGATGACCTTCCTCAACCAGATTTTTTATCTCTTCATCAATGAGACGGGCTGTTTCTTCGCTGAAATTTCTTTCTTCCCTTGCCGCAACATCAAGATACATCAAACGCTGTTGTTTGCCATAGGTCAGTGGGCCCAGACGTTCACTCATGCCGAGTTGACACACCATGCTGTGGGCGATTTCCGTTGCTCGTTCCAGGTCGTTCTGGGCGCCGCTTGAAACGTCGTGAAAAACAATTTCTTCGGCGCTTCTGCCGCCAAGAAGAATGGTAATCTGTTCTTTCATTTCCTGTTTTGTGGAAAGAAATTTTTCCGTCACCGGCAATTGCAGGGTATAACCAAGAGCGGCTACGCCCCTTGGAATAATGGATACCTTGTGTATCGGTTCGGCGGTTGGCAGGTTTTTTGCCACCAGCGCATGACCGGATTCGTGAAAGGCCACCCTGTTTTTTTCATTGTCGTTCATGGCCCTGTGCTTTTTTTCGGGGCCGGCCATGACCCGGTCAATAGCCTTTTCAAAATCATCCATGGTTATTTTTTGATGATTTTCCCGAACGGCGCCGATTGCTGCTTCATTGGCGATATTTTCCAGATCGGCACCGACAAATCCCGGCGTACGCTGGGCAACCACATTGAGATCAACATCATCGGCTATTTTCATTTCTTTCGTATGCAGTTTCAGGATAGCTAAACGGTCCAAAAGATCAGGCTTGTCAACAATGATTTGTCGGTCAAAACGTCCTGATCGGAGGAGTGCTTTGTCCAGAATCTCGGGACGATTGGTGGCTGCCAGAACTACAACGCCGGTTGATGTGTCAAATCCATCCATTTCGGTCAGAAGTTGATTCAAGGTCTGTTCCCGTTCGTCATGCCCTCCCAGGGCCGGTCCCATGCCTCTGGATCCGCCAATGGCATCAAGTTCATCAATAAAAATAATACAGGGGGCCTTTTGTCGGGCCTGGACAAACAGTTCACGCACCCGCGCCGCTCCGACGCCGACAAACATTTCGATAAATTCTGATCCGCTTATGCTGAAAAAGGGTACTTTGGCCTCGCCTGCCACAGCACGGGCCATGAGTGTTTTACCCGTGCCCGGGGCGCCGGTCAGCAGGATACCTTTTGGCATACGTCCGCCAAGACTCTTGATTCGTTCCGGTTGTTTAAGAAATTCTATGATTTCCTTCAATTCCAGTTTGGCTTCTTCCGCCCCGGCAACATCATCAAAGGTCACATTCAGGTCTGATTCAGCGTGGATATGAATACGATTGCCGCCAATATTGAGAAAATTTTTCCCGGCTCCCCCCATTTTCTGGGCCATGATGTGCCAGAACCAGAAAAGCAGGCCAAAGGGAATGATCCAGCTGAACAGAAAAGTAGTAAGCCATTTTGAACTCTGCCGTACCTTGTAGGTGACACCATTTTGTTCAAGATTACGGGCAAGATCATTGTCCCATAGTGGTACAGTAAAGAACTGCCGTGGTTTTTTTGTTTTTTCATCAATTATGGTCAGAGTGCCGGTGATCGTTTTTTCCGTGATTACGGCCTCTGCTATTTCTTGATTATCCACGTGAGTAAGAAATTCACTATAGGGAATTTCCTGTTGCCTGGTTTCCGCTATACCATGCCAGAGATAAAAGGAGGAAAGAATGAAAATCAGATATGCCAGGAGAGTAAAGTTGGGCTGTTGCCAGAATTTGCTGTCATCTGGTTTGTTTAATTCAATATTCGGTTTTTTGCCGGGACTGGTATTGAAATTTGTTTTTTTCATGGATCAACCTTTGATAAAATCGTAAAGGTTATTTCATAAATGTCATGACATAGGTTACTCAAGCCTAAGGGCTTGCTCAAAAATGTCACGACATTTGTGAAATAATAATCTGAAGGCTCAAAGGATAAAGAGCAGCTATTGTATTTTTTCAGTTTCTGATTCTTCATAAAGATGGATAACATTCTGTTTCATTTCCATCTCAGCAATTTTTTTCAGCACCTCTTCCCTTGACAGGCCAAGGGCATCGGCAATGGCCTGAATGTCATAACAGGGTTGACCGTCCGGAGTGTAAGAGGTTGCCTTAAGTTCCGGAAAATGCTCCTGTGTAGCCATGCCGGAGGCCTGGGTGACCAGTTCTTTTATTTGCGGCGGGCCATAAAGAAGGAGCCATTCCACGGCTTCAGCCCAGAGTTTACTGTCAACCGTCTGGTTTTCCAGAACAGCCAGCGCCATTTCCAGATTCCACTGTTCCTTTAATTCCACAATGATTATTCCTTTGTGATTTGAAGATGCTGATGCATGTAGTTATGGCCATCTTTGAGCGTGATGTAAAAGGCGAAGTATTTGCACCATACCTTTCTTTATTCGGTAAACGACAATAAATGGTGTTCCAGATACAACAAGTTCTTTTGTGTCAGATAATCGTCCCGGTCTCCCCATATTGGGATGGTCCCGGAGATACTCAACAGCTTCTTTTCCCCTGCCTGCCATTCGCCTTGCAGCGTTCAGGTTGTCGTGCGCTATAAAGTCTCCTGCCGCAATCAGGTCATCGAGTGTTGGTGCAGACCATTCAATTGGACGCATTTTTTCCCCAGGTATTCAGAATAGCGATGGCCTGTTCATGACTTTTTACATTGCCACGCTCTGCGGCTGCAATACCTTCTTTAATTGCGGCGACATGCCATTCCTGTATATTTAGAAATTCTTCAATGGCCTGCGCGGCAAGAAACGACTTTGATCGCTGAGTTGATTGCGCTAAAGCTGCCAGGCGGTCGGCGACATCAGATGATATCCGCGTAGAAACCAATATTGATTCTTTCATAACAGTCCTCTGTGTATTGTTGACATTATCATCACTTTTGATGATATCATGCGCTGGAGAAATATACAATGCTTTCTGAGTCTTTTTGCCTTGCTTTAATGGGCTAATTTTGCCTGGATAGCAAAAAAATGTCAGCAAAGCCGAATTTCCACCTTGGTGCAGGTAAATATCTCAAGAAAATGGGCTGCGTTGCCGGAGCCGCTTGAGGCGATAACCGGGATGGAGACTGCTCCTTTGACACTGTTGATCATATTTTGCACTCGAAGCAAAAGAAAGGTCAAACGGAGACTTGACCCCTTTTCTTTTGTAAGATGAGGTGCTGCCCGAATATTTACTATTTCTTGAATTTTAATGCAGGGAAAGTGCTCTTTGCGAAAATCGAGGGTGCTTTTGCCTAGATGGCGGTAAAGCACCCTCGATGAACATGCTACTTAGTCGTTTTTTAAATAGAAGCGTCAACTGTTGCTACAGCAGATGTGATGGCCTCTCGACACTGAGGAGTAATCTTATCCATATTTTCGTGGTAGCAAGTGATAATCCTACCTTGACCTTTTTTAACGTCTCCACAAACACCATTTCTATCTTTTTCAATATCACAGCTCTTTTTGATGTTCTCAACAACAGAGTGGATCATTTCGGCACACTTTTTGTCAGAAAGTTGGCCCATTGGCATCTCTCCTGTTCTCTGCTGAATACGAAGACAAACCATTCTTTCAGCTCCACTTTTTTCAGCACAGTAATTTTCAGCATCTGCCGTGCAGTCTCCTGCATAAACGTTAGCAGACATTAAAAGTGCAGATGCAACAATTAATAGAAGTTTTTTCATGTTCTTTCTCCTTTGAATTAGCCCATAGATGGGAGTTACGTGATAACTGAAGTGATAGAATTCGCTTTTCAGCAGGTGACTCAAGGTCGTGGATTGTGGGGATGAACCCAGTCCGATCAGGCCCAACCGTCGTCCCTGAGGACGACTTTTTCCGCACGGCAAGTCAGGTGATAAGTAATCGTTTTTTCAGCGATTGGCCCAAAAGGGTAAAATTACGATTAACTCCCCTCTTGCAACCTAAAAAACTACAAATAACTGTTAAAATAATTAGTGTCAAGAGAAAATTTGAATTATAAAGTGGAGGCGGCGGACAAATATTCGCAAATATTCGTTCGTCCTGGGGGCGGGCCACGATAACTATCTGCAAGAACAGATGATCATGCTAG
>JAOZOY010000121.1 GCA_029933005.1 Deltaproteobacteria bacterium
TTATGTCAAGTCGGAAAGTTGAGTAAAAACTAATAATTTGTCAAGCTAGGTGGCTGTTGTATTGAGTTAAGTCGCGCTATTGATAAATCATCAGCTTGTAGATTTTCTGCATGTGATGCGTCGGAAAGTTATAATATAAAGGTTTTTTAACGTGCATTTTTCTGAATTAAACAACTCCGACATACTGGTCACCGGGGCTTCAGGCTTTATTGGTTCGGCACTCTCAGCTGAGCTTGTTAAATCAGGTGCTAGAGTACATGGCATTTCCAGGAATTTTAAGGAATCTAACGGGAATATTCAATGGCATCAGGGTGATCTTACTGATTTGTCGTATGTTGACCAATTGATAGAATCAGTCAGACCTGATTATGTTTTCCACCTTGCCGGACATGTGGTTGGACGTCGGGATGTCCAGCAGGTCATGCCTTCATTCAACAACAACCTGCTTACGACGGTACATCTTTTAGTCAGCCTGGACAAATACAAATGCAAGCGGATGATTTTGGCTGGTTCACTGGAAGAACCTGTGTTTGGAGACAATGTTTTTGAGCCAAGTTCGCCTTATGCCGTTTCAAAATTTGCTGCCTCCAATTATTGTAAAATGTTTCATCAATTGTACCAATTTCCCGTCACGATTGCTAAGGTCTTCATGGTGTATGGCCCTGGTGTGCGCGATTTAAAGAAGTTGCTGCCCTACGTTATTCTCACTACGGCAAATGGCAATGTTCCTGAATTAACAAGCGGTACCAGGAAACTGGATTGGATTTATATTGATGATATTGTTTCAGGTCTTATTCACTTGGCGATTGTCCCGGGAATAGAGGGCCAGACTATTGATATCGGAACTGGTAAATTGACTTTGACCAGGGATGTTGTCGAGTTAACCGTTAAGTTGGTTAATCCTGATATCAAGCCGCATTTTGGCGCAGTAGAGGATAGAGTTATGGAGCAGGTAAGAAGGGCAAACAGTCAGGAAACTTTAGAAAAAATTAGCTGGAAAGCAAAAATAGACCTTGAAAGTGGGTTGAAAAAGTTGATCAATTCATTGGTGTAAAAAATAATCAGACAAAAGAATGAAAAAATTGATCAATGAGTTACTGCGGAAAAAAATCGGAATTGAAATTCGTAAATGCAAACCCAAACCAAATGCAATTACACTAAAACCTGAGGGGATCAGCAAGGGCGATGTGCTTTTAGCATATATAATTGATCCTTTTTTGGTAGAAGATGAAAGCCTGATATCCAATCATCACACAAATCATTGGGAATCCTATCTGATTGCAAAGGCTTTTTTGCAGATGGGATATACCGTTGATGTCATTAGCTACCTTGATGATAAATTTATACCCCTGAAAAACTATTCTGTTTTTGTCTCTGCTCGTATTCATTTTGAACGTATTGCTAAACTTCTCAACAACGATTGTATAAAAATTGTGCATTTAGATACTGCACATTGGCTATTTAATAATTCCGCCGTGTTACGACGTTCTCTGGGTGTCCAGCAGAAACAAGGCGTTACTTTAGCGAGTTTTAAATTTATTGAATACAATTGGGCAATTGAATATGCTGATTGCGCAACAGTTCTCGGCAATCAATTTACTGCGGATACATATCAGTATTCAAAAAAACCTATATACCGCATACCCATTTCCACTTGTAATCTCTATCCATGGAACACCGATAAAGATTTTGAGGAGTGTCGTCATCATTTTGTCTGGTTTGGTAGTCATGGTTTTGTCCATAAAGGTCTGGATCTTGTTCTTAAGGCCTTTGCTAATATGCCGGAATTTCATCTTTACGTTTGTGGTCCAATAAGCGACGAAAAACGGTTTGAAGAAGCATTCCGCAAAGAACTCTATCATACCCCAAACATCCACACCGTTGGATGGATAGATGTGGACAGCGATGAATTCCTTGATATTTGCAATCGATGTGTTGCTCTTGTCTATCCGTCTTGTGCTGAAGGAGGGGGGGGCAGTGTTATTCAATGCATGCACGCGGGACTTATTCCGCAGGTCAGCTATGAGTCTAGTGTAGATATCTCAGATGATTACGGCTTTATTCTAAAAGATTTTTCCGTGCCGGAGATTATGGAAAAGGCCAGGTTTGTTTCAGGACTGTCGGCTGATAAAATTGAACAAATGAGCCGAAAATCATGGGAATTTGCGCGAGCCAATCACACAAGAGAAAGGTTTTTTGATGTTTTTAAGCAAACCATGGGAACAATAATAAGTGATAAGGATAGTGACATTTAATTTATGACTGATTCATTTTTAGGTGAAAATCTGATTTTCATCATTTCCCAACCACGATCCGGTTCAACGCTTTTGCAGAGAGTTCTGGCAGGTAACCCTGATGTCCAGACGTCAGCAGAAACATGGCTGATGTTACATCCTGTCTATGGGAAAAAAAGCAATAAGATGAAAACCGAATTTAACTCATCCTGGGCACAGGGTGCGGTAGAGGAATTTTTGGATCATTATACAGACGGCAGAGAGGTTTATGATGATGCAATCAGGGCATGGGCAGAGGTTATTTACAAGAATGCCCTGAAGCAAAATAACAAGAAATTTTTCCTTGATAAAACTCCCAGGTACTTTTTTATTATCAGGGATCTTTATGAACTGTTCCCCCGCGCTAAGTTTGTTTTTCTTATTAGAAATCCCCTGGCAGTGTTGGCTTCTGAGTTGAAAACGTATGTAAAAGGAGATTGGCCTGTTTTAGGGCTTTTTGCGCCGGATCTCATTGATGCGCCACAATTGATACTGGATGGCATTGACTTGTTGGGTGAAAATGCGATCACCATTCGATATGAGGAATTTGTTTCAGACCCTGAGGCTAACATATCCTTGCTTTGTCAAAAACTTGGAATTGATTTTCACAGGGAGATGCTTGATTATTCAAACACACCTAAGCCAATTGGAAAATATAACGATCCCACCGGGATAAATCAGCATACCACTACCAATACCGGCAGTCTTGAAAAGTGGAAAACTATGGTCAATGATGACCAGGCCCTTTTTTTTGCACGTCGCTATCTAGCAGCCATTGGAGAGGAAACGATCCACAGACTCGGCTATGAATATCAAGAGATATATGATGTTTTGCATAGCCGAACCCTGTTGACCAAAAAGTTATACCCTTGGTCTATAGCTATTCAACCTGAATCAAAATGGACATTGCGTCAGCATTTTGTTTCTGATCTTTATTTTAACAGGATTAAGCATGGCCTGGTTAAGGGGGCGTTTTTGACGAGTAACAAATATTTTAGAAGATTAGCCCGTAAATTTATAACGGCATCTTCTTTGCCTGATAAATAGTTAGTTAACCATTTATTATGTTTGATAGTTCTGTTCTTATTGTTGCCCACCCCGATGATGAAATTCTTTGGTTGAGTTCTGTTATTGACAAGATGGATAGCATCATTTTCTGCTTTAATGATTCCCCCTACAATACTGAGGTGGGGGATGCGCGTAAAAAAGCCATTGCTCAGTATCCTCTCCTGAATGTTTCCACACTCGATATTGTCGAACCTGACGCCTGGGACAAGGCTGACTGGAGTCAACCTGTTACAACTGACTATGGAATTAAACTTGAGAAATGTCAGGAGGCAGCTCTCAGGTATCAGGATACCTATGAAAAACTGATTTCCATTCTCAGAAGCATAGTAGCAAACAGGAAGAATGTTTTTACTCATAATCCCTGGGGGGAGTATGGACATGAGGAGCATGTGCTCGTATATCGAGTACTCAAAGCACTGCAAACAGAATTCCACTATGACTTATGGTTTTCCAACTATTGCAGTAACCGATCTGTTAACCTCATGGATCATTATATTTCAGGTTTTGTGACCGATTATGAGTGTTTGTCGGTGAATTTGGCGTTGGCAGAGGAAATTGTTGAAGTTTACAAGAAAAATGGTTGTTGGACCTGGTATGCTGATTACCAGTGGTTTGAGCGTGAATGCTTAATGAGGGCAAAACCATCATGGGAACAAGCTGAGTTGCTACTCTATGGTCACAATTTTCCAGTCAACTATATAAAAATACATGTTGAAACACATGAGCAGAGGCCGCATCGTATAGTAAGGGTAGCTGAAAAAATCACGAGGTGTCTGGAAAGATTTTTTCCTGGTAGAAAGTGAATTCTGGTGTAAAGAGAAGTGATCTGAAAAGTCGATTGGCAGTTCTCTGCAGAGGATGAACTGCCGCACCTGTTCAGCACTTCAACCGGGGCGCCTGAGATTTATTTTAAAAGTAGTAATTTCAGCAGGTTATGAGTTTTGTTACTGAGAAGATTTAACCGGCCGAATGAAGTTCCTTCTGGTTGAGGTCTGTTGGTTCATTATTTGCCATGTACCGGTCTTATTTTTTTGGACAAGTAACTCAAAGACGCTTATCCCTTTTTCCTGAAATTCAACTTCTACACTAACAAGCATTTCATTTTCACTTTGTTCTATAACCGTTGGATGAAATATTGCTCCATCATAACGCTGTTTCAGAAATGCTCCATAATTCTTGTTTTGTTCAAATGCACCCATCATTTTTTGGTACATATCACCGCCGACATAAGGTTTAATGACATTAAGATCACCTGACTGAAGTGCGGTGCAAAAAGGAACTACAGTTGAATCAACTACACTGCTATTCGCATGAGAGAGGCGGAAAGGCATCATCAATGTCAAGAAAATAAAGCCTAATAGTATATTTTTTTTCATTTTTTTCCCTCGGTATTATTGAAGTGACGCCTGCCACAAATCTGCCATTGACTGGTATCCGTTCCCATCAGGATGCCAATCGTCAACCAGTTCATCCGGATTTGTTTCAAAATATGTATAAAAATCAGGTGGTTCTACGGTAATGTTGTTTTCGCTTACTAACTGATCGATCATGGCATTATAATCTCGATAAATGCTATTTAGACCAGCGCTCTTTGAGTAGGGCACCTTGGCTAAATAGGCCTCCTTTCCTGTTGCCCTTATCATGTCAATCATCTGTTGCAAGTTGGCCTTAAATAACTCTGGGGTAACAGGGAAAAATCCACCTGCATCATTAGTCCCGTAGAGGACAAGAAAGTATTGGCTGTCCGGATGG
>JAOZOY010000058.1:0-3528 GCA_029933005.1 Deltaproteobacteria bacterium
AAAATAACATGGCTGATATTGCGCTTAGATTTGGGTCAGATTTGAAGGTGGTGATTGAGCAAAACCGCAGGCGTAGCAGTGCTACTCTGAGGATTTTGCGATTGAGCCACATTCAAAGATGGCCTGAAGGTAAGATGAAAGATTGGCCATGTTATTTTCTTACAGGCCCTAAAGTGGAAGTGGACTTAAATTTAATTAGGATAAGTGCCTTGGCAGTAGATATAAATACCTTGTTTCAAAAGAACTTCCTAAGTTCGAAGTCTGCGCTTATCTCTTGTCTTTTATGACAGCCTTTCAAGAGTAAGGCTCTAAATTTGAGAGATTGTGTCTCAGATTGGCAGTATGAATTCAAAGCGAAAAGATAAATTGTATGAAAAGCGGCTCTCAAATAGATTCTTCGGCGACTACCCGGATTTTGTTCACTGAAAAATCTTCCAGAAAGAAGATTTTTCCCAGGATGATTGGGGAAAGCGAGAAGATAAAAAAAGTTTTTTCCATGATAGACAAGGTCTGTGATTCGGATACGACAGTACTGATACAGGGCGAGTCCGGTACGGGAAAAGAACTGATTGCCAAAGCCCTGCATTATGGAGGTGTCCGGAAAAAGGCTCCTTTTATCCCGGTTAATTGCGGTGCAATTCCTGCCGATCTGCTGGAAAGTGAACTTTTCGGTCATGAAAAAGGAGCCTTTACCCATGCCATACGAAGCAGGCAGGGCAGGTTTGAGCTGGCGGACGGCGGCACGGTCTTTCTGGATGAAATTGGTGAGATGAGCCCGATGCTGCAGGTTAAGATATTACGGGTTCTGCAGGAAAAAGAGTTTGAAAGAATCGGCGGCACAAAGACCATTAAATCTGACTTCAGGGTGATTGCGGCCACCAACCGTATCCTGGATGATGAGGTTAAAAAAGGCCGTTTTCGCGAAGATCTTTATTATCGTTTGACTGTCCTGCCCATCTCCGCTCCGCCCCTGCGTGAAAGAGTGACGGACATTCCTCTTTTAGCCGATTATTTTCTTGCAAAATTAAATAATGCTAAAAAAAGATCAATTAAGGGATTCAGTCAGGACGTAATGTCTTCTTTTATGAATTATGCCTGGCCCGGAAACGTCAGGGAACTGGAAAATGTCATGGAACGGATGGTGATTCTGGCTGAAGGTGAATTTTTGACACTTGAGGATCTGCCGGAACATTTTCTTGAGGCCCGGGACGCCGTTGTCAGTGAGATTTATGAAATTCCAGCCCAGGGATTTTATTTGAGCAAAGTGGTTGCTCATTTTGAGAAAAAGTTAATCATCCAAGCTCTGGGCCAGACAAAATGGGTTAAAAATCAGGCCGCCAAACTGCTGAATGTCAATCGGACAACGCTTCTGGAAAAAATGAAACGTTTCAAGATTGTCAAGATGGTTGAAGAGTGATTTTTATCGTGGTGACGTGATGTTTTTCTCTGATTTTTTCAGGGCCCCTGCCCGGTTAATCGTGGTTGTTGTGTTCCTGGCCCTGCTTTTTTCCGTCCAGTCCGCTTTTTGTGAAAACCGGTCCGCTCAGGACGCATCCCTTCTGCTGCAAAAACAGGAGAGTCTCTGGCAGGAAGCCCTGCAGTCGAGAAAAACGGGAGCTGACAAGGATGCTGCTTCCCTGTTTTTTCGATTTTATGAAAAGTATCCGGAGGCAGAGCGAGGTGAAGATGCGCTCTGGTATTCCCTCATTTTGCAGAAAAGTCTGGCTTTGCAGTCAGTGAATCCGGATTGGCTGGCGCTGAAGGAAGGTTTCCGTCGCTTTATTACCGAATTTCCTCAATCATCCCACCTTTCACAGGCTTACTTCGAGGTGGGAATGTCTTTTTTTCGGATGCATTATTCCCGGGAGGCCCTGACCTATTTCAGACTTTACGCGAAACGTTGTCCCCGTGGGGAAAGAGTAGACGAGGCCCGCTTCATGCAGACTCGCTGTCTGTTGGACATTGGCAAACTTGACGAGGCCGGCGAGGTGTTCAGACAACTCAGGCAGAGTTCCAAAAAAGTTTTTCGTCTCAGGGGACAGGCCGGAGAAGGCCATATTTTTTTCGCCCGCAAAGAGTATCACGCGGCCCTTGGTGTTTATCTGAAAATTCTTCGCCATAATCCGCAATTTTATGTTGACGATCCGGCACTGCTGTATCGCATGGGCATAGCCAACCTGAATGTCGGGAATGAAGAGGAAGGACGCCGGGACCTCTTTACTTATTTAAATCTGGTGGAAAAACCTTCTTCCAGGTTGGAAGTTCTTTTTGAGATTGCTGAAAGCTATTTGCGTGAGCAAAATAAGCAGGCAGCTCAAAAGCTCTATTTCAGAATCGTTGAGACTGGCGGGGAGGATGGACGTGAGGTTGTAATGAGCCGGTTCCGGCTGGCCCGGTTCCGGGAAGCTGATGAAGAGAAACGGAAGGAAGGCGATCAACCCTTTCAGTCGGTTCTGGATCAGTATTATAGTGATGAAATTGCCCAGGATGCCCGCTACTCGCTGATTAAAAGGCATTGGGGGCGCCAGGAATATGACAGGGTCTATGATATGGGCAAGCCTTATCTTCGTTATCAAACCGATCCGGTCAGAGCCGAAGAGGTTGCGGAACTGATGGGACGGATTCTGGTTCTCAGGGTGGAAGATCTCCTGAAGAAAAAAAAATTTGAAGAAGTCTACCAGCTCTATCACCGTGAATATGTTTATATAAAAAAAATTAAAGGCGGCAGGCTGTTGTACTTGATCGGCCGGGCCTTTGAGTCCATGGGACTGTATGATCAGGCATCGGTTGTTTATTACCGTTCACTGGCTCTTGAGCTTTCCGATGAGGACAAGATTGATGTTTATCTGCATCGCTCGGAAGTTTATCTGGCAAAGAATGATCTTCCGGCCGCCCAGCGGTTACTCAAGTATTTGCGCATGGTTTACGTTGACGAGAAGATTGTCGGTGAATTTTATTCCCTCAGCGGTCGGCTGCGGGAGGCCCAGGGACGTCCTGACGACGCTCTTGTTTTTTATAAAATGGCTGCGGCTTCTCCAGCTTTTAATGAAAAGAAGGGCATATATGGCGGTGACTATCTGCGCTGCCTGTTTCAATTGAATCAGGTAGATGAAGTGGAACAAATTCTCGCGGAATACCGAAAAACAGCTTACCTGACATCTGTAGACCTTCAGCGCTGGTATGGTCAGCTTGGCGACACATACCGGACAGTTGGTGATCTGCAGGCAGCAGGAAAAGCCTATTCATCCGCCCTTGACGAGACGATGCCCAGGAAGGGCGAACAGGCCCAAAAAATGAATCTGCATTATGGAGATGTGCTGGTGTCATTGGGAAAGACCTTCGACAGCATAAATTATTTTAAAAGGGCGGCGGCAGGGAAGAATCCTTTGCTTAAAAAAATTGCCTTGGCGCGTCTGGAAGAGTTGGATATCAATCAGCAGGCAGCCGAGGTTGGTGGATTAGTGTTGGAATAAAGAAGGTAGAGAAGGCAAAGAAAGCAAAGAAATAGAGAAATAGAGAAATAGAGAA
>JAOZOY010000058.1:3628-17954 GCA_029933005.1 Deltaproteobacteria bacterium
AGAAATAGAGAAATAGAGAAATAGAGAAGATAAAGAAGTAGAGATAGTGAGAGATGAGTCATTGCATGTTTTTTACTTCTCTACCTTCTCTGTTTCTTCCCCTTCCCGTCCCTTAGAAATGGTAGAACAAAAACAAAGAATAGTTGTTGTTGATGACGAGCAACAGATCCGTATCGCCCTCTTCGAGATGTTAAGTGCACAGGGCTACGATGTTTCCGTGGCTGAAGATGGCCGCATGGCCCTGGAAATCATTAAACGCAATGTCCCGGATTTGGTGATTACCGACATCAGGATGCCGGAAATGGGTGGTTTGGATCTGCTGCATCGGATCAAAGCACAATTTTCGGCTCTGCCGGTGGTGATCATGACCGCTTACGCCACGGTAGATACGGCTGTGCTGGCCATAAAGCAGGGAGCTTTTGATTACATTCTAAAACCGTTCTCCGATGAGATGATTATGGAGACGGTGATCAGGGTATTCAGGCAGACTGCACAGCAGGCTGAACCCGTGCGGGTAATTTCGCGGAAGAAAAAAAATCGCGGTAAAAATAAGCCTATCATCGGTCGGGACGAGAAAGTGCTCCGCCTCATGAAAAAGGCACGCAGTGTGGCATCGAGCAAGGCCACGGTGCTGCTTCTTGGAGAATCCGGTACTGGCAAGGAGGTTTTTGCCCGTTATCTGCATAATGAAAGTGATCGGCGAAACAGTCCCTTCGTAGCTCTGAATTGCGCGGCCCTGCCTGAAGGACTTCTGGAAAGTGAACTCTTCGGTCATGAAAAAGGGGCCTTTACCGGGGCTATTTCCACTAAAAAAGGCAAATTTGAGCTGGCGAATGGCGGCACTTTACTTCTTGACGAGATCAGCGAGATCCCCCTCCATCTGCAGGCGAAGCTTTTACGGGTTTTGCAGGAGGAAGAAGTGGACAGGCTGGGCGCCAGGGGGCCGGTGGAAATCGATGTCCATGTGCTGGCCACAAGTAATCGTGACCTGGAAAAAACCGTGGAAGAGGGGAATTTTCGTCAGGATCTTTATTATCGTTTGAACGTGATTCCTCTTCGCCTTCCCGCCCTGCGGGAACGGCGACAGGATATTCCTCTTCTTACGGATTATTTTGTTGAGAAATTTTCGACACAGTACGATAAAAACATCAAAAAACTGTCAAGCGGCTCCAAGCAGCGGTTTATGAATTACTCGTGGCCCGGCAATGTTCGGGAAATGGAAAATCTGGTTGAGCGGGCCGTGCTTCTTTCCGCAAGCGATGAACTGGAAGTGTGGGATTTCTGGGATGATGACAGCCGCGTTCCCGGCAGTCTGGTTGATGATTTTGTCGAGAGGCCGGATTCTGTGGAAAATAGCAGGGAGGACAGCGAAAGAAATAAAGACGGTCGCCATGGTACGGTTTCCGCTGAATCGATCATGCCTTTAAAAGATGTTGAGCGTCAAATGATCCTGCAGGCCCTTCAAAAAACTGACGATAACCGGACCCATGCCGCCAAAATGCTGGGCATCAGTGTTCGGACTTTGCGTAACAAGTTGCATGAGTATAGAACCAGTGGATTTATTTCATAAAGGTAACTATTCAGCAGCACCCCATCTTCGTCCATGCGGGAATGACGATATAATTCTTTTGTTATTTTTAAAATAGATTCCGGGTTCAGTTCCCCGGTTATCATGCTGAATAGTGACTCATAAAGATCCTGAATTTTCGCCTGTTACCTCGTTTCATAAATTTCGCTCTATTCAAGGGCTGATTCGATATATCCTGGATTCATTTTTTTCGTAACTTTTTAACTTTTTTCTTTTTTTTTGATCCAGCACGGCGTGTCTTTTTTCCCGGCACGCAAATTGCTTTTTTACTTCACATAACAATGAACTGCCGGACAGGAGAAAAAAATGCCGATAAATAAACTTTTTGGTGGAAATATTGCCCTGATGGGTCAGGCTTTGAACCTGCGCTCGGAGAGACAGGGATTGATTCAGTCAAATATTGCCAACCTTGAAACACCAGGTTACAAAGTTCAGGAGTTTTCTTTTGAAAATGTCATGGAAAACGTAATGGCCGGCCAGGGCACATTGAGCCGTACCCATGATAAACATCTTGCTCTCGATCCTGTTGATGTCAGCCGTGGTCATGATTTTAAAAAAGAGGATCGTCCTGTTGATATTGATGAGGAAATGCTCAAACTTTCAGAAAATCAACTGATGTACGAGATTGCCGGCAGGCTGATTGGCAAGAAATTCGACGTTTTGAAGTATGCCATTGAAGAAGGAGGGAAATAAGTATGGATATACTGACGGCAATGAAGATCAGTGGTTCAGGCCTCAAAGCTGAACGGGCCCGCCTGAATGTCGCAGCCATGAACCTGGCTAACGCCAATACCACCCGCACCATGGAAGGCGGTCCTTATAGGGCAAAGTCGGTTGTTTTCGGGGCCAGGCCGGTTGATTCCTTTCAGGAAACCATGGATTCGGTTTCTTCCCGGTTGCGCAGGGTTGATGTCGTTGAGGTCGTGGAAGACGATAAGCCTTTCAAGGAAGTCTATGATCCATCTCACCCGGATGCCGATGAAAATGGTGTTGTTCAATTTCCAAATGTGGATGTGACCGAACAGATGGTTGATGTAATCGGCGCCCGCCGCGCCTATGAGGCCAATGTTGCCGCCCTGGACGCGGTCAAGAGTATGGCTCTGAAAGCATTGGAGATCAGTAGAAGGTAGTAGGATAGCAGGTAAAGAAGGTAAAGTAGGTAAAGAATTAGAAGGGAAATAGAATGAATACATTGCCATTACAGCAGATCAGCCCGTCTGCGGCATCATTAATGGACGGAAAAGTCAAAACTGCGGGCAGCGGTTTTGGCGAGGTTTTGAAGAAATCGATTGATTCGGTCAACGGGAATATCGAGGAGGCAAATAACCTCACCAGTGGTTTGATTTCCGGTCAGCACGCCCGCATCCATGAAACCATGATCGCCATCGAAAAGGCGGATATCTCGTTTAAGCTGATGACAAAGGTTCAGCAGAAGGCCATTGCCTCCTATGAACAGATTATGAGGATGCAGCTTTAGGATTGGTCAGACTGGTCTTGCTAGTCTAACTGGTCTCATTGGTCGGTTGACTTGACCAACTTGACCAACAGGACCAACTGGACCAACAAGACCAACAGGACAAAACAATGGCATCACCCAAGGAAATATTTGAACAGGCCCGGGATATTCTCAAACAGTTGACGCTGATCCAGAAAATAGTAGCCGGCGTGATTATTGCCGTTGTCCTGGGGGTTCTGTTAAGTTTGAGCTTCGTGGGCACGGAGACTAATTTTAAGGTTCTGTACAGTGGCTTGACTCCTGAAGACGCGGCAAGTGTTGTTGCCCGGCTCAAGGAGTCGCGTGTGCCCTATGAACTTGCTGAAAACGGCACAGCGGTTCTTGTCCCGGCCGGGCAGGTTTACGAGACCAGGCTGACCATGGCCGGTGAGGGGCTGCCCAGGGGAGGCGGGGTTGGTTTTGAGATTTTTGACCAGACCAGTCTCGGCACCACGGATTTTGTTCAGCGTCTTAACTATCAGCGTGCCCTGCAGGGTGAACTGGCCCGGACAATCAGCGGATTCAGTCAGGTTAAGAGTGCCAGGGTACATATTGCCACCCCGAAGGAATCTGTTTTTATTGAAGACACCAAGCCACCTTCGGCCTCGGTCAGCGTAGCGCTTGCGGGACGCGAAAAGCTCTCCAAGAGTGAAATTCAAAGTATTGTTAACCTTGTGGCCAGCGCAGTGCCGAATTTATCAACAAAGAATGTGACCGTGGTGGACACTCTCGGTCGTCTGCTTTATCGGCAGACTGAGGATGACCAGGCATTGCTGTCCGCCTCACAGCTTGAGTATCAGGTTAAGGTCGAACATAATTTGCAAAATAAAGTTGAAAGCCTGCTGGAACAGGTAGTGGGCGTCAATAAGGTTCAGGCCAGGGTAACCGCCGAGATTGATTTCAGTGAAGTGGACATGACCGAGGAAAATTTTGATCCGGAAGGTCAGGTGATTCGCAGTGAACAGCTCATGCGGGAGAAAGACGGCAGTGAAGATTTAGCCGCGGGGATCCCTGGAGTCAAGGGGCAACTGGCGACTTACACCGAGGCGGGTGAAGACGGTGAAGCGGGCTACAATTCCCGTCGTGAAAATATTACCCGTAATTTTGAAATCAGCAAAAAGATACGAAAGACAAAAGAAACACCCGGAGCAATTACCCGGTTGTCCGTGGCGGTCATGGTTGATGGCCATTATGAGAAAAGTGAGGACAAAGAAGGTGCGGTAACTCGGAAATATCAGGCCCGTACAGCCGAGGAACTGGCCTATTTTGCTCAATTGACCAAAAATGCCATTGGTTTTGATGAAGAACGCGAGGATCAGGTTGATGTCGTCAGCATGCCGTTTTATCTCTCCTCCCTGGTGGAACCTGAGCCTGATAACATGGAAAAATGGCGGACTCTGGCTGAACATCTGGTCATGCCATTTGTTATCCTGCTTCTGTCTGTCGGTTTTCTTCTTTTTATTGTGAAACCGTTTTTTCGGCTGATGAGTGAACAGCAGGCTGCGGCGCAACGTGCCGCAGTCATGGCGGAGAAGGGGCTTTCTGAAGAGGAATTGGAGGAAGAAGAGTTGAAACTGCAGCCCCTGGGCATGACGGATCAGGAACGGATTTATAAACTGGCCCAGAGTGACCCGGACAGGGCTGCTGATCTGGTGCGACGCTGGCTGCGAGAAGAGGGATAAGTAAATATTCCGCTTGTGTAAAAAAAGTTACGAGGGATAAGTTATGGCCAGGAAAGAGCCCATGGCGGAAAATCTTAGCGGATCGGAAAAGGCGGCGGTTTTTTTGCTCACCCTGGGAGAAGATTTTACTTCCCAGGTTTTTCAACGTCTTGAAGATGATGAGATCAAAATCGTCGGCCGGCAGATGTCAAAGATGGATCATGTGGACAAGGAGGATATTGCTGCTTTGCTCAGTGAATTTCGTTCCGATGAAGGCGGCACTGAACTTTATTTCTCCGGCAATGATATGTTGGAGGCGGCACTGAAAAGAGGGCTCAACAGTACAAAGGCCAATGAAATACTAGAGGATATTCGTTCGGACTGGCGATTGACTCTTTTTCAGAAGGCGAGAAAGCTTGAGCCCAAGGTCCTTTATAATTTTCTTCGTAACGAGCATCCCCAGACCGTTGCCCTTGTTCTTTCCGTTCTTGATGTGAACCAGTCCGCCGCAATCCTGGCAGAGTTAAAGGAAGAGACCCAGGTTGAGGTGGTCGTGCGCATGGCTGAACTCGATAAGGTCAGTCCGGATATTCTAGTTGAAGTCGACCGGGTCCTGCAGGAAGAGCTTCTTTCGGTCCAGGGAATGGAAGGTCAGCGTCTGGGTGGTGTCGAGGCTGTAGCCGAGATGCTGAACAATGCGGACCGCGCTCTTGAATCTCAGATTCTTGAAGGAGTGGAAGAGTATCGTGAAAGTCTGGCCGAGGACATTCGCAGGCTTATGTTTGTCTTTGAGGATCTACTTACGGTTGATGATCGTGGAATCATGTCTATTTTGAAGGAAGTTTCCACGGATGATCTGAAGCTTGCCCTGAAAACCTCTTCGGATGAGTTGAAGGACAAGATTTTCGGCAATATGTCTTCAAGGGCGGTGGAAATGCTCAAAGAGGATATGGAAATAATGGGACCCACCCGCTTGAAGGATGTTGAAGGGGCCCAGCAGTCCATTATCAAGATTGCCAAGCGGCTGGAGCAGGAAGGTAAAGTCCAGCTGATGAAAGGTGGCGGCGGAGATGATGAATTTGTCTAGTGTTATTAAAATCCACGGTGACTGGAGTTCATTGGATGGCCTGGAATCTTCCCTGCCGGATCTTGAAAACAGCGATGAATTTGTTTCCTATGAATCTCTCTGGCATGATCCGGATGGAGGCGATGAAGAGATCGGACTGACTGCTGCCGAGAAAATACAGATGGAGCAGGAACGGATCCGGTCAGAGAACGAAGAGATGATTGAAAAGGCCCGGGCCGAGGTTGCGGAAATAGAGAATCAGGCTTATGACAGGGGTTTTGCCAGGGGTGAGGAGGAGGGCAGGACTTCCGGCCGGGCGGAATTTGACGATCGAATGGCCCAGGCCGCAAATTTGATCAGGGAGCTGGAAAAGACGCGGTCTGATATATATCGCCACTATGAAGATGATTTGCTGCCGCTGATTAAAACCATGGTCGATCGTCTGGTCAATCATGAGGTGTCGGTTAATTCACAGGTGATCATGACCTGTTTGCGGGATGCCATGGAGTATGTTGTTGCCCGGTCCACGGTCAAGATCCATCTGCATCCTGTTGATCTTGAACGGATCAAGAAAATGGAACAGGACAATTCCCAGCCGCTTGCCGGAAGGCAACAGGTGGAATTGGTCGAGGATCCTGATATTTCCGAGGGCGGTTGTTTCCTGGAAACTGACTTTGGTGAAATTGATGCGACCCTTGAGAATCGGCGAGAGAAACTGTATGAGGCGGTTGACCGGGCCTTTCAGGCGGCGCTTGATGATTCGTCTGACTGGTCTCATTAGTCAGGGCCAACTAGACCAACCAGACCAATAAGACTTACAGGACTAAATAGACTAACCGGACCAACAAGACCAATCCATGAATCTATCCACATGTATCCAGTCAGCTGAAAATATTTCCCTTGTCTCGGTTCGGGGCCGAGTCAGTCAGGTGATCGGCATGGTGATTGAGAGCTATGGGCCGGGCATTCCGGTGGGTAGCATTTGTGAGGTGGATGTCTTCCGGGGCCGGAACCGGGTTCCGGCCGAGGTTGTCGGTTTCCGTGACGGCAAGGTGCTGCTCATGCCTCTGGGCGAGATAAGGGGTGTGGAGCCCGGCGCTACGATCAGGATGGTGGGAGGACAGGCCATGATTCCCGTGGCGGAATCTCTGCTGGGCCGAGTGATTGACGGTCTGGGGAATCCCATTGATAACAAGGGACCTCTTGATCTTGGCCGGGAATATCCTCTTTATGCAGAACCGTTGAACCCCATGGATCGGCAACGAATCCTGGAGCCGGTTGATGTTGGAGTCAGGGCCGTAAATGGTCTTCTGACCCTGGGAAAGGGCCAGCGTATCGGTATTCTGGCTGGTTCCGGAGTGGGGAAGAGTACACTTCTCGGCATGATTGCCAAACATACGGCGGCTGATATCAGTGTTATCGCTCTGATCGGTGAGCGTGGCCGGGAGTTGAAGGATTTTATCGAACGTGATCTGGGTGAGGAAGGGCTGGCCAGGTCGGTTGTGGTGGTGGCGACCTCGGATCAACCGCCGTTGGTCCGGATGCGGGGGGCCTATCTGGCCATGGCCATTTCCGAGTTTTTCAGGGATCGGGATCGGGATGTCATTCTGATGATGGATTCCGTCACCCGTTTTGCCATGTCAAGCCGGGAAGTGGGGTTGGCTATTGGTGAACCTCCCACATCAAGGGGCTATACACCCTCTGTTTTTTCCCAGCTTCCCAAGCTGCTTGAACGGGCCGGCACCTGCGCGGGCAAGGGCAGTATCACCGGCATTTATACCGTGCTGGTTGAGGGTGACGACATGAACGAACCCATTGCCGACGCTGTCCGTTCTATCGTTGACGGCCATGTGATTCTTTCCCGTGATCTTGCCAGCCGGGGTCATTATCCGGCCATTGAAATTTTGGGCAGTGTCAGCCGTTGCATGACCGATGTGGTTCCAGGGGAGCAGATTGAAGCTTCCCATCATTTTCTCGATATGCTTGCTACTTACCGACGTTCAGAGGATTTGATCAATATCGGCGCCTATACCGCCGGCAGTAATGCGAAAATTGATCAGGCCATTGACATGATTGACGGCCTCAATGATTATCTCAAACAGCCGGTGGATGAAAGGGTTTCCCTGGAGCAAAGCCGGGAGGGGTTGTTGAGGATGTTTGGTGATTAGTTTAGTTGGTCTTATTGGTCTCATTCGTCAAGACCAACCAGACTAATCGGATCAACCGAACCAACAAGACCAACAAAAATGCCCTATCATTTTAAACTTGAAACCATCCTGAATCTGCGAAGAAATTTCGAGGAGCAGGCCTGCTTGAAACTGGCCGGAGAGCAGCAGACTCTGGACAATCACTCAGCTTTCCTGACCGGTCTGCGGACTGAACGGTCCACCATGATCGCTGAAATGGAAGCGAGTAAAAAAAAGCAAATGACCGGGGCCATGTATTCCCTTTATGTCGAGGGCATCGGAATGCAGGATTGGCGGATTCAGGTACAGAGAAATACGGTTAAGGCCCAGAAGCAGGTGGTTATGCGTGTGAGGGAGGAGCTTGCCGAGACGGTGAAACAACGGAAGATGATTGAAAAAATTCGTGAAAAGGATTATTTGAATTATCAGAGTGAAGAACTGCGCAGGGAACAGAATGAAAATGATGAGCAGGCTGTTTTACGCCATAACCGGTAACCGGGAACAGGAAGAATGATGAAGTTACGTCAGTCATTGATGATGTTTTTTTTCATCACAGCCCTTTTAAATCTTTCCGTGACGGTGCTTGCCGTTGATAAACCAGTCAAGGCGAGCCCACAGGAGTTGGACAGGGGCGCTTCCATTGCGGCCAGGGAAAAGGCGGTTGCCGGCAAGGAAAAAGATCTGGCCCGGCGCGAGAAGGAATTGCAGGAGCTGAGCCGCGAAATAGATGTCAAACTGACGGAATTAACCACTCTGCAAACCGATCTGAAAGAAAAGATTGCTGAACTTAAGACGATCCAGGACAAGGAATTCAAGAAACTGATTAAGGTTTACAGTGCCATGAGTGCCACCAAGCTTGCTCCTCTTTTGAATCAGATGGAAGATGACGTTGTCGCCAGAATTCTGCGGGCCATGAAGCCTGATTTTGTCGCCAAGGTTATACCCAAACTTGAGCGGGATAAGGCGGTGCGGGTCAGTCATATTCTCGGTATGCTGTAGCTCGTTCAGGTAGATTTGCCAAATTTTTTCAGCAGTCCAACCAGTAAAATTTCTGCCGAGGTATCCCGGGGTTTAAGTTTAATTTTCCGTGGCCTTCCTGTTCGGCTACAACTCCTCAGGCGAAAAAGCCACCACTTCATCAATCCTTTTCGCTCTAAAAAAGATCATGGCCAGCCGATCAATACCCAGGGCAATGCCCGCAGCCTGATTGATTCGGCCAAGATCACGCAAGAAATTTTCCGGCATGGTTTGAGTCGCGCGGCCCAGGGAAAGGGCCAGGCGGAGTTCCTTTTCAAAACGGGTTCGTTGCTCCAGGGGATCCGTCAGTTCGGAAAAACCATTGGCCAGTTCCAGGCCGTTGATATAGAGTTCGAAACGTTCGGCCACGGCCGGATCAGCGCTATTCAAGCGGGAAAGTGAGGCCAGTTCGGCGGGATAATTATACAGAAAGGTGGGGCGTTTTTGTCCCAGATTTGGCTCGATATCACGGACAAGGATTTCATCAAATAAATCGCCGTCCAGGGCCTCGGACAGGGAGATTTCAGCGTAAAGGTCAAAGGCCGCGGCCATGGTTATTCGCTGCCAGGGAGAATCAAGATTGCAATTGGCCGGGGCCATGTCAGTCTTATTGGCCAGAAATAAAAAAAGTTTTTCACATTCGGCCATGAGGTCGTGGTAATCGCTGTCAAGACGATACCATTCCAGCATGGTTAATTCAGGAAGATGCCTGTTGCCCCGTTCGTGACGCCGGAAGCATTTGCAGATTTGAAAAATTTTGGGAATTTCGGCTGCAAGAAGTCGCTTCATGCAAATTTCAGGAGAGGTCTGCAGATACCATTCTCCCGATGTTTCCGGCTCGATATTGGCCTCGGGCAGGAGACAGGGAAGACGGACGGGGGTGTCAACTTCCAGATAACCGTGAAGAACAAAAAAAGAGCGAATGGCCTGAATCAGTTTGGCCCGTTGTCTCAGGCCGGCAACGCCAAGCAAGGGTATTACTCTTTGACCCTGGTCATGTATTCGCCGGAACGGGTATCGATCTGAATTTTATCTCCTTCATTAATAAAAGGCGGCACCTGGAGTTCGTAACCGGTCTCAACGGTGACCGGCTTGGTGTCCGTGCCGCTGGTATCGCCCTTGGCCCAGGGTTCGGCCCGAATGACCTTGAGCTGGACAAAGTTCGGCAGGGTAACGCCAATAGGATTGTCGTTGAACATCAGGACATCGACTTCCATGTTATCGATAAGGAAATTGACCTGGTCATCAATCTGATCCTTCATGATGACGATCTGGTCATAGGTTTTCGTATCCATGAAGTTATATTCTTCACCCTGGGAATAGAGGAATTGCATGGATCGTTCCTCAAGAGGAGCTTTTTTAAATTTATCGTTGGAGCGATAGGTCCGTTCAAAGGCGTTGCCGGTGACCATATTGCGCATTTTTGTGCGGTAAAGGGACTGGCCTTTGCCGGGCTTGGAGAAGTCAAAACGGATCACCACATACGGTTCACCGTCAATTTCGATTTTTAATCCCTTGCGTAAATCAGAAGCGGAATACATTTATGTTCACCTGTTTTTTTTGCCACAGCGCATGCTTTTCCTGATGATTATCCGTATGAAACGAAAACGTGAGTATAATAAAAACATCATTTATGTAATCAAAATGATGTTTTTTTTCAACCTGTATCACGGCTGATCTGTAAATGAACAGGCTCCGTGTGTCAGGGTTAACGAAAATGTCAGATTTTAATCTCCTTTTTAGAAACACCTTCCGTCTTGATTTTTTCCAGCGTATCCGATAAGACAGCTTTAACATTTTCACGGATATCACCGGCCACCACGATAAAAAGAAGGTCATCGCCCGGTTGGAACCGGCCTGACCTGGCCTCAATCCTGATATCGAAAATGCCTTCTCTTTTGAGCTGTTCCTGCCGGATTTCTTCAATTTTATCCTGGTCGGCAACAACCTCCAGAAATTCAACTTTTCCCCGGTCCGCCCTTGACCAGCCCCGGACAATACCGTTATGGGCCAGTATCATCCCCACATTGGCGGCAAATTCCGGATTTTTCTTCATGTGGGCTATGGTTTTTGTGATATCCATTTATTTTACCTTTTTTCGTAACTGCTCAGGGGGTTAGCTTTTTAGACTGAAGATTAAAAACCGAAGGCTGACAATCAATCATTACGTAAGGCTCTTATCAAACCATAAAAGCCTTACGATGTCCCGTAGGAACTGAACCGCTGTGCGGAAAAAATGGCAGTCTTTTTTATAGATTTTTTCAAATAGTGTATACAGACACGACGAAAATACTTTGCTTATAATTTGTTGATTTGTAATAATTATTAGATGTTTATTGATTTTGTATCTTGGAGTTAGGAGATTTATTCGGAATTTTTCAATAAGTGGTGATGTCCCGACAGCCTCCTCCTTTGAAGTCCCACAAGCTTGCTATCTGAAAAAGGGGGATTTGTTTACAGGTTGCCACCAGTTTTGGAAGTTACGAAAGATTGTTATGATTTAATTCTGCAATAAATTTGATTCCGGCCTGCGCGGGAATGACGGAGTGAACGCGGAATTAGGAAAGTTGACTATTGTCTTTTAGATCAGCAAATTACTTACGCTAAGGGGAAACTTCTATTGGCTAATTCCCGGTTGAAATTATGAAAAAAAAGCTTCTTGTGATTGAAGATGAAAATTCAGTAGCCAAACAGCTTCGCTGGGGTTTGGACAAAGACTATGAAATCACTATTGCCTCTGACGCTGACCAGGCAAGGCCGCTGCTAGCCTCCGGCCTTTTTCCGGTAGTCACCCTGGACCTTGGCCTGCCGCCCTTTCCGGACACTCCCCGGCAGGGTTTTGAGCTTCTGGAAGAAATATCCTCCTTTACCCACCATACCCGGGTGATTGTCATCACCGGCAATGCGGAGGAAGAAAACGCGGTTAAGGCCATTGCGCTGGGGGCTGCTGATTTTTGCGCAAAACCGATTGATTTAAAGATATTAAGGATCATTCTTTCCCGTACGTTTAAAATCCATGAACTGGAGGAGGCCAATCGTCAGCTGCAGCAGCAAAGCTGTCAATGCGGATCGCTATGCGGCATGGTTGGTATCTCCCCGGTGATGCAAAAGATGTTTGAACGTCTCAAGCGCGCCAGTAAGACCGATTATCCGGTTCTGATCACCGGAAATACGGGAACCGGCAAGGAGATGGCGGCCCATGCCGTACACAGCCTGGGCCAGAGGGCCGAGAAACCACTGGTCATCATCAACTGTGGCGCGATTCCGGAAAATCTGCTGGAAAGTGAACTGTTCGGCCACGAAAAGGGGGCCTTCACCGGGGCCACGGCTTGTCAAATCGGCAAGTTTGAGCAGGCTGACCAGGGGACGATCTTTTTGGATGAGATTGGAGAACTGCCTCTGCTTATGCAGGTGAAAATTCTGCGTGTTCTCCAGGAATCTACCATTGAGCGCCTTGGTGGAACACGGACTATCGTGCTTAATGTGCGGATCATCGCTGCCACGAATGTGAATCTGGAGGATAGTGTCAAACAGGGAACTTTCCGCCAAGACCTCTTCTACCGTTTGAATGTCGTGCCCTTGGCTATTCCGGATCTTGATGAACGACCGGAAGACATCCTGCTGCTGGCTCATAACTTTCTGCGGCAGGAATCTCAAAAACTACAGCGGGGGCAGACCTCTTTTTCTCCGCCGTCTCTTAACGCTCTGACTTCCCATCACTGGCCGGGCAACGTCCGTGAACTTCAGAACCGTATCCGCCGGGCTCTTGGCACCACTATGGACAGAATTCTCACTCCCGTTGACCTGGGACTCGAAGAGCTACCCATGGAACAGGAAGAACAAAAACTATTTACCTTAAAAGAGGCCCGTGAGACGGCAGAGAAAAATGCTGTCCGCCGGGCTCTGGCCCTGAGCGACAACAACATCAGCCAGGCGGCCAGATTCCTGGAGATCAGCCGCCCCACCTTGCATGATTTTTTGAAAAAACATGGGATAAGCACAAACAAGTGAAATCTAAATTAGAGCGCCTATTGCCAAAACCATGGTTGCCCTATGTTTTACCGTTTGTCCTGTTTTTATTATTGACCGAACCTGCACGGTTTTTCCCAGCCCTGATCCCCTTTCTCTATATTGCCAAAACCTTCATTGTCGGGGCGTTGCTCTGGTTTTGGCGTCATAAATATGCGGCAGACCTATTCCCACGGCTCTCCTTTGCCGAGGTGCTGACGGCTGTCTGCTGCGGTCTCTTGGTGCTTGTTATCTGGATTGTGCCGGAAGGATATCTGTTCCAGTTAGAACAGATATCAGTTTTTGATCCCTATGGTCTGGGCCAGTCACAGGGGGCTTTTATCGGACTGATTGCTATGCGCTTGATTGGCGCGGTCGTGATTGTATCGGTCATGGAAGAGCTGTTCTGGCCCATGGCGTTACTAATCTTGGTTTGGGGATTTATGTTGTGTTCACTGGTAACTGGATGTTCTGGTAAACATCGTTTAACCACGGAATACACGGAACACACGGAAATTAAAGTCAAAACCGTTTAACCACGGAATACACGGAATACACGGAAATTTAAAAGCAAACGGTCTCAAGTCGGCTTTTTTGTTAACATCGGCCACTATCCCAAAAACACAAATTGAAAGAATTATTTTATGAATTTTTCCGTGTGGTCCGTGTATTCCGTGGTTAATCTCAGCCTTTGAGAAATCACGAAATACAAGCAAGAGGGGAAAATGGGGCATTTAATATACGAAAAAGAAAGTTATCATTTACGGGGTGCTATCTTCGAGGTGTACCGCCAAATGGGATGCGGTTTTCTCGAAGCTGTATATCAGGAATGCATGGAAAGGGAATTGTCCCAGGCCGGAATCCCCTTTGTCGCTCAACCAAAATTAAGGTTGGTTTACAAGAATGAAATCCTGAGCCAAATTTATATGCCGGATCTGATTTGTTACGAGAAGATCATTGTTGAAATCAAAGCCGTCAAGGAACTGGGCAATGAACATCGTGCTCAGGTCTACAACTATTTGAGAGCAACCAGCCTTAAACTGGCTTTCCTGGTCAATTTCGGCCACTACCCAAAAGCACAAATCGAAAGAATGGTTTTATGAATTTTTCCGTGTGATCCGTGTATTCCGTGGTTCATCCCAGATTTTTTACCAACCACGGAATACACGGACTACACGGAAATTAAAAAAAACAAACGGTCTAGCCGGCCTTCCGGTTAACTTTGGCCACTACCCAAAAGCACAAATCAGAAGAATGGTTTTATGAATTTTTCCGTGTGGTCCGTGTATTCCGTGGTTAATCCGA
>JAOZOY010000122.1 GCA_029933005.1 Deltaproteobacteria bacterium
GCTTGATGCAATAATGGGTACTGCTGTTGACATTATTAAATCAGCACAGAGATCCGTTCTTGCATCAACGTAAAATCAATGAGTTATGGCAACTCCGAAAGTTGAGTTTGATAATTAAAGAAGAGCTTCCCGATAAATGGAACCAGCAACGTGCTGAAAAATGGTGGAAGGAGCAGGGATGACGGGAGTAAAATTCTCGTTATGGAGCCTGGTAAAAGCTTTAATGGCTTCAGTAAGACTTTCTTTGTCGGGGAAACTTTTGCCATTCAGGACTTTTCCCGATTAAACACTAAAAGGTGCAAAAAAATTCCACACATCAAAAACGGAGGATACAAACTTATGCTGAAAAAAACACTGAGCCTCATTTTTTTCATTCTATTCATGGCAGGTGGAGTGGTTCAGGCCCAGGTGTCCATCACCTACTCATCCCAGGGGAAACAACATTTTACCATGACCATTCCAGACAGTTGGCTGGTAAATGTCGGCGTTGCTGATGATCCCGCCCAGACGCAGGAAAATGGGAGACTACACGCACGGCTTATCACCGCCATACCAAGTGACGGCACTGCACTGTGGTTTGGCATGTGGGTTCCTGCGGATGTGAAAAACTTTCAAGAGGCAAAAGAGTACATAGACTCCCTGGGCATTGAACTGCTCACCGATGTGGTTACCAAGGAGCGTAAGTTTGATACCTTAAACGGCATGGAGGTCTATTACACCAGTGGCACCGGCAAAAAAGAGGGTGAGTCCATGGATTTCCATAGCGCCTTTGTGCAACTTTCACAAGAAAATGTGGCCATAGCAATTTACATTGGCCCCCATGAGACAACGGTTAACCACGGTGATGAACTTATGCGGATGTTTCATTCATTACAACCAGTAAAACAGTGAGCCGGGAGACTGACATGAAAATAATGAAAATGTTTTTGTATATAATTTGCACCACTTTCCTGCTCGCTCCTTTGACGGGATGCGGCTCAAAGGGGAACAGTGGTGATGCCTACTACTATTCCCAACGGGATCCATGGGCTTATGATCGTTACTACAGATCTCGAGTACACCATCATCACTACAGGCATTATGACCGTCCTAGTCGTCCTAACCGGCCGAACAGACCATCCAGACCACCAAACAGACCCAGGCCGCGTCCCGTTCAATTGCCAAGATGAGCAAAAGGATAAAGGAACGTATTGGGTAAATAGTGATTTTGATCCATGATCAGAGGTGGCCTTGTGTCTTTGTGATGGCGTGGGCAGGAGTTGTCTTTCCCGCATTTTGCGTCAGGGTGAATTAGTTGCACTCTATTATGTTTCAAAAAAACGACCAAATGAAAAAAATCCTATGGTTATGGTTGGCCGTGTGTTGCCTGCCGTTGAACTCCCATGCCCTGGAGATTATGCTTCCCCAGGTCTATACTGACAGTATCGATATTTCCAATTGGCTGGTGAGTGAAAAACTGGACGGGGTTCGAGGGTATTGGGATGGTAAAAAACTACTCAGTAAAAATAATATCCCCTTGCATCCACCTGCAGCATTTGTTAAAAACTTCCCTCCTTTTGCCCTGGAGGGAGAGATCTGGGGCGGCCGGGGAACTTTTGAAAAAACCATATCTATTGCAAAAAAACAGCAACCCCATGACGGGTGGCTGGACCTAAAATTTGCGATATTTGATGTCCCCCAGGCAACAGGAGGGTTTACCCGGCGACTACAGAAGGCAAAAGACTGGTTTGACAATCACCCCGCTCAATTTGCCTTTGTTATTCCACAGAAGACTATTAAAGATAAATGTCAGTTACAGACTGAATTGCAGCAAGTTGATAAGTTGGGTGGCGAGGGGTTGATTGTCAGAAAGCCGGACGCGCTTTACACCAGAGGACGAAGCTGTGAGATTTTAAAGGTTAAAAGTTTTTTTGACATGGAGGCAGTGGTCATTGATCACATCGGCGGCAAGGGCAGTAACCGGGGACGGCTTGGCTCACTGCTTGTTGAGTTGCCGGATAAAACCAGATTTAAGATCGGAACCGGTTTCAGCGATGAGGAGAGAGTCAAGCCTCCGCCCGTTGGCTCCACCATAACCTTCAAATATTATGGTTTTTTTGAATCCGGTTGTCCCCGATTTCCCTCTTTTCTCAGGGTCAGGCCTGATATTTCTCTGTGATGCTTCAATAATTGTCACGTCTCAATAAATGGTGATATACCGACAACCTCCCCCTTAATTAAAGGGGATTGAGGGGGATTTATTTATAGGTTGCCACCACTTATTGAGACGTGACCGGTAATTCTCTTAATGTTCACCATTCATTCAGCATTTTCTCCTGCAGGAGATCAGCCCGGGGCCATCGACAAGTTAAGCCGGGGAGTTGACCTAGGGGTCAAGGATCAGGTTCTCCTTGGCGTCACCGGCTCCGGCAAGACCTTTACCATGGCCCAGATTATCGCCAGAACCCAGCGACCCACGCTGGTCATGGCACCGAACAAGACTCTGGCGGCCCAGCTCTTTGCCGAATTCAAAGAGCTGTTCCCCGAGAACGCGGTGGAATATTTTGTCAGCTATTACGACTATTACCAGCCCGAGGCCTATATTCCCCAGTCTGACACCTATATTGACAAGGATTCCTCCATCAATGACACCATTGACAAGATGCGTCATTCCGCCACCCGTTCCCTGCTGACAAGGCATGATGTCCTCATCGTCGCCAGTGTCTCCTGCATCTATGGTCTAGGATCGCCGGATGAATATAAAAATATGCATCTTTTCCTGAAAAAAGATGAGGAATATCCCATGGAGGAGGTCATCCGCCGCCTGGTTTATATGCTCTATGAACGGAATGACTACTCCTTTCATCGCGGCACATTTCGGGTCAAGGGCGATGTCATTGATGTCTTTCCAGCCTATGAAGAAAATCTGGCCGTACGAGTGGAGTTTTTCGGCGATACCATTGAAGCCATCACTCTGGTCGATCCTCTGCGCGGCGAGGTGCTGGATAAAGCAAACGAGATGACCATCTACCCTTCCAGCCATTTTGTTACATCAAAAGAGCTGCTGGCCCGGGCCATGAACACCATCAAGGAAGAGCTGATCGAAAGGGTTGCCTGGTTTGAAAAGAACCGCCGCCTGCTGGAGGCCCAGCGTATTGATCAGCGTACCATGTATGATCTGGAAATGATCAGTGAGCTCGGCTACTGTAACGGCATTGAAAACTACAGCCGTCATCTGACCGGCAGAAAAAGGGAAGAACCGCCCCCTAACCTGCTTGACTATTTTCCCGATGATTTCCTTCTCTTTATCGATGAAAGTCATATCACAGTTCCACAGATCGGCGGCATGTACAAGGGCGACCGATCGCGCAAGAAGACGCTGGTTGAATTTGGTTTCCGCCTGCCCTCGGCCCTGGATAACCGGCCGCTGCGGTTCGAAGAGTTTGATGAACGGCTGAACCAGGTGATCTATGTCTCGGCCACTCCCGGCGATTTTGAAATTGAACGGGCTGATGGACGTATTGTTGAACAGGTCATCCGGCCTACCGGTCTGCTGGATCCACTGATCATAGTAAGGCCTGCCACTAGTCAGGTGGATGATCTTCTGGAGGAGATCAGGCAGCGCACTGCACAGAATGAGGCGGTACTGGTCACCACGCTGACCAAGCGAATGTCTGAAGACTTGACCGACTATTATGAAAAGCTAGGGGTACAAGTGCGCTATCTTCATTCGGATATCAAGACCCTGGATCGTATTGAGCTGGTGAAGGATCTACGCCGGGGCGATTTTAACGTGCTCATCGGCATTAACCTGCTCCGTGAGGGACTGGACATTCCCGAAGTGTCTTTAGTGGCTATTCTTGACGCTGATAAAGAAGGATTCCTGCGCAGTGAGCGCTCATTGACTCAGACCTGCGGCAGGGCATCGCGAAATGACAAAGGCACGGTGATTATGTATGCTGATAAAATTACCGGCTCCATGCAGAGAACCATCGACGAGACCAACAGGCGCCGAACTCTGCAGCAGGAACACAACCGGACCCACTCCATTATTCCGCAAACCGTGAAAAGTTCCATCAAGGATGTGATGGAAACCCTGTATGAAAAAGAAGATCAGCAACTTTCCCAGGCTGCCGAAGACCTGCCCGATTATAAATCCCTTGACGAATTGCGTAAGGAAATGAAAAAAATGGAGGGGGACATGCTGGCCTCGGCAAAGGAGCTCGACTTTGAAAAAGCGGCTGTCCTGCGCGACAAGATCAAACTACTTAAAGAAAAGGAGTTGCTGTGGCTTTAAAAAAGGGTTTCCTCTATCAACTTTCTCTCCTTCTCGTGCCACCGGTTTACCGCCTGTTGACCGGTCTTCTCTTTGCCACCTGCCGGCTTGAGCGCCATGGTTATGAACACTACAGCAATTGCATCAGCTCCGGCAAACCCTTCATTATTGCTTTCTGGCATTATGGCCTGTTTTATATCATCAGCCGCTCGGAAGGGATCGAATATGTTGCCATGGTCAGCCCCAGCAAGGACGGAGAATATATCTCCCGGACATTAAATTTCATGGGTGTGCAGACGGTGCGCGGCTCAAAAAGCAAAGGGGGTATTGCGGCCCTGAAAAGATTGATGCGCAGCATGAAAGAGGGGAAAACCGCCGCCCTGGTAGCGGACGGTTCCCAGGGACCAGCCCGCAAAGCGCAAGCCGGTTCCATTCTTCTTGCCGGCAAAACCGGCGCACCGATTATTTGTGGGGCTTGGGGAGCCAGCCGTTACCGGGCCTTTAAGAGCTGGGACAGAACAGCCCTGCCCATGCCTTTTGCCAAAATCGGCATGTGGTATGGCGAACCGCTTCATGTGCCGAAAAAACTGAATTCAGCAGGTCTTGAAAAATATCGGCTGATCCTGGAAAACAGGTTAAATGAACTGTATCACAAGGCATGGGGGGAATTTGGTGTCGATGAGCATTAGGGCGCTTACTACTTTACTCAACTTTCCGGGTTAATGTATTGTATGGATTTAATGATGTTTTTTCGTAG
>JAOZOY010000123.1 GCA_029933005.1 Deltaproteobacteria bacterium
TTTATTTTTTTGCCGGTCCGGGGATTGCGGCCTTCACGGGCTGCCCGTTCTGTCACAGAAAATGTTCCAAAGCCGATCAGGGTGACTTTATCTCCTGCCGCGACGGCCCCGGTGATTGCGCCAAGGACGCTGTTTAAAACTTGATCGGCTGCTGCCTTGCTCATGTTGCAATCTTTTGCCACTTTGTCTATCAGGTTCCCTTTGTTCATGATTTTTCCTTATTGTATTTTCTGAGATGTTATGGGGCGGGAAAGAGACTCCTTGTTCAAATAGCAAAACGCCTTTTATTTTGCAAGGTTATTCCGGAGTTGATTCCTGCTCCGTTTTCATGAACTCGCTGATTTCCCTGGGTGTATAATAGCGGAACCGTATTCTCTTGCTCAGCCTGGCGGTATAATCGGAAAAGGTTATGATAATCTCCCTTCCTTCTGCCATCAGCTCTTCGCCTTCCTCGTGTGAAATTCCGTCCATCTCCCCGAGCCTGGCCTTAAAGTGGCTATAAGCCATATCAAACTGACGCAGGATATTAAACATGGTTGAGCCAAGGGGTGAATTGATTTTTAGAACCCGTGAGCCTCGTTCCTTGACCATGTTGATTTTCTTCTCCTGGATTTCCTGCCAGGAAGGTTTCTTTTTATTTTCTTTTGTATCCGTCATTTTTTTCTTCTCCTTTTCACCTATGCAGAAATAATTTTCGCGTTCCTCTTGATCCGATATCGTCGCCAAAGATCCAATAAATACACCGAGCCGTATGGAAAAATTGCCGCCACCACCATAAGAATAGAGCTTTCAGTGGCCACCGGCATCAGATGCGGTTTTATCTCAAAGAACCCATTATATATTTTCTCCGCCCTTGACCCGAACTGCATGGCAAGTTTCCAGATATTCTCCGGTGTGCTGAGCCGGTAGAGCGCCAGGTAGATCACATAAAGCAAAAACGCTTTCAGCAACAAGGACATGGCCCGGCCCATGAGCAAAGAGTTGATTGCCTTTCTGGTAATATTGCCGACATAGTAGCGGCTGATATAGCAGCACATGGCTGTATTGACGATCAGAACAAGGTAGGGAATAGAGCCGAACAGGATATGACTGACAAAATCAAGCTTCTGAAAAACAAAGGGGAAGAGATAAAAATGAAAAACCGGAAACAATAGCACCAGGGCAAAGCCTTCATGAAATCCGCTTTTTATCCCAATCTTGAAGAAATCCAGAGTATGTTCCAGAGTAAGGAATTCACCAGGAATGTCCTGTCCCTTGCTTTCGATCACAAAAAACTGCTGTACCTCTGAAATGGCATTGAGCAAATTCCTCGGCCTGTAGATCCTGCCGGAATCAGTGGTGATGATCTGTGCATTGGTATCGTTCTGCCCTCTGCTTTCCCATTCTTTAGCCATTACGTATCCGCATTGTCCAGATATGGGCTGACCTTGACAATATCACGCAGCATTTTTGGTTTACTTTGTTCCATCTCGGCAATGGAGCCGAAAACTTCAGCATGAAACGGCGTGTAATATCCCTTGATGGGCCTGCCGATTTTCCGGGTCACATTGAAATAGCCCCCGAAAAAAGTATCCTTGATCAATCCCCGGGCAATGATTTCATGTTCTGTTCGTAAAAGGTGGACAATGGTAAGTAACACACTACGCATGGATTCGTCTCTCGGACCCATAGTGGCGATTTCCATACAACCTGCCTTTTCCGCTTGCTTACGAGCTACCTCTTCAAGAACCTTAGCCTGAAAATACACATGGCCGTCCGACATGGAAAAGGCCATGAACCGGCGGCCAAACATTTTGTTGATGTAAGGTTTCAACTCCTCCAGAAACTGGGCCATATCGAACCAGCCGGAGATATCCATCAATTGTGGCGCTTCCGATTTTGATTTTTCTCGGTCTACCTTACCTGTCTCGTTGTAGATGTCTTTCTGTGCCTGCCAGCAAGCAGTATTATTTGTTTCCTGCTTCTTTTTGGCTGGTACAGCTTTTATAATCTCACTCGAACCAGCCGGAGCTGTATCATTGCTCAGGGCCGCATCTTCCAATTCCTTTTGCCTGGCTTTCTGATCGGCTTTCTTCAGGGTCTTGCCAAGCAGCCCCTGAGGCATCTTATGATGCAATTTGATTGCCCGGATAATTTCATCTTTTTTGGGCAGTTTGTTAAATCCTGGAATCCCGGCCAAAGGCCGCCCGGCAGCCAGAGGATGCTCACCCAGGGAATAGAGGTATCCCCGCATGGATTCAAGTTTACCAAGATCATGGGCAAGGGCTGCTATCATGGTATCCGGGATGACATGCCAGGCCTTACTGTCAGAAAGTAATTTCACCACCTGTTCAGCCACATTGAGCGAATGATCAAGCAGGGTTGTTTTTGCAAGAAGCTGATAGGTGTTTTCATCCCAGCCTCCTTCGACATCGCCATGAACATCAACCACCGAAGGACAATGACCTTCCTGGTCAAGTAACTTCAATATCTGCCCACATACGGCCTTTTGCTGTGGAAATTTCTCAAACCAGGCCCATTTTTGAATTTTATCCATGAAATCAGCTGCCCGTGGATTATGAAGATCAGGAACTGCATCCTCCGTGGCAAGAACCTGCTCATCCCGCCACAAGGGTGAGAGTTCCGAGATATGGATTGATCTGGCGCCTTCCTTGGTCCACAGTGCCGATAGGTCACGCAGGTGAATTTTCTGCACACTTTTTTCTTTTTTCCTGCCAAAGACAAACACCGCAATCCCAACCATTGCCAGTGCGAACGCCATCCCCAACAAGCCGCTTCCTAAGCCCCCAGTTTCGAAAAATTTACTAATCCCGAGCATCAATTAGCCGAACTCATTGGCTCGCACCAGCCATGGTTGTTCCCACTAAATCCGGAAAAGTCACCTTGAGCTCTCCGTCACTGACCGTTGCGGTTTTTCCTTTATAGGTGCCGGAGTAAGTATTTAAAAACAATTCACGCGGAGCCATATTTAAAATTTCAGTATGTTTGATCCGAACTTCTTCCGTCTCGCGAATAGACAGCCCACCTCCCACGGAGATAATCGGTGAAAACCGACGTTCCTCACCAAGATGCCGCGAAACATAATTTGCCGTGTTGGCATCAGGCACCCTCATAAAAAGTTTCGTATTACAATTGTCCAGAATGGTGTTGGCCCGATCCTCCCCAACCTCGGCATAGAGCTGGCTGATAGACTGGCAGTAGCCATGGATAAACACTCCAGCTCCTCCAGCCTTGGCAAACAGATCTTCAATACCATGGTACAGAACAGACTGAGCTTCATCGATGTGCAACACCAGTGAAGGAGTGACGTTTTTGCCACTGGAATAAACCCGACCGACAAAGGCCTGGATCATGGAGATGATCACCTTGCCAGCCGTGTAGGCGGCCCGCTTGGTCAGTAATGATCCTAATTGAACCACCAGAATAATCCCCTTGCCCTGTTCCAATCGTTTAATGAAACGGTTTTCATCAGCTTTGCCGATAATCTGACCAACATTACCGGATGTCAACTCAGTGAGAGCTACCCGAAGGGAGCTGGCCACCTTGGAGTAGTAATCCGGTGGGGTGGAAAAAATCTTCTACATATCCCTGGCAAGCTGCTCTGCGTCCGGTGTGTCAATATAATCAAGTTGTTCCTTGAGCCGTTCCAGATCCTGATGGCTGATATGATTTTTGATGTCATTGAGGTTAAACGATGGAGGAGTGCCACTTACCTCGGCCAACATGATCAGGGCCTGCACCACAACCAGGCTGACTTCGTATGCCACCCCGAAAAAGTACGGCTCCCGACCTACTGCCACCCCGGCAGTAATATGGGCCACCAGCTCTTCGGGCATGTAATAGAAGGAAAGAGGATCAAGAATAGCGCTGTACTCCGGAAAAATGGGAGTGATCAGCATCAGGTCATCAAGCCGGTGCGTATCATCGGCCAACTGAGTGATTTTGGAAAAGAGGTCAATATCTCCCTTAGGATCAACCACCACGACGGAATATCCCTTGCGGATGTCCTGTTCTGCAATATGCTCAAGGATCCGAGTTTTCCCAACTCTGGTGGTACCGAAGCACCAAAAATGTCCTTTCCGGAAACTATCCGGAAAGCCCAACTCCATAATGGTTTCCGGGTGATCAAGGTGAACGCCTGTTTCGATATGCGTCCACAGTTTCTCTTTCTTTTTCCCTTTCCCAAATATCATATATTCTTGACGAACCTGACCTGTATCTGTTCATTCAGTTCCTGTGTTACGGCCTTGATAGCTGTCTTCGGTAGCCGCCTGGAGGTGAGGACAAAACTCTTATGCCCTACATACCGTTTAGTGCAACGGATGGTAATCCTTTCTGCATTAGAACCAAGCTGCTCCTTCAGCAGCGTTTCAATAAGAGTTTTTGATACCCGGTCAACCATCACTTTGAGGCGTGGGGTGCCGTTTAGAAAAACCGGATCAACTCGGCGTAAATGAAAAGCCCGTTTTCTACCGATACGATTCAAGGGGCAAATCGCTATGACTTTTTCACCCGGTACCACATCAGTCTCAATATGATAATTTTGGTCACAATTGCAGGATATAATCTCGCCCCATCGCAGTTCTTTTTCGTAAAACTTGTAACGATTTGTCTGTTTGAGTAACGCCGCTTTAGCCAAGTTCATTGCCAAATGTTTTTTTAGCGTATTCACTCCTCGTATCTCAGCAAGATCAACAAGGCGTTGCGTGACCACACCGCTCGACTTGTTGTAAACTACGGCTTCCAGTTGCAGATCTTCCCGGAAAAAGACCATTACGTCAAGACGGTACCACTTCGAGAGTATAGCGGAAAAGACACTCTCAATCTCCGCCATGACTTCACTTTTGGTAAGTCCATATTGTCCGACAAACTGGCCTATA
>JAOZOY010000059.1 GCA_029933005.1 Deltaproteobacteria bacterium
TTTCGTAACAGCCCCGTAAATATTCGGCTTGTGTGAAAAAGTTTCAAAAAACTCGTCCTGTAAATGTTTGGATAGTGCCCAAGTTCGTTCAAGTCGCCTTGCGAGCTATATTAGTCATATGTGAGTAAGGCGAATCGGACGAAATTTGGGTGCTAGCCGAATATTTACACAGCCCCTTACTGAAAATATGGGATAAAGGTCTGGTCGTGGGTGAGAAAAGAGGATTATGTCGGATTGTGCTTGCGGATGATCATGCGTTAATCCGGCATGGGATTAAGAAAATTATAGAAGAAGATTTTTCTCTAGCTGTTATCGGCCAGGTCGGAGATGGTCTTGAATTGCTTCATTTTATCAAGAAGATTTGTCCGGATGTCATTCTGCTTGATATCTCCATGCCGAATCTGCGCGGCATGGAAGCCATTGGTGAGGCCAAGAAAATTTGCCCTGACGTAAAGATCATTATGCTCACCATGCACAAGAGCAAGCAGTATCTCTGTCATGCCCTTTCCGCCGGGGCTGATGGTTATGTCCTGAAAGAAGATTCTGATTTGGAACTGCTTGTTGCCATCGACAAGGTGATCCGGGGGGACTATTTTATTTCGCCGGTCCTGTCCGGGGAAATGAGCCCGGAGGAGATCAGTGACTGCCGGGAGAAAAAAAATATTCCTTCCGATTTTCTGACCCCAAGGGAAAGGCAGGTACTGAAGTTGGTTGCCGAAGGTCGAATCAGCAGAGATATCGCCGAACTTCTTTCCATCAGCACTCGAACGGTGGAACATCATCGAGCCAATCTGTTGAAGAAGTTAAATATCAACAATACCGCCGATCTGATCAAATATGCTATTCGCAAGGGCTATATTCTGCCCAATTCCTGACATTCTTGAGGATCATTTTTTTATTGCTTGTTGAGAATGGTAAATTGCCTCCATAATTTCAAATAGATACGATTTTTTTCTTTTTCCCGCCCTGTTTTTTTATCAAATTCCCCTGCTTTTCTTCTTTACTTTTACTCTATATTGTGGTCTCATTTTTTATCATATACTATATTTAGCGTATAGCGTTTTCTGCGCTGATATAATGAAAATTCTTTTTAAGATCTGGGGAGTGGAGAGATAATGTCAAAAAAAATGAAAAAAAATGGATTGAAATTGCCGGCTGGGGCAACAAAACCGATCTTTGCCGACAACGCTCTGACCGTCCTGGCCCGGCGTTACCTGATGAAGGATGAGCAGGGAAATGTCATGGAAGAGCCGGTGGATATGTTATGGCGCGTGGCGCAGACCATTGCCGCAGGGGATCTTATTTATCAATCCGGGCGGCCTGTCAACGAATTGGCCCTGCAGTTTTATGTGATGATGGCCAAATTGGATTTCCTGCCGAATTCTCCTACCCTGATGAATGCCGGCCGGGAACTGGGCCAGCTTTCCGCCTGCTTTGTCCTGCCGGTGGAAGATTCCATGGAAAGTATTTTTGAGGCGGTGAAGCAGACTGCCCTGATTCACAAGAGCGGCGGCGGCACCGGTTTTTCTTTTTCCCGCATCCGGCCAAGAAACGATGTGGTTCATTCCACCAAGGGAGTGTCCAGCGGACCGATTTCTTTTATGAGCGTTTTCGATATCGCAACTGAAACCATTAAGCAGGGCGGGACCCGTCGGGGCGCCAATATGGCGATTCTTCGGGTGGATCATCCCGATATCATGGATTTCGTCAAGGTGAAAGCCGATCTTTCCAAGTTGAACAATTTTAATTTGTCCGTTGCCATCACCGATGATTTCATGAGAGCTGTGGAGAACGACGATGACTATGATTTGATCAATCCACGGAACAGTGAAGTTATCGGAAGAAAGAGCGCCGTGAAGGTCTTTCGGCAGATTGTCAGGCAGGCCTGGTTGTCCGGTGAGCCGGGCATTGTTTTTATTGATCGCATGAATGCGGATAATCCCACCCCGGAAGTGGGCAGGATCGAAAGCACGAATCCCTGTGGCGAACAGCCGCTGCTGCCGCATGAGTCCTGTAATTTGGGCTCCATTAATCTCGCCCATATGGTTATTGACGGCAGCATTGATTATGGCAAGCTCGGAGAAACGGTTTCGCTGGCGACCCATTTTCTTGATAATGTGGTGGATGTCAATTGCTATCCTCTGCCTGAAATTGAGAAAAAGACCAAGGCGAACAGAAAGGTCGGCCTGGGTGTCATGGGTTTTGCCGATATGCTGATTCAACTCGGTCAACCCTATTCCTCTGCTGAAGCTATAGACACTGCCGAGGAGGTAATGAGCTTTATAGATCAAACCGCCCTGGACACTTCAGTTCGTCTGGCCCGAGAGCGAGGTTCATTTCCAAACTATAATAAAAGTATCTATGCCCATGCCGATAAACCTCAACCGGTGCGAAACGCCACCCGGACCACCATTGCCCCCACCGGTACCATTAGTCTGCTTGCCGGTTGTTCCAGCGGTGTTGAACCCCTGTTTGCCGTCTCTTTTGTCCGCCGGGTCATGGATAATGATGAGTTTTTTGAAGTCAATCCGCTTTTTGAACGGATTGCCAAAGAAAACGGTTTTTACTCTCTTGATTTGTTGAAAAAGATCTCCCATTCGGGCAGTATTCAAGGTTTGGATGAAATTCCTCGTAAATATCGCCGGGTTTTTGAAACAGCCCATGATATCAATCCACGAAATCATATCGATATCCAGGCCGCTTTTCAGAAATTTACCAACAATGCGGTGAGTAAAACCATTAACTTCGGTCACCTGGCCACCGAGGAAGATGTTAAAGAGGCCTATCTTCTCTCTTATACCAAGGGATGCAAAGGAGTGACAATTTATCGTGACGGCTGCCGGGATAATCAGGTTTTAAATATCGGTAAGACCGACAAGAAGGCGGCTCCCGTCATGGAAGGATCACGGCCGATAAAGCGGGATCGGCCTCGGCGATTGAGCGGCAGCACTTATCAGATGACCACTGGTTGCGGTCCCATGTATGTCACCATTAACGAGGATGATGAGAATCAGGTTTTCGAGCTGTTCAACACTGTCGGCAAGGCCGGCGGCTGCGCGGCCAGCCAGTGTGAGGCCATCGGTCGCCTGGTTTCCCTGGCCTGGCGGAGCGGTATGCCGCCGGAACCGGTGGTCAAGCAGCTCATCGGCATCAGCTGTCACAAGCCGGCCGGATTCGGCAAGAACAAGGTCGTCTCCTGTGCGGATGCTATTGCCAAGGCCATTCGTCAGCATCTGGAAAAGAGAAACGGCAGGAATGACTCTCTGCGTGAACAAACCATGTTTGGCGCCTGCCCGGAATGTGGAGGGGTGGTTGAGCATGAAGGTGGCTGCTGCGTCTGTCATGACTGCGGATATACCGAATGTGCGTGATTTTTGGTCTGGTTTGGTTGATTCGGTTGGTCCCATATGTCCTGCTGATCGGAAAGTAATTATGTTTTTCTGCCACGAATTCCACAAAAATAAGAGAAAAACTTTTGAGATTTTTGTCCTCTTCCCCCGCTTCCTTCCCGTCTGATTTTTTGTCTATAAATGGCGACATTTGCGAAAAATCTTGTGCAATCAAGTATGAAAAAAGTTGCGTTATTAAGTGGAATTTTTTATAAACAATGGCTGTTCTAGAAGCTATTCAGTCTCTATTTTGGTGAAAATGGCAAATTTGTTGTCCGGACAACGGGCTATTTCACCGTACTGCTGAATTTTTATCGCTCATAAAATGATTTTCCACTTTTTCCACCGTCTGTGAAGGAATTGTGAATGGCCGTCAAAATTCTGATTGTCGATGACGATCCGTTTGTTTTGGATACGATCTCGTATTTTATCACCTCTTTTGGTCACGAGTGCGAATCAGCCGGCAGCGGTTTAGAGGCCTTGGAAAAACTTCGGGAAGAGCATTACCGTATTGTCATCAGTGATATTGATATGCCGGGAATGAGCGGCATGGAACTTTTGAAAGAGATCAAAAAAGACTATCCTGATATAGGTGTTATAATTGTTACCGGATATGCCGATAATTTCAGTTATGCGGAGGTGATTCGTGACGGGGCAATTGATTTTATTTCAAAACCCTTTCAACAGGATGAGCTTGAAGCGAAACTGAATCGGGTGATCCGGGAACAGGACTTGATCAAGGAGCTGGAGAGGCTTTCAAACTCTGACCCCCTTACCGGCCTCTATAATCGACGTTTTTTTGATTTGAAATTAATGGAAGAGTTACGCCGGGCAGCTCGTCAGGATTATATGGTTGTACTGGCAATGCTTGATATTGACCGTTTTAAATCCTATAACGATACATTCGGTCATCAGGGAGGAGATGACCTGCTGCAACAGATCGCTCATGTTTTCAGGGTTTGTACCAGGGAGAATGTCGATTTTGTTTTTCGTTACGGTGGTGATGAATTTGCAATTATCCTGACCCAGACCTCAATCGAACAGTCCAGGGAGATTGCCAGGAGGATTCTTGACACCTATCAGGATCAGGAGTTTGATATTGGCGAAACAGGTTTGAGCATCGGTCTTGTCGAAAGTTCCTGGGACGAGAAGTTGTCCTGGTCGGATAATGTTTCAGTTCTTGTTGAAAGGGCGGATCAGGCCCTGTATCAGGCAAAGAATGAAGGCCGTAACCGAATATGTGTCTGGGAGGAGGCCGGATAGAGAATGGGTCTTTTAAATTTGTTTTTTTTGCTTTGTTAAGTTTTCTTTTCCCTTTCGCCGGTTCCGTGTTCTTGTGAACCGGCTTTTTTTGAGTTTTCGATGGATCACGGACACGGATTGTTGATGCGTGATTGCGGATTCGCACCTGCTCTCTAATCTTTTTTCATTTCTTTTTCTTCATTGGAACCGGTTTGGATTTCAGTTTCACTTTTATTTCTGCTAAAATGAAATAATCATGAAATTTTTTCCTTTCCAGCTTCACACCATTAAAAATAAATTGACTCTGATAATAATGCTCACGGCAAGTGTTGGTCTTGTCCTGGCCAGCATTGCCATTTCAGCTTTCGATCTCTACGGTTACCGGAAGAACATGAAAGATGAGCTTACCGTACTCGCGAATGTTCTGGGCAACAGTGTTGCGGAGGATCTTCTTTTTGGTGACTTTTCCTCCGCCCGGAAGACCCTTGAGGCTTTGCGGGCAAAAAAGAACATTATTGCCGCCCGTATATATAGAGACGGAACAATATTTGCCTCATATCAGCGCCAGGCCGGAGAAAAATTTGATTTTGATGTTGATCTGGAGAGTGCGGATCATTATCGGTTTGAGAAAAAGTATCTCTGTCTTCTGCAAACCATATCTGTGGCAGACAAGTATCTGGCCAGGATTGTAATCAAATCCGATTTGCAGGAGATTGATGCCTGGGCAAGGACTTTTGCAGTCATTGTTTTTACTATTTTTACCCTGGCTGCCTTTGTTACCTATTTGTTTTCCGCTGTTATGCAGAGGATGATTTCTGAGCCCATTTTGAGTCTGGTCAAGACAGCCAGGCGGATTGGTGAAAAAAAAGATTATTCCGTCCGCGCTGAAAAACAGACCGAAGATGAGCTTGGTGAGTTAACCGACGCCTTTAATGGCATGCTGGAAGAAATCGGCTCCCGGGAAATGGCATTGCAAGTTGCTAAGGAAAGCCTTGAAGAGCGGGTTGAACAGAGAACCGCTGAATTGCAGGAAATGAATGAAGATTTGCAACTGGCCAAGGAGATGGCTGATGGTGCCTCCCGGGCCAAGGGTGCATTCCTGGCCACTATGAGTCACGAAATCAGAACGCCTTTGAACGGTGTTATCGCGGCCGCTGATCTGGCTATGGGTACAGAGAATGTTTCCCCCGTGATTCATCGTTATCTTGAAATTATTAACAATTCAGCAGATTCCCTCCTGCATATACTTGATGATATCCTGGATAGTTCGAAGATCGAGGCGGGGAAACTGGTTTTGGAAAACCGGCCGTTTCTGTTGACCGAAATTCTGGACAGATTGGTTAACGTGTTTAGCGAGAAGGCTCTGGCTCAACAAAATGAACTGCTTTTTGATATTGATCCTGCTGTTCCTTCTCTTCTGGTCGGTGATAGCATGCGGCTTCAGCAGATTATGGCTAATCTCGTTGATAACGCGATTAAATTTACGAAGAAAGGGACTGTACATGTTGGCGTGAAATGCACAAAAAAGACTGAGGATCGGGTTGATCTTCATTTTACCGTGAAAGACTCTGGAGCAGGGATCAATTCCGAGTCTTTGGATTATCTCTTTGAACCATTTCAACAGGTTGACGGTTCTTCGACTAGAATGTATGGCGGAACCGGACTCGGCTTGACTATTTCCAGGCAGCTGATTGAGATGCTGGGTGGCCGAATTCGGGTTAAAAGCACGCCTGGAAAGGGAAGTTTGTTTTATTTTTCCGTTACCCTGCCCTGGAGCGAGAGTGAGAGTGAAGAAGTCGGGTTGTCACCGGAACTTGAGGGGTTGCGAGTTCTAGTTGTTGATGATAACCCCGTGTGCCGTGAAATTATCAACAAAATGTTGTCTTTGCCGGGCTGCCGGGTGGAGACGGCCGAGTCCGGCCGCGAGGCATTGAACAGAATAAGTGAAAGGAAAGGGCAGTCTGATTCCGTTGAACTTGTTTTGCTTGATTGGCGAATGCCGGATGGAGACGGGGTCGCTGCCGCAGCGGAAATTCGTTCCCGGATTCAACCTGATTTGCCGATTATCATGATGTCATCTTTTGGTGTCGAGCAGGAAATAACTTCAACGGAGAAGCAAAATATCAATGGGTTTCTGGCTAAACCCATACTGCGTGACAGCCTCATTGGTGCTATTAACGGGCTTTTCGCAGGAAAGGGGCGGCAAGGTGAACAGTCTTCCAAGGCATTTCCGGGAGGAGTGGAAATTGTTCAGCCTGTATTCCCGGAGAATGTGCCTGGGAGGGAGAGAGTGAATGAGAGTCCCTGCCTGGTTGGTATTGATGTGCAGGAGGTTCTTGCAAGGCTGGGTATTGACCAGGAGACCTTCAATCATGTTCTTGCTTCATTTTTTCGGGATTTTACCGATTTTGTTGTCACAATAAATGATGCCTTTGCCGCCAAGAACATTGAAGCCATCCAGAAACTGGTTCATAAAATAAAGGGAAGTTCCGGGACGATTGGCGCTAATAAATTGTCCAGGGCGGCGGAACAGGTGGATATTATCTGTAAAAAGGGAGATCTCCCGGATCGAGAACAGATCCTGATTGTGGAGACTGCTTTGAACGAGGTGATGCATTCCATTTCAGAAATAATTGATTTTTCCGCACCGGACAGTTCCGACGTCTCATTGCAGGTGGTTGATGCTGTAGATCTCGATTTCGTGATCTCTCAACTTGCGAAGGCCCTTGATTATGCTCTTCTGGAAAATATTAATGAGTCCCTGTGTGTTTTAAAAGAGCATGTTGTCGGCATGAAGGTCGAGAAGCTGCAACAGCTGATTGATGTCTATCAGTATGATGAAGCCAGGGAAATTCTTGAGGACATTTCCGCAAAAATTAAAACCGGATCAGCCTGATTTCCGTAAAAACTTGACAAATTTGATTTTTCAGTAGAAAATTTTATTTAGTGCCTTACTCCTGAAAGTTTTCATAAAAAAATAAGAAACTGGAAGGTAACCAATCACGGGGTAAAATGACCAAGCTTTTGAGTAACTCCTTATTCTATAAGCGTTTACAGGTGCCGGAGATCGGAGTCTGCGCTACCTGGCGTAAGCAGGGTGGGTGACTTAGCCCCTCTATGTCAGACGCCCTGATGGCGGTAGCGGATCACTTCGTTCATTTCCCTTCGGTGCCTGTGATCGTTTACACTGGAAGTAGCTTTTGAAACAAGCATAAGCCGCTACGACAAGACACTTATACCCGTCAAGCGAGTACTGAAAAGAGTCCTAAACAAGCTGATGTTTTTTCCCGCTTTAGATGGTTAGATTTTTATGTGTTTTTTAAACCACGAATGAACACCAATAAACACGAAAAAAATGAGTGTGAATTAGTGTATATTCGTGGTTCGTTTTTGGCCCTTATACTCTTATGAACAAAATTAAACCACTTATTCTTGTTGTTGACGATACACTGACGAACATTGATCTGTTAACGGATGTTCTGACGGATGATTATCGTCTCGGCATTGCCATGAACGGGCAAAAGGCTTTGGCCTTTGTCGACAGAAATCCGCCGGATTTGATTCTTCTTGATATTATGATGCCGGAAATGGATGGTTATGAGGTCTGCCGGTGTCTCAAGAAGAATCGTAAAACCCGTGATATTCCGGTTATTTTCATTACCGCCATGTCGGATACGGCCCATGTTGCCAAAGGTTTCGATGTCGGTGGGGTGGATTATGTTACCAAACCCTTCCATTCCCTGGAGGTTAAAGCCAGGGTTAAAACCCATCTCATCCTTAAAAATCAGCTTTCCATGTCAGCCAGGATTTTTGAATCGAGCCTTGATGGTATTATTGTCACCGATCCCAACACCGTCATTCAAATTGTCAATCCAGCGGTTTCCGAGATAACCGGATATTCCGCCGAGGAGATGATCGGCCGGAAAACAAATATGCTGCAGTCCCGTCGCTATGACAAATTTTTTTATCAAGAAATGTGGAATACCTTGACAGAGACGGGAAATTGGACCGGAGAGATCTGGAACAGGAAAAAAAATGGCGAGATTTATCCCCAATGGCTCTCGATCACCGCTATTCAGGATCTGTGGGGCAGAGTGACAAATTATGTCGGCGTCTTTCACGATATGTCTGAAATGAAACGTCAGCAGGACGAGTTGAAGTATCAAGCGAGTCATGACGCCCTGACCGATTTGCCGAACCGGAATTTTTTCCAGTATCGCCTGATGGATTCCATGGCCAATGCCGAGCGGCATGGTGAGATGTTGGCCATTATGCTGCTGGACCTGGATAATTTTAAATCCGTGAATGACAGCCTTGGTCATACTACCGGGGACCTCCTGCTTCAGGAGGTTGCTTCGCGGCTGCTTCTCTGCCTGGGAGAGGGGGGCTTTGTTTCCCGCCTTGGCGGCGATGAGTTCGCTATCCTGTTGGAGGATGTGAGAAATGAGGAAAGGGTCGTCAAGGTTGCCGGCCTGATTTATGAAAGCATCTCCAAGCCGTTCCACCTCAAGACCCATGATTTTTTTCTCACCGTCAGCATTGGCATCACCTTTTGTCCCGCTGATGGCCAAGATCCGGAAACGTTGCTGAAAAACAGTGATATAGCCATGTTCCGCGCCAAGCAACACGGAGGCAATTCCTACGAGATTTTTACCTTGGCCATGGATCGGGAAGTAACCCGTCGTTTGACATTGGAGGCGCAACTGCGCAGGGCCATTGAACGGGATGAGTTAATGGTTTATTACCAGCCTAAGCTTGATTTAGTCAGTGGCTGTATTGTTTCCATGGAAGCCCTTGTGCGCTGGCAGAAACCGAATGAAGGGATTGTTTCACCGGCTGAATTTATTCCCCTTGCTGAAAAAACAGGGCTGATCCTGCCTCTTGGTAAATGGGTGTTGCAAACGGCGGCCCTTCAGACAAAGAAATGGTGGGATGCCGGTTATCGGCTCAGGGTGGCGGTGAATCTTTCTCCCCGACAGTTTCAGGAAAAAAATTTGTTGGAAATGATTCATGTCGTTCTTGCGGAAACCGGCCTGCCTCCGGCAGGACTGGAGCTTGAGATCACGGAAAGCATTGTGATGGAAAATGAAGAGATGTCCCTTGAGTTGATGGCGAAAATGAGTGCAATGGGACTCCATCTTGCCCTGGACGATTTCGGCACCGGCTATTCGTCACTCCGGTATCTTAAACAGTTTCCCATCAATACTCTGAAAATCGATAAATCCTTTATGGATAATGTTCCCGGAGACGATGAGAATGTGGCCATTACCTCGGCGATTATTTCCATGGCCAGGAGTTTAAAGATGCAGGTTGTCGCCGAAGGAGTGGAAACGGAAGAGCAACTTCATTTTTTACGTCAACTTGTCTGTGACGAGATACAGGGGTATCTTTTCAGTCCTCCTGTGCCGGCTGACAAATTTAGTGTCATGCTGAAAGAGAACAAATGCCTTCCTTCTTATTAAGATGACACAGATAGAACAAAAAGATGATGGAATAGATTTTCTTCCGGCCGGCGATGAGAAAATTCTTGTCGTTGATGATGATCAGACGATCATTTATCTGGAAAAGATGATGTTGGAAAAATTAGGCTATCAAGTGACATCCCGGACAGACAGTCTGGATGCTTTCGCCTTATTCAAAAATGACCCGGACGGGTTTGATCTTGTCATTACGGATCAGGCCATGCCTGACATGACGGGTGAGGAGTTTATAAAAAAAATATTGACCCTGCGGCCGGAAATGCCGATTATTCTCAACAGCGGCTACACTGCGAACTTCACCAGGGACAAGGCGGTAAGCATAGGTGTGTCTGAATATATTGTCAAGCCCCTTGACTTCCGGCAGCTGGCCCATGCGGTGCGCCAGGCTCTTGATTCCGCTGCCGCTGGTTCGTGAGTCGGCTGGAATACGGCTCATCTCCAACTACCCCTTCCACCTTAAAACAAAAAGATTTCCCCTGATCCATTTCCCTTTGTCCCGCCTGATGTTGGCCGTTTGTCTCTGCTCAATGTCCCAGTCAAATTTTTCCGCCAGTGCTTCAATGTAGGAAAGGGCATGACCGTACCGGCCCGATGATTTAAGTTTGTAGCCGCTGCCGGTTTCTTCGGTTGAAAAGGCGAAACAGGAGTGCTTAATGCAACAATTCCCGATGGCCCGGAAAACAGGTAACAGGTCGCCAAGATAAACAAAAACATCGGTGGCAAGGAAGAGGTCAAAGAGTTCATCCGTTGTTTTCAGGTAATCTACAATCTCGGTCTCGACAAGTATCGCATAAATATTTTTCTTTTTTGCCAGGGCCAGCATGCCGGCTGAAAGATCGAGGCCGGTCAGGCGCTTTGTCAAGTCCTGGAAAGCACTGCCCGAGAGTCCTGTGCCGCAGCCCATATCCAGGCCGTTTTTAAACTTTTTTTTCTGTTCAGAGTTGAGCACCATTGCCCGCAGAAGATTCGGTGTCTTGTAGCCGAGTTCATTGACAAGGCTGTTGTCGTAGTTGTCTGAATAGTTGTTAAAAACATCCTTGATATAACTGTCAGGAGCTGCCGCGGTTGTATTGCCTGTCAGTGAGGCCAGCATGTGGCGGGCAGAAGCTGAATTGTGATTGATTTCAATCAGTCGTTGATATGAGAGGATCGCCTGATCTGTTCGGTCCTGCTTGTGGCAGAGAAATGCAAGGTTGTTGTGAGCCGGGCCGTGCTTGGGTTGAATTTCGGTGGCCCGCTTGTAACTGCGGATCGCCTCGTCCTCCCTGTCCATGGCCTGCAAAGTTGTTCCCAGGTTATAATGGAAATCGGCATCATCGGGGTTGAGGGCAAGTCCCTGCCGGTAACTGGCCTCTGCCTCGGTGAACCGGTTCATTTTTTTGAGGGTGAGTCCTAGATTAAAGAGGATGTTACTGTCTTCGGGCTGGAGTTGGGCCGCTTTTTGATAATGGTCGACGGATTTGTCCAGTTTGTCCAGATCGAAATAGATCATTCCCAGATTTGAATGAATGATCCCGGCATCCGGTGCTACAGCCAGAATTTTTCTGTAAAAAAGTTCAGCTTCCCGCAGCCGACCGGCCTGATGATGATCAACAGCGCTTTGAAAGAGTGCTTGCAGGGAATCTGGCTCAGTGGATGGTGTGGTCATGTTACTGAATGGTGTCCATATATTGAAGCATTTCTTCAGCCAGGACGGTGCTGTCGATTAAAAGGGAAAATTCATTGTTGTAGGTCAGGGCCGAATGGGTAAAATTGTGGCTGCCTACCAGGCAATAGCGGCTGTCAACCACAACCATTTTGGCGTGGCTCGTGGTCTTGGGATCATCAAATCTGACTTTAATGCCTTTTTTGCGTAACCTTTTGGCGACTTTCAGGTTTTCTTTGTTGATATTGTCAGCGTAGCCTGACTTTTCAAGAACGACATTGATCATGACTCCTTTTTTACGGGCCCGGATCAATTCTTTTGCCAGCAGGGCCGGTCTGTTTTTCGGTGATTTGGTGGTCTTGAAGACAAACATGGCAAGGTCAATACGATGTCGGGCATGCTGGATCAGGCTTGTCAGGGTGTCGTAGTATTCTCTGTCCGGCAGAATACGGATCTGGCCGGGCTGGGTGATGATTTTTTTTCGCAGCCGGGAAATGTTTTTCCCATTCTGTTCTGATTGAATACTGGTGACGCCGGTTAGAATCAGATAAGGCCTGATGGCCTCAAATGATTTCGGGCCGATCTCGGTCACCTCAAGCAGGTCTTCAAGTCGTACAAAGGATTCGTGTCGGCTCCGGTAACGGATAATGGCTTTGGATTTTTTGTCGCCGATATAGGGCAGTTCCTGCAGATCTTTTTCCGTTGCCGTGTTGATGTTGAGCAGGCCGCTGATACCAGCGGCCTGATTTGTAAAGAAAAACAGCAGGCAACAGAAAAGAAGCAGAAAAGAGGTTTTGGCTTTCATGATTTTTGTAACTGTTCAGCCCCTCTATTTCGTCGGCCACCAGTCAACCCCCAGGCGGGCAATACAGTTGAAGCCGCCGCCAAGCACCAGGCTGTTGGTCAAGCCGACGCTGTCCAGAAAGACCTGGATTTCATAGGAACGGGTGCCGGCATCACAGATAATGATCAGTTTTTTGTCGGTGGGCAGCTCTTCATAACGCTGGCGAACCTCATTATAAACCAGGGGCAGCCAGGTTTTTTCGAATTTTTCCTTGAAAGCGCCAACTTCGTTAGGGTGTCTGAGGTCCAGGGCGATCCAGTCTGGTTGACCGGCCGGATCAGCCATCCAGGCCAGAAAGTCCGGAATAGACAGATTGCGGTGGCGATTGCACGCCATATTGTCTGCCACGTTGGCAACGGAGTTCAGGGCGTCAAGGGCCGTGGCAAAGGGCGGCGCGTAGGCCATTTCCAGATTACTGAAGTCGTCAATGGTGGCACCTTTGGCAATGAGTCCGGCGGAGGCATCAATCCGTGCCAGCACCGCGTCTCCCATGGGGCCGAAACCCTGGACACCGAGAACCCTGCGGCTTTTCCGGTCAAAAACCATTTGCAGGGGAATTTTTGCCTCGGTGGGGAAAAAATGGGCTCTGTCCGAAGGCGCGCTGAGAGCGGCGTCAGCGTCAAATCCCTCTTCCAGTGCCATTTCCAGGCTCAGGCCGACGCCGCCGATGCAGCATTCAAAGGCCTTCATGATGAAACTTCCCACCGCACCGTCAAAGGTGGAGGCAATCCCTGCCAGGTTGTCGCCCACCACCCGGCCCTGACGGTTGGCCAGGGAGCCCATGGCAATATAGAATTTTTTACCGCTGACAAGATTTACTGTTTCGATACAGTCGCCCGCGGCATAGATATTCGGATCGGATGTCTGCAACCGGTTGTTGACGACAATGCTGCCCATGGGTGAAACGAGCAGGTCGGCATCTTTTGCCAGCTCACTGCGGGCCCGTACTCCGGTGGCCATGACGACAATATCTGTTTCAAGAGTCCGTTTTGGCGTGATAACCCGGCAGACCCGGCCTTCATTATCCGCTTCAAGGGAAAGCGCGCTTTCATTGACATGAATATTGACGCCCTGGTCGCGCAGATGTTTTTTCAGCATATCGGCAAAGGGCCGGTCCACGATACGGGGCAGGAGCTGGGGCATGAACTCAAGAAGCGTTGTTTCCACTCCCCAGAGATCAGCGAAAGCCTCGGCCATTTCAAGACCGATAGCGCCGCCGCCGATGACCACAGCCTTGCCTATTTTTCCTTTTGCCAGCCTGCCTTTGATGGCAATGGCCTTGTGCAGGTCACTGATAGTGAATACTCCGTCCAGGTCGGCGCCGGGAATGGGAATCACATTGGGACGGCTGCCGGTGGCCAGCACCAGCTTATCGTAGGCAATGGTGTCTGTTTTTGCCTCAGCGCCACGGACATCTTCGACAAGAACGGTCTTTGCCTGGCGGTCAATGGAGAGTGCCTTGGTGTATATACGGATTTGGACTCCCTTGGCGTCGAGAAAAAAGGACTCATCCCTGGTCATGTGAAAGCTTGTTTTTCGCAGCTCATCTTCATCCGAAACATCACCGGAAACATAGTATGGGATGCCGCAACCACCGTAGGATATAAGATTGTCCTGGTCAACAATCAAAACTTCGGCATCCGGCATCAGACGTTTGACCCGGCAGGCTGATTTCGGTCCGGCGGCCACGGCGCCAATGATAACAATTTTTTCTCCCATGATGATTCTCCTTGTTTGAATTCTTCTATGCTGGAGTTTGAATTTTTGTAAAACTCTCTCAATAACGGGGTAAGAATAGTCTTATATCGAAATTTAACATGAAAAATTGAAAATGGATCTTGACAGACAGAACGACAGGTCATATATGTGAGCATATGCACACTATTTTTTCAACTGCTATTTTTTTCAAGTGAATTTTAAAAGTGTTACTAAAATTTATACCATTAATAATGAGGTGAAACTATGAAAGTTGCTGTTCCAACAAATAATCCAGGCGGTCTTGCCGCCACCCGTTCCGGTCATTTCGGCCATTGCGATCTTTTTACCCTGGTTGATATCGAGGATGGAAAGGTTGCCAAGGTTGAAACAATAAGTAATGTTGAACATTCAGAGGGCGGTTGTCTTGTGCCGGTCAATCTGTTAAGGGATCAGAATGTTGACGCGCTGGTCGTCGGCGGTATGGGATATCGACCATTAATGGGATTTAAGGACGTTGGGATTGATATTTATTACGCGGCCCCGGAAATATTTATCGATACCCAGTCCGTGTTGAATGCCTTTGTGGCGGGTCAGCTTTCCGTCATGGAGCCACAGCAGGCTTGCGGTGGCGGCCATCAGCACTAATAATGAATCCTTTTTAAATTTAGTCCAGCGAAAAACCCGGTCTTTCTGACCGGGTTTTTTATTTTTGCACGTTCCCCTGATTTTCTTCCCGGCATTCCTCCTTGAGGATGAGCGCGGCCCCTTTTACCAGCGCATGGGCTGTTTTTTTACGGGCGGAGGTCAGGATCCGTTGAATCGTACCCCGTGAAACCATCATTTTTTGACCGGCCTGTTCCTGGGTCAATCCTTCCAGATCGCATAATTTCAATGTTTCCAATTCATCGCGATGCAGATCAATCTTCTCCAGTTTTGGCATGGGAGTACAGGTGGGTTTAAAAATGCGGCCGCAGATCCGCCCCTCACAGCAACGTATCTTTCTCGGTCTTGGCATGAATCCTCCTGATGAATCAAAACTTAAGTTGAGCATTTGAAATCGTGCAACATCAAACTTCAGTACAATAAAGGAAGAAGAGTAAAAAAACAATACGGTTCCTCAGCAAAAAACAGCAGAAACAGATTGATTTTTTGTATTAAAAAAAAGATACGTTTTTTGTTCCCTGTCATGTACTACTTTTTTGTTGACAAATCCTTGCGACACGGATAAGTTCCTTCAGCTGAATACCCATTCAGAAAGAGGTTTTCTCACTATGGTTCGGCTGGCTGCAGCTCATTGCGATGAGCGGCTGAACCTGCTGGAACGGTTGAACCTGGTGAGCTGGTTATAGGCAATTTAATTAATGATCCTAAGGAGGAATCAAAAAAATGGCAAAGCGTGAAACTCCATTGCTGGACGAACTCGAAAAAGGACCATGGCCGAGTTTTGTTACCGACCTGAAACGTCAGGCCGAGAAAAAACCCGAATGCTGGGACATCCTGGGGCAGGTTGAGCTGTCCTACAAAGACAGAATCACTCATTGGAAACACGGCGGTATTGTTGGTGTTTTCGGTTATGGCGGCGGTATTGTCGGTCGTTATTCCGACATGCCGGAGGAGTTTCCCGGCGTTGCCCACTTTCACACTGTCCGCGTTAATCAGCCTTCCAGTAAGTTTTACAGCACCGAGAAGCTGCGGGCCATCTGTGATCTCTGGGAGAAACGTGGTTCCGGTATGACCAACCTGCATGGTTCCACCGGTGACATGATTCTTCTTGGAACCACTACGGATCAGCTTGAGCCCCTGTTCTATGACTTGACACATGATCTGAAGCAGGATCTCGGCGGTTCCGGTTCCAACCTGCGTACCCCGGCCTGCTGTTTAGGTAAGGCCCGTTGCGAATGGGCATGTTTTGATACCCAGAGAATATGCCATATGATGACCAACCATTATCAGGATGAGCTGCATCGTCCGGCTTTTCCTTATAAGTTTAAATTTAAATTCTCCGGCTGCCCCAATGACTGCGTTTGCGCCATTGCCCGTTCTGATTTCTCCGTTATCGGTAACTGGAAAGATGATATCCGCATTGATCAGGCTGCGGTTCAAGAGTATGTTAAAGGCAATTATCCTCCCAACGGCGGTTCCCACTCCGACAGAGACTGGGGCCCATTTGATCTGCAGAAAGAAGTCATTGACCTCTGCCCCACAGGCTGTATGTGGATGGAAGGCGATGAGCTGAAAATCGAGACCTCCGAATGTACCCGCTGCATGCATTGCATTAATGTTATGCCCCGCGCCCTGCGTCCGGGTGTTCAGACCGGCGCTTCGATTAACTGCGGAGCCAAAGCCCCGATCCTTGACGGCGCCCAGATGTCCTGCCTGATCTGGCCTTTTGTCGAGATCAATCCGGACAATGATTATGAGGCGGTTATCGAAAAAGTTGAGCTCATTTGGGACTTCTGGATGGTAGAGGGCAAGAATCGCGAGCGTCTTGGTGAGTGCATGCAACGTTTCGGTCTGCCCCACTTCTTGAAAGTTGTTGAAGCTGATCCGATTCCGCAGAATATTAAAGAGCCCCGCTCCAATCCCTATGTCTTCTGGCAGGACGAAGAAGTTCCCGGCGGCTTTGATCGTGATATTAAAGAGTTCCGTAAACGCCACGCTCAATGATGCGCGGAAAATTTTTTTTAGTAACGGAAAGAATGAAATTTAATAGAGTAATAGAGTAAGGAGGAAATATTATGGCCTTTGATCCTGCAAATCCGATGGCAGACAGAATTACTGATATCGGTCCACCACATTATAAAGAAATGATGCCACCCATTATTGAAAATAACTGGGGAAAATGGCTTTATCACGAGATTACCCAGTCCGGCGTCATGATGCACAAGAGTGAGACCGGCGATGAATGCTGGACCGTTCGTTGCGGCGGCTGCCGTCTCATGAGTATTGAGCATATCCGCGAGATTTGCGACATTGCCGACGCACATTGCGAAGGTAAGCTGCGTTTCACCACCAGGAACAATATTGAGTTCATGGTTGA
>JAOZOY010000124.1 GCA_029933005.1 Deltaproteobacteria bacterium
CTTTTTTCTGGCGTTTTCATCGCGTCCATCATTCCGATATGAATATGGATGTCTCCACCGCCAATCGCTTTCATATTGGCGAGCTGCTGCTCTCAGGTTTGTTGCGTCTGGCTGTGGTCTATACCTTCGGCATCCCGCTCACTGCTTATTTCCTTTTTGAGATTCTGGTCAATCTGTCAATTCAGTTTCATCACAGCTCGATTCGTATCAATCCCGCCTTTGAAAAGGTCTGGATGCTGCTCTTTGTGCCTCCTTCCATGCACCGCATTCATCATTCGGTGAAAATTCGGGAGCGTGATTCCAATTACGGTGTCCTTTTTTCAATTTGGGATCGTTTCCTCGGCACGCTGACATCCCGTGTTGACCAGGACAAGATGGTGATCGGCATCGGTTCCCACCGCAATTTTGACAGGCTCAATTTCTGGCATCTGATGCTAATGCCTTTTACCCGGAAAACTTTGTAAGTGAAAAAAACATGAACTGGAAAAATCTTTTTACCCCGGTGAAAAATATCACCGCTGGCCAGGCAAAGGCCTTCATGGATGATAATAAATCTGCGGAATATCAGCTCCTTGATGTTCGCCAGCCTAAAGAGTATGAGCGTCAGCATCTGCCCGGCGCCAAGCTGATTCCATTACGCGAGGTGTCCGGCCGTCTTGATGAACTTGAGCCGGACAAACCCACCATTGTCTATTGTGCCATCGGTGGACGGAGCAAGGCTGCGGCCCAGATTCTTTCGGGCAAAGGGTTTGCAGATGTCTCAAATCTTGCCGGCGGCATCAAGGCCTGGCATGATCCCAAAGCAACCGGCATCGAGAGTGAAGGGCTGGAGCTCTTTAAAGGTGACGAGGAGTTCGCCGATGCCCTTTCTCTGGCTTACGCCATGGAGGATGGTCTGCAGTATTTTTATCAGATGCTGGCCCAGACCGCCGAAGATGGTGAAGTGAAAAAACTTCTCACACGTCTGGCAGGTTTTGAAGAAAAACATAAGGCCCGGCTCCGTGACATGGCCGAAAAAGACGGCAAAAATCTCCAGGCTTCGGAGGCCGATGAAGATCGCATCATGGAAGGAGGTCGTTCGGTGTCCGAGTTTTTGAAGAGTGTCCGGTCCCATGTTAAGACAGCCCCGGATGTTTTTGATCTGGCCATGATGCTTGAAGCCCAGGCCCTTGATCTCTACAGCCGCATGGCTCGCAAGAGTGAAGATCCTGACAGCCATGAGTTGTTTCTTCAGCTCTGTGATGAGGAAAAAATGCATCTTTCTCTGCTGGCGGATGAATTGGATCGTTTGTTGTCGTAATTGACCATTTGTTTTGGCTTTTCCTCAAAAGTCCCCCTTCGGGGTCTCACCGGCTCGTTTTTTGTCTGTATGTAAACAAAAAAACTAATTGCGTTTTTGCAACTAGTTGCATGCATTGCTTGTTGCGATCATGCAACATTTTGGTTCTGTCAGGCTGGTGTCCTTGATTGGAGTAGATTTTTTGTTTATACAACTATCTGATTTTACATGTAATTTCTTTTTTTCTTCCTTTCTTTGTCAGAATGGCATCATGCGTGCAGTAAGGTGTAGCTGTCGTGAGCATTTGATAGTTATCTTGAAAGAGTGAACGAAATAACATTATGGAAGAAAAGTCCAAAATTGCTATTGCTGTTTTTTGCAGCCGAATTTCACCGCGTTTTGACTGTGCGCCGACATTACTTGTCGTGCGGATTGTTGATGGGCGGGAGGTTGCCAGGCAGAAGTTTGCCACTGAAGGCTGGACATCCATGGAGCGGATACGAAAAATTCGTCAGCTTGGTATTAATGTGATGATTTGTGGAGGCATTGACCAACGCTCTTTCCGGAAGATTGAATCATGCGGCATTAAAGTGTTTTCCTGGGTAACCGGGGAATTTGAGGATGGATTAAGCTGCTATTTGCAGGGAAAACTGGCTTCACGCAATATGATGGGGCCGGGCGGTTCCTGCCGCGGCAAGTGGCGGTTTCGGCGCTGGCGGCAGGACGGAAAGAACAGAGGAGGTTTACGATGCCGAATGGAGATGGAACAGGACCAAGGTGGTTACAGGGACAAGGAGTGAGTCGGAACGGGAGCCAGGCCACAGCCTCGGCAGGAGGCCGGAGACGGCAGACCAGGATGATGAGACTCAGACGCAGATGTTTGAACTTAGTTTCAGGCGTACGTCGTCAAGTCACAGGAAGAACAGGGGCAAACCGCTCCAACCAATACAACCAACAAAATTAATACAACTAATACAGCTAACACAACTAATATAACTAATTCCAAGGAGTTTATTATGAAGATTGTTATTTCCAGCAGTGGCCCGGATATGGATTCCGCCGTGGATCCGCGTTTTGGCAGGGCTGCCTATTTTTTAATTGTTGATAGTGATACAGGTCAACTTATTGAAAGCATAGATAATTCGGCCGGCCGGGAGGCCGCCCAGGGCGCGGGAATCGGCGCGGCTGCCATGGTTGCGGAAAAGGGCGTCCAGGCGGTGTTGACCGGGCGGGTAGGCCCCAAGGCCATGGATGTCATTGAACGGGCTAATATTCGGGTTGTCGCCGATGCCGGCGGCACGGTGCGGCAAGCCGTGGAACGTTTTCGTTCCGGGGCTCCGACGGGTTCGGGTTCAGCTCAAGGTAGTCAAGGCCAGCAGATGATGTCCACCGGTCCTGAGCTGGGCCGGGGCGGCGGCATGGGAATGGGCGGCGGACGGCGCAGCGGTGGCGGCGGAGGCGGCGGCAGATGCGGCGGTGGTCAGGGTGGCCAGGGTCGTTGCCGCGGCGGCAGTGGCCGTGGTCAAGGTGGCGGCGGTGGCCAGGGCGGTGGAATGGGTCAAAGATGATAGGTGATACTATGCGAATAGCTGTTGCCAGCGGCAAGGGCGGGACCGGCAAGACTACTGTTTCCACAAGTCTGGCGCTTTGCGCCCCCGGGCCGGTCCAGTTCCTTGACTGCGATGTGGAAGAGCCCAACGGTCATATTTTTTTAAAGCCGGAATTAACGGAGTCGGAACGCTGTGTTGTGACGATTCCAAGGATTCTGGAGGATAAGTGCACCTATTGCGGTAAATGCCGGGATATCTGTCGGTTTAACGCCATTACCATGTTCGGTCGCACCATCATGAGTTTTGATGAGCTTTGCCATTCCTGTCTGGGCTGTTTTCTGGTCTGTGAAGATGACGCCATTGCCAGAGATGAGCGGGAAATCGGTTTACTTGAGGCAGGCAAAGCCGGGGTCATTGATTTTGTTCATGGCCGTACCCGGGTGGGGGAGGCCATGGGCGTTCCCCTGATCAAGGCGGTAAAGAAAAGGGCACGGGAAGACCGGCTGGTGATTTTCGATGCGCCGCCGGGCACCTCATGCCCTTTTGTTGAAGTCGTGTCAGACGCGGATTATGTTCTGCTGGTCACCGAGCCCACCCCTTTTGGCCTTCACGACCTGAAGCTTGCGGCCGAGGTGCTTAAAAATTTTAACAAACCCTGCGGCGTAATCATTAACCGGGCCGATCTTGGTGATGACCGGGTCGAAAAATGGGCTGCTAAGGCGAATATTCCAATTTTGTTGAAGATTCCGTTTGAGAGAAAGATTGCCGAAGGCTATGCCCATGGACAAAATCTTGTGGAGAGCCAGCCCAACCTGCGGCAGCCCCTGGAACATTTGCTGAAGGAGCTTGTGTCATGAAAGAGATTGTTGTTTTAAGCGGTAAGGGCGGCACAGGCAAGACGACCTTTCTCGGCGCCCTGGCTTTTCTCGCCGAAAATAAGGTGCTGGCGGACTGCGATGTTGATGCGGCAGACCTTCATCTGCTGCTTGCCCCCAGGCCCAGGAGTGAAAATGAGTTTCGTTCCGGCGTCAAGGCTCGGGTCATCCCGGACCAGTGCAGCGGTTGCGGCACATGTGAGGAACTGTGCCAGTTCGATGCGGCCAAGATGGGAGATGAGGTAGCCTTTATCGATCCTCTGGCCTGTGAAGGGTGCGGGGTATGTGCCCATTTTTGTCCGGAGGAGGCTATTACTCTGGATGAAAATCATTGCGGCACCTGGTTTATTTCTGATACGGACTACGGCCCCCTGGTTCATGCCCAGCTCTTTGCCGGCGAGGAGAATTCCGGTAAGCTTGTGTCATTTGTCAAAACCAGGGCCCGGGAGCTTGCTGAAGAGATCGGTGCGGATTATGTGCTGGTGGACGGCGCACCGGGCATTGGTTGTCCGGTGATTGCCTCATTATCCAACACCAATGCCATTCTGGCCGTTACAGAGCCGACCCAGTCCGGCTGGCATGACCTGGAACGTGTTCTGGACTTGGCAGATCATTTCAAGATTCAATCTTTTGTCTGCCTGAATAAATGGGACCTGAATCCTGAAATGGCCGATGAACTTGAGGCTTCATGTAAAAAGAGAAATGTCGAACTTTTGGGCCGCATTCCCTTTGATCCTTCCGTGGTGACGAGCCAGATCAATGGCGTACCCGTAGTTGGCCATGATGAGGGGCCGGCCGCAGCGGTGATTCGCGAGGTGTGGGAGAAGTTGCGCACACGGGTTGCCGTGTAGTAGTTGTTGTTTACTAAAACAAAAAAAGGGCCACATTTATTTGTTTGATAAGAATAAATGTGGCCCATTAAAACCAGGTTCTCCCGGTTTCGTATCAAGCCCCAAAAATCGCAGCGCCGCCAATGTGACATGTTCGTCACCTACACTGCGTGGGCGGCTCATCTCAAGGCTGTCAACATCAACTTCTCGGTAGTCGATAGCATCAGGATCACTTTTTTAGTTAGGACAAGAATATTCGTTGGTTCAAAATTCCCTTTTTCTATTAGCTCTATTATAGAGCTGTTTTATGG
>JAOZOY010000015.1 GCA_029933005.1 Deltaproteobacteria bacterium
GACCCTTTGACCCTTTGACCCTTTGACCCTTTGACCCTTTGACCCTTTGACCCTTAAATAATAGGTGATCCTGATCATGAGTACAATACAATTTCCTGAAAAAATCTCAATTCAGGTGGCGGAACTTTACCGCGAAATGGAAGAAAAATATGATGAACTGGCCAAAAATCTCGATTTTACCTGCCAGGGCTGTCCTGATAATTGCTGCGACAGCTATTTCCTCCACCATACCTACACGGAATGGGCCTATCTCTGGGAAGGACTGAATGAATTAGGCGAAGAGCGGCGGAATGAGCTGATTGAACGATCCAAAACAGTACTACTGGAATGCGAAAAAATGTTAGGCCGGGAAGAACGGCCAACCGTGATGTGTCCCTTGAATGATAACGGACTCTGTTCGCTCTATAAACACCGAATGATGATCTGCCGCCTCCATGGAGTGCCATCTTCCATGACCAGGCCGGACGGCCAACAAATGAAATTTCCCGGTTGTTTCCGCTGCCAGGAGATTGTCGGCGACCGGGATGTCGCCCACCTGGATCGGACCAGTATGTACCAAAAGCTTGTCCAGCTGGAGATGGGCTGGCTTGGTCCTAAAAGAAACATCCTTCCCAAGGTAAAGATGACCATTGCCCAGATGATCGTCAAGGGACCGCCTGAGTTGAGCTTTTGTTAGGGCTAAAGCTGCAAATATAATGGTTTTAAAAAGGAAACAACACACAAAAAATTTTGTGTTGTTTCGTGGAGTTCGTGGCTGAAAACAAGATTTTTGCTTCAATTAATACAATTGCATTACACATGCCTGATCTGGGTATGATTTGAAATCTCGGAGTTCGTCGTACAGAGATCTTTGATTGACAGGCCATGGACGTTATCATTACCGGTCAATCGGGCAAAATCCTGCAACTCAGCCGTGCAGACCTTGAGGAAATTATGGAGCTGACCTGCTGCCCTGTCAATATCCAGTCGTGCCCGTAATTCCGGATCCTGGGTAGCAATGCCCATAGGGCATTTGCCGGTGTTGCAGATCCGGTACTGTTGGCAGCCGATGGCCATCAGTCCACTGGTGCTGATAGCCACCGCATCGGCTCCCAGGGCCAGAGCCTTGGCAAAATCCGATGACACCCGTAAACCGCCTGTACAGACCAGGGAGACGTGAAAGGCTTTCTTCTCGTTTAAAAATTTCCTGGCCCGGTATACAGCAAAGGGGGTGGGGATGCCGACAGATCCTTTGACATATTTGGGAGAAGCCCCGGTTCCGCCTGCCCGCCCGTCCAGGGTGATAAAATCCGGTTCTGCATACAGGGCAACCTCAAGATCCGCCTCAATATGACCAGCGGCAAATTTGACACCAATCGGCCTGCCGCCTGAAACCTGCCGCAGCCAGGCAACCTTTTCCTTTAACTGTTCCCTGGTCAGAATATCCGCGTAATGGGCCGGGCTTATAATATCCATGCCTTCTGAAAAGCCCCGGATGGCTGCGATTTCATGGGTAACCTTGTTAGCGGGTAGATGGCCGCCCATACCGGGCTTAGCAGACTGGCCGAATTTTATCTCAATGGCATCAGCGGAACGTAGGTTTTCCTCGCTGACACTGTAATGGTTGGGCACGTATTCAAAAATATATTTATAGGAGTTGTCCCGGGATTCCGGCAGAATTCCGCCTTCGCCGGAGCCAACGGCAGTCTGCATGGCTCTGCTGCCACGAGCCAGCGCCATCTTTGCCTCTTTTGACAGGGCACCGAATGACATATGGCTGATATAGATGGGTGTTGAAATGACCAGCGGTTTTGCAGCTTGCGGTCCGATAGTGGTTGTCGTCTCAACCTGATCATCGTGATTCAAGGGGATTTTGGCCAGTTGGGCACCCTGAATCAGGATATCCTCCCAGGAAATAACAGGTTTTCTGGTCTGCATGGGCTCGATAATCGACTGGCCGGTTTCTGCCATGGTGTGGATATCGGCCAGGTACGATTCATGGGAATCTTCCGTTTTCCGAATATCAAAGGAGAGGTCACGTTCCTTGGTGGCCTCTTCAATATCCTCGGAGATATCCGGTTCCGCACCGACCCGGCGCCAAAAGGCCTTGCCGGAATCACAGACCGGACAGGTAAAGTCCGAAGGTAAATCATTCCAGCGTGCAGATTCCTTATCTTCGTCGTATTCGGTATCACAGACCGAGCATACATATACAGCCATGCTTGTTTCCTGTTAATATTCTGATAGGCGATGCTGCCCGAAATGGGTAGCATCACCTGGAGTGGTTTCTTAAAACCGAAGAATTAGATATCCATGTTGGCTGGTTCATAATATTCTTTAGGATGCTTACAGGCCGGGCACTTGGGCGGTGGCTCGGTCCCTTCATAGATAAATCCGCACTTGGAACATTTCCATTTAATGGCTTTTTCACGTGTAAAGACCGTGCCGTTTGCAACCATCTCCAGGCACCGTTTGTAACGGTCACGATGATGCTCTTCAACCTTGCCAATTTGCTTGAACAGGATGGCTGCCTCCATGTTCCCCTCTTCCTCCGCATCTTTTGCAAAGGTGGGATACATTTCCGTGGTCTCGTAGTCCTCGCCGCCAATGGCTTCCTGCAGATTGGCAGCAGTATCACTAATCCCATTTAACAGTTTAAAATGATCCTTGGCATGGCGCTCTTCGTTGGCGGCACTTTCCTCAAAGACCTTGGCAATGTAGTGATAGCCTTCCTTGCGGGCTACTTTGGCAAAAAAAGTATACTTGTTTCTAGCCTGTGATTCTCCGGCAAATGCTGCCTTCAGGTTTTCAATGGTCTTGCTCATAATTTCTCCTTGTATTGGTGTTTGGTAACTATTCTTCGGCACCCCGCTAAATAGTTATTTTGTTTTTTAATTAAAATTATATTATTTTTCATTAATTGTCAATAATAATTATTATTAATAAAACATTTCTAATCAATCCGCCAAAATCAGGCTCATACAATAAAAAAAGCCGAAACAGGCTTTCCCATTCCGGCTTTATTTCACCAACTTCAATTTTTTCTTCTTCGCTCTCCTAACTTCGAATCATCTCGGCGATCTGAAAGGCCAACTCCAGACTCTGCTCATTGTTGAGACGGGGATCACAGTGTGTCTGGTAATTTTTTTGCAGGTGCTGATCCAGGATATTCCGACCACCGCCGGTACACTCGGTGACATTTTCACCAGTGAGTTCGAAATGCACCCCACCCGGCACCGAGCCCTCGGCCCAGTGAATTTCAAAAAAACATTGAATTTCCTGGAGAATATCATTGAAATTCCTGGTCTTCAGTCCCCCTTCGGCCGTATAGGTATTGCCGTGCATGGGATCACAGCTCCAGACCACACTGAATCCTTCCCTCTTGATTTCCCTGATCAATGATGGCAAATAATCGTCAATCTTCTTGCAACCGAAGCGGGTAATCAGGGTCAGCTTGCCAGCCTCGTTTTCCGGATTTAATTTTTCGATAATTTTCTTGATAGTATCAATGTCATGGTTGGGGCCGATCTTCATACCGATAGGATTGCCCACACCCCGAAAAAACTCAACATGGGCGCCGTCCAGCTGACGAGTTCGATCGCCGATCCACAGCATATGCGCGCTGCAGTCATACCAGCCGCCGGTAATGGAATCCTGCCGGGTCAGGGCCTGCTCATAGCCTAGAAGAAGTGCCTCATGGGACGTATAAAAAGAGGCCTGATTCAGCTGGGGCGTATCCGTGTTCAGGCCAACCACCTTCATAAAATTCAGAGCCTGATCAATATTTTTAGCCAGACGCTCGTAGGAACGGCCAAGGGGCGATTTTTTGACAAAATCGTTATTCCACTCCTGTACCCGATGCAGGGCCGCATAACCACCCCGGGTAAAAGCACGGAGGATATTCATAGTGGCTGTAGCAAGATGATAGCCTTTCTGCATCCGCTGGGGATCCGGAATCCTGGCCTCCTTGGTCGGTTCAGGGCTGTTCACCATATCGCCGCGGTAGCTGGAGATCTCCTTGCCATCCACCATCTCGGTATCGGATGAACGAGGCTTGGCATACTGACCGGCCATGCGGCCAATTTTAATTACAGGCTTGCCGCCGGCATAACTCAAGATAACCGCCATCTGCAAAATGACCTTCAAGTTCTCGCGGATACCAGGGGCCGTGCAGTTGGCAAAATCCTCGGAACAGTCACCAGCCTGAAGAACAAAGGCCCGGCCCTCGGACGCATCGGCCAGCTGATTCTTCAGGTCTCTGATCTCACCCGCAAAAACCAGCGGCGGCAGCAGGGAAATGTTATCTATAACTTTCTGATATTCAGCCATGTCAGGCCACTTGGGCTGCTGCAGTGCTTCATAATTTTGCCAACTGGATTTTGTCCATTCAGACATCTTTTTACTCCTAACTCGTTAAGCTAAAAATTTACAGGTTCCATTTACGAATAACTCGGTCTGTAACTGTTCAGGAGTACCCTATATTGGTTCATTTGGAACTTCGAAGCATACTTGTGTATTCGAGAAGGTCAAAATGGGACAAGATGGGGTGCTCCTGAATAGTTACGGACTCACCATTGAAAAAGGGGCCTGAAAAAGCAAGCCCCAATCAGATCATTAGTTTTCAGGAAATCTCTTTACAGATCCAGCCAGGATTCGGAAAAGATAGTCTGGCCGGACAGGGACTTATAAGTTTTGTAATGCTGCAGAGCTATCCCTTCCAGGGTTGACGGATCCGGATCATTGCCATCCATCATGCCATGCACCATGTCAACATGCTCCTGACGTTCACCCTTGCAGATCGCCATCAGTTCCTTATCATAGGAATTAACAATGGCAGTGGTCAGGCCGTATTTCATCAGCATAATCAAGTAAGTACGATCCAGATATTTCCGCAGGTTATCAGCCACGCCATTGGAGACATTGGAGAGACCCACTGTAGAACCGGCTCCCGGAGCAATATCCTGCAGCATGCTCAGAAACTCCAGACCAGCGGCAATCTGATCAGCACCCAGGGTGATGGGGGTAGCAATGGGGTCAAAGATCATTTTTTCATTTGGAATTCCAGCTTCCATCAGGGCCATCATCAAATCCACGGACATGGCGGCCCGTTCACTTGAATCGCGGGGCATACCGTCAGGCCCCCAGAGCAAGGCAATCACGTTACAGCCGGCCTCAGCGGCCACCGGAATGAGTTTTTCCATCCTTTCCGGCTGGGCGGAAATCGAGTTCATTATCGCGACTTCCTTGTTTTTTACGACCTTGAAACCGGCAGCCATGGCATCGGTATTTGTCGTATCCAGACAAAGAGGCAGATCGCTTGCTTCCTCAACCGTTTTCACAACCCAGGGAAGCAGCTCTGTGCCGTCTTTACGGGCCGGGCCAATATTCAAATCAAGATAGGAAGCTCCGGCAGCAGCCTCTTCCCTGGCCATTTCCTGAACCGGGCCGGGTTTTCTTTCCTTCATGGCTGTACCGCTACGGGTTCCCATGATATTGATACTTTCCGCGATTGCTAAAACTGTGGCCATTGAGTTTCTCCTTATTTAAAATTTTCTTATTTTATCTTCTAATGAAAATAGCGTATAGACTTAGGTAAACGGGTAAAATAGCGGTTAAACCCTGGCTTGTCAATAACCAAGAAAAAATTTGAAATCACGAAAGGAAATTGAGGAAACAGCTTTCTCCGTAAAGCTACCTAAAAAATACAAACATCAAGCAACTAAAAGAAACAACGTAACACACCTGAATCACTTAACAAGTGACGATAACCTTACAAGGAGACCGTCGAACAAATCCTGATATTGCAAATGCTTGCCATAGCAACAAAAAAATCAGCGGCAAAACCATTTTTTATAAAAAAAGAAAAGTCCGTCCTGGAATCTCGCCGGCCAGGGAGTGACGGTGAGGTCAAAAACAGGCGGCCGAAAGACAATCCGGGCTGCGGGGATCAGATGAACGTGCCAGCCGGCCCGGCAGAGCCGCCGGCAATACTCCAGGGATTCGTAACAGAAAAACCTTTCATCAAAAAAACCGATGTCATTCACGGCCTGACTGTTAACAACCAGACAGATACCCGGCAGCCAATCCATTTCCACCGGTCTGTCACCCTCTGATGCCGGAAATTTTGCTCTGATCAGTCCATTACCTGAAAACAGAATTGAAAAAAAGGATGGGAAGAGGGCAGCGGACACAAGAGGCCGGTCATCCAGGGTGACCAGTTGGGGCCCGGCAAGTCCCGCATCGGGATTGTCATCAAGAAAATCAATCAGAGCCGGAAGCGCTGCCGGTTGTAACAGGGTCTCATCGTGCCAGACCGAGACATACCGACCCCGGCCCAGCCGGAGTGCCCGATTCCAGGCCTTTGCCGGGGGTTCTTCCACATTACTCTCAAAAATGATCACATCCGGAAAACTGTTGGCAATAAAATCCAGAGACTTCTCCGTGCCCATGTTGACGACAATGACCTGGATGGAAACCGGATCCGCATGATCAAACAGGGAGTTCAGAAAACGGTTGATGTATCTTCTGTTTTTGGTTGCAACACAGACGGTGCAGTCGATTTCATTTTCCATGAAATTAGCGCGTTACGCCTGAATTTTCGCCAAAAAAAACAGGTACGCGAAGACTCCGAGAAACTCAAAAAATACTGCTAAACTAAGATAATTATATCTACCGGCAAACCGCTTATCCTAAAAAATATAAGGTGTTTTTCCAGTTCTTTAGTGGGTTGCATGGCGGTATGATGGGAAAATTTATTCCGCCAGTTTATCCTTGATCGTCGGGAACAGTGACATATCCGTATGGGGTAGAAACATGGCGGCCATGTAATGAGTCATGAAATCCGGATTCTCGCTCAGCTCCATATTGGTGATCAACTTGCTGACCTGAGACCGCTCCCTGAATCTATTATTATCACAAAGACTGATCTGGGCGCCGACCAGGGAGGCATTGCCGAGATAATAAAATTTATTCCGATCAATATCAGGCAGCAGGCCGATACAGATAGCCCGCTCAAGATCGATATAGGCGCCGAAATTACCGGCCAGGATGACCCGGTCAAGATCATTGAACCTCATGCCCACAGATTCCAGCAAGGTGACATAGCCGGCATACATGGCGCCCTTGGCACGGATCAGGTTGTCGAGATCCACTTCGGTGATAACAATATCCTCACCGATGAGGGAATCCTTGGCCCAGACCAGAACATACTCGAAACTATCCTCACCCTGCCTGATGCGTGGATGATCAATGGCACGGTTAAATTTACCCTGCTGATCAATAACGCCCGCCTCAAGCAATTCGGAAACAATGCTGATCAGACCAGATCCGCAGATTCCCCTGGGCTTGGTACGCTCGATGGTGATGATCATCGGATCAAAGGTTTCCGGATGAATATGAAAATTTTCAATAGCGCCGGCGCTGGCCCGCATGCCGTACTGAATGCCCCCGCCTTCAAAGGCCGGCCCTGCGGAGCAGGCCGTACACATCATCCAGTCCTGGTTGCCGACGACAATTTCGCCGTTGGTTCCGATATCAATAAACAAGGTCAGTTCCGGACTCTTGTGCATCTGACAGGCATGAACGCCGGAGACAATATCACCGCCTACATAACTGGCCACGGCCGGGTAGAGAAAGAGGCGAACCGAGGGGTGGGCGTACACGCCGAGATCAGCAGCCGTGGTCAGAGGAAACTGGCTGCTGGTGGGCACGTAGGGTGCCTCGCGAATATACTTTGGATCAATACCCAGGAGAAGATGGGACATGACCGTATTGCCGGCCGCCATGATGTAGCTGATATCACTGGGACTGATAATCATCTTTTTACAGATCGTTTCAATGATGGTATTAATGGTATAGACGACCTTGCCCTGCAGGGCCTTCAGACCGCCAGCCCGCTGGGAATAAATGATCCTGGAGATGACATCTTCGCCATAGCCGATCTGAGAGTTGTAGGCCGAGGCCTCGGCTATGACCTTGCCGGTGTTGAGATCGATCAGGATTCCGCACAGGGTGGTGGTGCCGATATCCAGGGCCAGACCATATAAGCGGTCGGTGGTATCCCCTGGTTCCACGGCAATAATTCGATCCGGCTCCCTTTGCCGCTTGCCGCGCAGCAGAATAGCCGTGATCTCCCAGTTGGACTCCCGCAGGGTGAAGGGCAATTCCTTCAGCAGCGCGGGATGATCATAGGTAGGTTCCTTGCAGTCGGAACATCCCTTACGGATACCGCGCAGCACCCGTTGCAGATCCGCAATATTATCATCCGTCGTAGGAGAATCGAGCTTAAGAAAACGTTTTTCAACCGGTGGAGAAACAGACCATTCGCCAATCAGAGAATCCAGTGAGCGGGCCGAAATGGAACGGGTTGTCTTGGGTTTACGCTTCAGGGCCTTGCCGTCTTTTTTGATCTCCTCCGGAATCTCCACCACCAGATCAGACATAATCGATGCCTGACAAGCCAGGCGATAACCCTGATCATGCTCCTCTTTTTTGAGACGCTTGGCCTGGTCCGAGGCAACCTCGCCTTCCTTGATTTTAACCTTGCATTTGCCGCAGACCCCGTCGCCGCCGCAAAAGGCATGGATGTAAACTCCTGCGTTGGCGGCGGCAGCCAGAAGATTTTCTCCCTCCTCCACGCTCACCTTGACGTTATCGGGTAAAAAAAGAACTGTTTTGCTCATAATATTGGTCCGGTTAGTCCGGTTGGTCTTGTTTGGTCAAACACATTCAACGAATAAAAATTTATAAAACGATTAAAGATAGCAGGTAAAGAAAGCTTGTCAAGAAAGAAGCCGGTAAAATTAACTTGTCATGGCGGAAAACAATCTGTATATATATTTTCTACCTGTTTGAAATAAAATCGGATTTTCCACTGGATAATTATTATGAAGGAGAACACAATGGCAAGCGATAAAATAACACATGTAACAGACGGTGATTTTGACGCCCAGGTAAAACAGGCGGACCTTCCAGTGCTGGTTGATTTCTGGGCCCCATGGTGCGGACCCTGCAAGGCCATCGGCCCGATGATTGACGAACTGGCCAACGACTATGACGGAAAGATGAAATTCACCAAAATGAATGTGGATGAAAATCCGGCTACTCCTGGACAATTTGGTATACGCGCCATTCCCACCCTGATTCTTTTCAAGGGTGGCGAGATCGCCGACCAGATCACCGGCGCCGTGGGAAAAACCCAGCTTGTTGCCATGCTCGACAAGGTTCTTTAAACATATGACAACCGACTATCAACTTGTTATCATCGGCGGCGGGCCGGCCGGACTCACCGCGGGTCTTTATGCGGCCAGGGCGAAGCTTCGCGTGCTGCTGCTTGAAAAGGGAATCCACGGCGGCCAAATCACGGTCACCGACTGGATTGACAATTACCCCGGTTTTCCGGATGGTCTTTCCGGCTTTGACCTGGCCGACAAAATGGCGGCCCAGGCGGCACGTTTCGACCTGGAAACCAAAAACGCCAATGTCGTTTCCCTGGATCTTGCCGGGCCGGTTAAAAAAATTAACCTGGAAGACGGCTTGCAACTCACTTCACAAACGGTGGTGATCGCCACGGGCGCCAGACCGACTCAGTTGGGCATTCCCGGAGAAACCGAACTCATCGGCAAGGGGGTTTCCTATTGCGCTACCTGTGATGCGCCCTTTTACCGTAATCTTGAAATCTCCGTCATCGGCGGCGGCAACACCGCTGTTCAAGAGGCCATCCACCTGACGAAATTCGCCTCAAAGGTAACGGTCATCCACCGCCGTGATCAGCTTCGCGCCACCAAGGTAATCCAGGAAAAAGCTTTTGCCAATGATCGTATCGAATTTATCTGGGATACGGTGGTCACTGAAATTCTGGGTGACAAAGAAGTTGAAGCGATCGCTCTGCAGAACAAAAACGGCAAAAAAAGCACCTTGGCGGTGCAAGGAGTATTCGTCCTGATCGGCGTCCGGCCCAACAATGAGGTTCTGCCCCTTGATCAGCTGGAACATAAAAATGGTTTCATCGTCACCGACAAGGAAATGCGAACCTCTGCCCCTGGCGTCATGGCAGCCGGGGATATCTGCTGGAAAGAGGTCAGACAGGTGGTCAATGCGGCCGGCGAAGGCGCAGTGGCGACATTGGCGGCGGAACGATATCTCGAAGAGCCGAGTCGCAAAGAGTAAAGGACGGTAAACTGTCCACAGTTTTTCGGATTACAATTTCATGCAGTATCCTCACTCCCCTCCGCTTCGGAGGGTTTTGCATATTCTGACAATTCTTTTGACGGCGGCTTCTCTTCTGACCATGCCGGGCTGCGGGTTGTATGACAAATATTTCAAGAAAGACGATCAAGCCGAGATCACGGAAGAATCCCAGATGGCCGCAGCCCAATTACTGGTGATGGAGGGAATGGAAGAGTTTAATCAAGGAAAATATCACAACGCCCTTGAAATTTTTCAGGACATCCGGGACCGCTATCCCTTCAGCCAACCAGGCCTGCTGGCGGAACTGAAGTCCGCGGACTGCAATTATCACTTGAAACGTTATCTAGAAGCGCTCATGCTCTATGACGAATTCGAGAACGGCCATCCAACCAATGAAGCTATCCCCTATGTTATTTTTCAAAAAGGCATGTGCCATTATCAACGGATTGACACAATAGACAGGGATCCCGCAGGGGCCCAAGATGCCATCCAGGCATTTTCCCGTCTTGTCCGGGCCTACCCCCAGTCTCCCTATGTTGAAGAAGCCCGATTCCGTATTGTAGCGGCCCGTGATTTTCTGGCCAGACACGAAATGTATGTCGTCGATTTTTATATTAACACCAAATCATACAAACAGGCCGAGGCCCGCCTGGAGTACCTGCTCGATCATTATCCCGATACCAGCGTCAGCCCCAAGGCTGAGGAACTCCTCACCCTTCTCAAGGCAGGAACCCCGCCGAAAAGCCGCTGGCGAGACTGGATCCCGGAAATTGGCCTGCCAGACTGGGCGCTATTTAAACAATTCGGCATTTTTGGCGGCGGGGAAGATTCTGAGTGATTTGATATTTTAAAATACGAAAAGTTGAATAAATCCGCATTTCAAATCTTCAATTATTTTTTTCTTTTCCTCATCTTCTTGTCATACCGTTCCTGCTCACTGTAGATGCAGCCGCAATAAGGCTGCCGATAAAGGCCCATTTCAATAGAACGATCAATCCCTTCCTGCCATCCCTTACGGAAATCCTCATACACAAATGGAATGCCATACTCTCCGGCAAGTTTTTCCGCCTGGCTGCGGATCAATTCGTGGTTCTGGTATTTACTGTAAAGCAAGGTTGTGGTAAAGCCATCCGCACCGATTTCCCCGGCATGTTTTACCGTCTCCACAAGCCTCATTTCATAGCAGAAACCACAGCGTTTTTGTTCATGAAACACAACCTTGCGCAGATATTCCTTCAACCCGTAGTCGCGGACAATATCCACCTTGAATCCGGTTTGACGGGCCAAATCATCAAGGGCGTTGATTCTTCTTTTAAACTCTTTGAAAGGGTGGATGTTGGGGTTAAAAAAGAAACCAACAGGATCATATCCCTGCTCCCGCAGAGAGGAAAGGGGATAGACCGTGCATGGTCCGCAGCAGACATGGAGTAAAATTTTCATACCTTAATTCTCTTCAGGTGTGGTTGCATAATTTGCCTGAACGTCTTGCTGTAACTGTTCAGCAGTGCTCCAGGTGTGCGCACATAAGCGCAGACTTCGAGCAGGCTGGAGATGACACCGCTTCGCTGTTATAGTAGTCCTATGTGAATCCAGCCTGATCGAGTGCAGATAAGGTGCTGCTGAACAGTTACTTCATACCTTAAAATCCTGGGGCCGGATATGATATTTGTGAATTTTATAATTAATAATACGAAGACTTGTGTTGATTTGCCTGGCAGCCTTTGTTTGGTTTCCCTTGCATTTTTTCAAAGCATCAATAATAAGTTCCCGTTCAAAATTCTCGACAGCCGTGGCCAGAGAGAGAGGATTGCGCCTACCAGCGGTTTCAGCGGTCTGCAGGGTGGGCGGAAGATGATAGCTTTTGATTGATTCCTCGTCACAAATCAACACTGCCCTCTCAATACAGTTCTGCAATTCCCTGACATTGCCGGGCCAGTGATACTGCATCAGGAGATCAATTGCCGGAGTGGAGATCCTGGAAATATTTTTATCATTTTCCTTGTTGTACTCTTTCAAAAAAAACTCGGCCAGCAGGAGAATATCGGTCCGTCTATCCCGAAGCGACGGCAGATAAATGGGAAAGACATTGAGACGGTAATAAAAATCCTCCCGGAAAGAACCGTCCTCCACGGCCTTTTCCAAATTCCTATTGGTGGCGGTTACCAGCCGGACATCACATTTCTGCGGTTTCACGCCGCCCAGCCGCTGAAATTCCCGGTCCTGAACGACATTTAGCAGCTTGACCTGAACGGCCTGGCTCAATTCGCCGATCTCATCAAGAAACAAAGTCCCGCCTTCGGCCAACTCAAATCTACCTTTTTTGGCTGAATTTGCCCCGGTAAAAGCCCCCTTCTCGTAACCGAACAATTCACTTTCAAGCAGGGTTTCAGGCAGAGCCGAGCAATTCACCGCCACAAAGGACCTCTTTGCCCGTTTGCTGCTAAAGTGGATCGATTTAGCCACCAGAGTTTTACCTGTGCCGGATTCGCCCCGAAGAAGAACGGTGGCATTGCTGTCCGCAACCCTGGAAATCATTTCAAAAACCTCCTGCATACGGCTGCTGCCACTGACAATATTACCGATCTGATACTTACCGCTTAATTCAATTTTTAAACGGATATTTTCCCGCTCAAGCCTCCTTTTTTCTTCATTAAACGCCCGGATACGAATCACGGTCTGGGCAATCAGGCCGCTGAGCACAGCCAGAAACCGCAGGTCCTTCTCAAAATCCATATTTTTTTTATATTCCCGGTCAATACTCAAGGCGCCGATGGTCTGTCTACCATGCTTGATGGGCACACAGATAAAGGAAAGCATTTTCTCCTTTATATTACCCCTGGATCTGGTTCTGTTTAAAAACAACGGCTCTTCGCTGATCCGGGGCACGACTATAGGAGAGCCACCGGCAACCACCCGGCCGGTGATCCCCTCGCCAAGCTTGTATTTCCCTCTCTTCCGGGCTTCAGCGCTCAGGCCGTGAGCCACTTCGATTTCCAGTTGCGCCGTGGCTGGATTGATAATGGACACCGTACCGTTGATCATTCCGGTGCTCTCGGAAAGAATTGCCATGACCTGCTGCAGACAGTCACGCAGGTCTACAGATGAGGCCAGCACCTTGGTAATTTCGTATAAAATGCTGATATCAACTATTTTTTTGTCAGTCGTTTTCTCGGACATAAAACAAATTTATGGCTCATCATCATTAGTTAACAACGATTTAAAGGACAGGAAGAGAAAAGAAACGCGGCGAGATTTGTGGGAATCGGCAGTTGTACGGAGAGTGACAAATCTGATGACAAAAAAATCAATAATCACTTCAACAGCAATTTCTATTCTTCACTGTCTGCTGCTGGATAGATAATCGTCACTTCGTTTTTATTCAAGTTTAAAAAATCTGTCTTGGCAAGAATCTTATTATTTTCAATATTTCTGACAACCGCTTTGGTAATGGGTAAAAACATATCTGAACTGGCCGACATGAAATCCGTCAGACGTTCCTGAGGCAGAACGTGCAATAATCCGGTAATTTTAAACATCCTTGTGAAGATAACGATCTCAAAAGGCTCTCTATCCACTCTCATGACAGACACTCCATTTTACGACTAAATTAAGCAATTAAAAACTATTCGATCCCTTTCTTCTTCTTTTTACATTCATACATCAGGGAATCGGCCAGGGAAATAAATTCCTCAAGGGAACAGGTTTTTTTGGTGTCATACCTGGCAACACCGATGCTTAAATCCACTTTAAAATCGAACTTGTTGATTCTATTACTTTCTTCTAATGCCTCGGAAAGACGTTCACAGGCGCCAACCCGCGTCGGATCAACATCGCTGGTGGTCAGCACGGCGAACTCATCACCACCCAGCCGGCCGATAATATCCGACTGGCGAAATATCCTTTTTAAAATTTTTGCCGTTTCAAGCAGGGCTTGATCACCTGCCTGATGGCCATTATGGTCATTAATTCTTTTCAGGTTGTCAAGATCCGCATAAATCAGGAATAAATCATCTTTCTTCCTGTCGGCAATTTTGAACTGTTTATCCGCCATGTTCATAAAACCCCGGCGATTGAGCAGACCGGTCAAGTCATCCGTAATGGAGACCCTGCGCAGCTTCTCCTCCAACTTTTTCCTGTTGGTGATATCCTGAATCATCACAATTATGGAGTCGTGATCATTATCAAGGATTGGTAGTAAATTAAGTACAACCTGTTTACCATTGACAAAAATTGGCTTATTTTCACCGCTTGAACGGGAGGTTTGACGGGCATTTTCAAGTAATGACTGGACTCTCTCCTGCTGATCTTCAGAGAAAAAATCCCTAAAGGAGGCACCGAGCATTTCTTCTTCCGGCATTTCAAACAGAGATGTTGCCCTGGCATTGAGATAGATGATCCGTCCCGGAAAAATAATTTCAAAAAAGGCCTCCGACATATTATCCAGCATAACTTCAAAATGTTTTTTCCAGGTAATCAGCTCTGCCGTAACCTCCCGCTGGAAAACATCCTCAAGACCAAGCACTGTCCGGTAATTATTTAACTTATCTCTCCTGCCAGTCAGCTCAAGAACGGATAACACATGTTTAGCGGTTTTCTTAAAAGGCCCCTTGGCAATGCAGGCATCAACCCCGTCAGGCGGACTCTCCTCCTGAGCCTCTTTGGCAATAGCGGAGAGAATAACCAAAACAACATCTTTCATCTGGAGTTTATTGCGGATAATCCGGCATAGTTTAGCGCCACTTATCTTTGGCATGATCAAATCAACATAAATCACTTCCGGAGTAAAACTCTTCAGGACATCCAGGGCTTCAAGACCGTTACCAGCGGTTCTGACCTCATGACCCTCCTGATCGGCCAGAAGGTTGGTCATCAACTTCAGGATAACCGGGTTATTATCCACTACCAGAATTTTTTTCTTTATCTCTTTCTGCAAAATTTCATTTCCGTTAAACTCAAAATGTTTGAATTGACCACATTCTCTTTTCAACCTGACTCAAATTATCCCCCACCGAATTATAACATCGGAGAACGTATTGTAAAAATATTATACCCATATAACCCTGCATTTTGGCAAGGTTTTCTATCCTTTTTTTGTAAATTTTAATTTTTTTCTTTATAAAAAAGATGCTTCTCTCTATCTTGCGAAAGAAACGAAAAGTTAAACAATGCCTGAAAAGCTGCCTGGAGAACAAATCATGACCATACATTCTAACATTTTTAATCAGCTTAAAGCATACCAACTCCTGAAAAAGCTGACTCAAAACCCTTTTGACCTAACCGGTTCCGGTTCTCTAACCTCTGAACGAATACAGCGTTTACAATGCCGTACGGGAAATTTCCGTCTGCTTTACGCAACCCAGCGGCTTGATGAGGACGTGTTGAACGGACTTCAGCAATTGGCGGATGAAACCAGTGCGGTTGAACAGTTTGTCATGATGAAAAAAGGGGCTGTCATGAACCGGATTAACGGCTATGACTCGGAAAATCGTCAAGTTCTGCACACGGCATGCCGCGACGTTTTCAGTGATTCTCCGGCCGAGCCGTCCGCCGCCCGTCAGGCTCTGGATGAACTTGATAAACTAAAAATATTCCTCGATGATCTTGACCAGGAAAAACTCCGGACTCCTCAAGGCAAACCCTTTACGGATATGATTCAGGTTGGCATCGGCGGCTCGGATCTCGGTCCGCGGGCCCTGTATCACGGCCTGGCTGTCTTTCAGAAAGAGGGACGGAAGGTCCATTTTATATCAAATGTCGATCCTGATGACGCTGCCGGGGTTCTCCGTGGTCTTGATCTTTCAACCACCCTGGTCAACGTGGTATCGAAAAGCGGCACAACTCTTGAGACCCTGACCAATGAAAAACTGGTTCAGGCTGCTTACAAAAAGGCCGGCCTTGATCCCAGCCTGTTCTTTGTGGCGGTCACAGGCCAGGGAAGCCCCATGGATAATCCGGAGCGCTATCTACGTTCATTTTACATGTATGATTATATTGGTGGCCGCTACAGCGCCACCTCAATGGTCGGCGGCGTGATGCTCGGATTTGCCCTGGGGTTTGACAATTTTTTCGAAATCCTCAAAGGAGCCAACGCAATCGATCTTGCGGTGGAGGAAAAAGACATCAGGAAAAACATCCCTCTTCTCCTTGCCCTGCTCGGGATATGGAATCATAATTTTCTAGGCTGTGAGACCCTGGCCGTCCTGCCATACAGCCAGGCTCTGATTCGCTTTCCGGCCCATCTTCAGCAATGCGACATGGAAAGCAACGGAAAGTCGATCTCCCGCCAGGGAGAGTCCCTGTCATATCAGTCCGGTCCCGTCATCTGGGGAGAGCCGGGCACAAACGGCCAGCACGCCTTTTACCAGCTGATTCACCAGGGCACGACAGTAGTGCCGGTGGAATTCATCGGTTTCCGTTCGTCCCAGTATCAGCAGGATATCGAAATTAAAGAGACGTCCTCCCAGGAAAAACTCATCGCCAACCTGCTGGCCCAGTCCCTGGCCCTGGCCTCCGGCCAAAAACATGAGAATCCCAACAAACGCTTTCTCGGCAACCGACCAAACTCCGTACTCATGGCCGAATGTTTGACGCCCCGTTCCATGGGTGAACTCCTGGCGATTTATGAGGCAAAAATCGTTTTGCAGGGATTTGTCTGGAATATCAATTCATTTGACCAAGAGGGGGTTCAACTGGGAAAACTGCTGGCCAACAGGCTACTGGATCATTTCAGTGGTATGCGGCAAGACAAGGAGTATGACGGTTCTAGTCAAGATGAAGCGGGCTGGGCCATGCTCCAGGCAGCCGGGATGGTTGAAGGTCTAAAAACAAAAAGTTGAAGGAAAAAGATCAGCCCTTCTCCAGCACCCGGCCAAGAACCGTACTCAAAGCCTCAACATTAAAAGGTTTGACAACCATACCAACAAAACCATAGCTGCGAAAATCAGCCATAATCGGATCATTGGAATAACCGCTGGCCACAATCACCCTGGCTTTGGGATCAAGGCGTAAAATCTCAACAACCGCCTCCTTGCCCCCCATGCCGCCCGGAATGGTCAAATCCATAATGACCGCATCAAAAGGAGTTCCTGCGGCCATGGCATCCTGGTATAAACGTACCGCCTCAACTCCGTCCCCGGCACAAGAGGATTCATAACCAAGATGGGAAAAAATACGTCCGGCAACCTCCCTGACCATCTCATCATCATCCATGATCAAAATCCGACCGTCACCTGGATGAATTTCTCGTTTTTCACGTCCATGCTCGCCAGCAACGTGTTTCTTGTCCGAGGCGGGCAGCAGGATTGTAAAAATTGATCCTTTCCCAGGTTTCGAATCCACCGAAATATAGCCCTCATGCTTGCTGATTATTGAATAGCAGGATGACAGGCCAAGACCGTTTCCTTCCTCCTTAGTAGTATAATAGGGATCAAAAATCCTCTCCATCTCTTTTTGAGTTATACCGATACCTTCATCCTGAACTGAGATCTGCAGATAACGTCCAGGCGGAAGAGGAATCCGGCTATCCTGATCCAGAACTACATTCTCGCCCCAGACCCTGATGGCGCCGCCTTTCGGCATAGCCTGCCGCCCATTGATCAGCAGATTATTGAGTACCTGGCTGATCTGTCCCGCGTCAATCTCCACCGGCCAGAGATCCGCAGGCACGTCAGCCAGGCAACGCACTTTCGAGCCTCTGAACAAAAACGAACAGGAATCAGCAATCATCTCAGCGACGGACGTCACCTCCTTAACAGGCATCCCCCCTTTGGAAAAGGTCAGGAGCTGTTGGGTCAGATCCCTGGATCTTAACGCCGACTTTTCAGCATTTTTCAGCAGAGAAGCCAGTTGTCCCCCCGGCTCGACTTCCAGTTGCGCCAGGGAAATATTGCCGAGGATGCCGGTGAGGAGGTTATTGAAATCATGGGCAATGCCGCCGGCAAGAATTCCAACGGATTGGATTTTTTCAGCCCGCTGCAACTCAGTCTGCATTTTACTTTTTTCAGTGACATCACGAAAAATGCAGACAGTGCCGATGATCCGACTTTTACTGTCTCTGACAGGAGCACCGCTAACGGCCAGCAGCAATTCACGGCCATCCCTGGCAACAAAAAGAACATTTTCAATCAACTCTGCGTGCGGATTTTGTGCAAAAATCTTTTTTAATGGATCAGTATAAAATTTCCCCGTCTCCTCATCAATAAACCGCAAAAACTCAGCAAGGGGCTGACCGGCGGCATCAGCAAGGGCCCAGCCGGTCAATTCCTCGGCGGCCCTGTTCATCAACATAATCTCCCCGTCAAGATTCGTACTGATGACGCCATCGCCAATACTGGCCAAGGTGACGGCCAGCCTTTCCCGCTCCTCGGCAAGACGCTGTTCCATTTCTCTACGCCACTTCCGGTCATCCTTCAGTGCAATGATCATCCGGTTAAATCGTACACTGAAAAGATCCACCTCATCGCGGAACCAGCGAGAAGACTTTGCCACCTTAAAATCGAGGTCTCCCTTGCCGATCCGGGCCGTTGCCTTTGCCAGGAGTTCAATAGGCCTGGTGATGGAACGGGAACCCCACATAGCCGCCAGCAGAACAAAAAACATCGCCCACGCCAGGGTCAGCAGCATATCTCTTACCAGTTTCCTGGACAACGCGTAGGCAACTTCAACCGGCGTCTCCTCAATAACATAGAGAGGCATGTCATTCACTTTCATGCCTACCCCAACCACGGCCTCATCCTTCAGACCGATATACTCAACATGGCTGAACTTTTGACCTGCCATCAAACCCTGCACCACCGGCAGGCTTGAGACATCTCTGCCCTCCAGCACATAGTTCAAATTAGGGTGAGAGATTATCAGCCCCTCACTGCTGACGACATAGAGGTGACCGGTCTGATGCTGATTATCTATCAGGCCGACAAAAAAATTCTTTAAACTGATCTCAGCCTGCAACAGACCGCTTTGCTCACCTGTTCTGAGGGAGAATAAAGGATAGACCACGGACAACAGGGGCTCAAGGTTCCAGTTCCTGAAGATAAAATGTCTCTCACGGTTGATGAAAAACTCCAGGGGATTGACTTCCGAATCTTTGGCAACAAAACCAAAGCGCGAATAGGAGGCATGCACCCGCCACTCCTGATCCACAACCAGCAGATTCAGAATCTCCGGATGCAGTTGAGCGCAATTTTGCAGAAACAGGTTATCCGAATCAGACAATTGGATGTTGTGGGCCGTAAACCGTAGACTATTTTCGATGGCGTCCATGGTATTAGAAAGCTGGCTGACCACCTTGTTAATCCGGCCCCGACTCATCTCCACAGTGGTGGCCTGCTGATAGACGGCCAGACCACGAGAAAAAATAAAGACGCCCAATCCCATGGGAATCAGGGCCACACAGAAAATACCAAGAAACAGCTTATAAAATAATTTGACTTCAGTGAATAATTTCATCAGCCTTGGAGAGAAAGGTATCGGAAATATCAAGCTCCAGCCGTTGAATTTCCTTGAGTGACACGACCAACCTGACTTTGTCCGGATTCTGGACTGGCAGCTGTCCCGCCTGGATACCATGAAAAACGGAATGAACCATGGAGGCGGCTTGAAAACCCACATCATAAAAGGCTGGACTGTATCCCAACACCCCGCCTTTTTTGAGAAACATATTATCAATGACCATCAGCGGTAATTTCTCCCGGCGGGAGAGCTTAACTATCCGACCGAATAAAGAAGCTGCCAGGGGATCCGGTATCATAAATAAGCCATCAATATCCTTGCTGCTGATGGAACGACAGATCCTATCCATTTCCTCTTCATTTTTGATATGAAACTCGACAAACTTTATACCCGCCTCTGCCGCGGCAGCATGCAGGGCCGGACTGTTCACATTTTCCCGCAACCACTTTTCCTGGGGATTATAAAAAATGGCCACCCGCCGCAGCCCGGGAAAGGCCTCCTTGAAAAGAAGCAGCCTTTTGGGCAGAAGTTCAAAGGCAATGTGGCTGATCCCGGACATGGCGCAGCCCGACGCCTGGAGAGAGGGGACTATTTTTGAACCTACCGGATCGGCCACCACAGTAAAAATCACCGGAATATTCAGCTCCGCAGCCTTCTTTTTAACTGCAAGGGCAACAGGAGTGGTAACCGTAAAAATTAAATCAATATGATTTTTGGCAAAAGAGTCAAGTATGTCAGGAATTTTTGAAATATTTTTGTCAACATGATGGATTTCATAGTGAATATTCCCGTCCCGCTGGAAACCGAATTGTTCAAGACCATCCACCAGCCCATCACATACTTCCAGAAAGGGTTTATCAAAGGCGATCATGCCAACGCGAAAATCCCTCTCTGCATAATCATGAGCCAGGGACGATGTTATGGGGTAAATCAGCAGAGCAGCCAACGACAAAATGACAAATATTTTTCGCAGGAAGTTCATTGATACCTCCCAGATAAAGAAGAATTTCAGACAGATAAAAAATATTATATACCAAACATCGACTTCGTCAAGGTGGGCATGGGGCTCGAGAAAAAAGAACCCGTCACCTGAAATTTTTCAGGCAATCCGTATGGCATCTTCCAGCATGATTTCAAATTCAGCCAAAAGTATTTCCTTCATGCGCAGGTTTACGGCTGCGGGCAGGGTGGCCAGTTCGATGGAAGGATCATGCCGGCTACCTATACCGAGCTTCACACAGGCTTTGTCGGCAACCCTGACAATCATCATAATCGTGCTGCCGGGATCAATCATGTCATCATGGTGATCACGGGCAATACGGCAATAAACATCCGGGATATTCCATTTTTTTAAAAGCTCATACCCTTTTTCCGCATGCAGGACATCAATCAACTCTCGGCCCAAATCATAGGATAGATTAAAATTCTGTTGCGAGGAAACCTGAAGCTGATCAATCACCTTCAGCAAAAACAGCTTGCCGATATCATGGATCAGGCCGCCAATAAAGACTTCAGTTGCCTTGTCATGATAGTTTAATTTCCGGGCCAGCCACTGTCCGCCCATGGCACAGGCCACGGCATGCTGCCAGAGATGTTTGACCAGTTTATTCAACTCCGTATCCCTGGCCTGGTATTTATTCCCTTCAGCCGCAAGTATCACCAGATCAGCCACCTGTCTGGTACCGAGGCGGACAATGGCATCTTTAATAGTGGTAATCTCCTTCAAACCGCCAAAAAAAGATGAATTCGCTGCCCGCAATACTCCGCCTGCCAGGACCTGATCGTGGAGGATCAGTTTTTCCACGTCCTTGATATCAAAATCGTCACTATGCAGAAGAGACTGGAGACGGAGACTGACCTTTTCAAATACAGGCAGCTCAAACCCCTCCTCCCGGACATAATCATCAATCTGTTCCAGTATGGATTTTGTTGTCACCATTAAAATTCTCCCTGCATACGGCTGATTTCATCGGGATGCCTGGGCCGGTCCAGCCTGGGCAGCTGACGGATAATTTCCTGATAGCTGGTCACGCCATGGACGGCCTTGTAGATTCCGTCCTCAAGCAGGGTGACAAGACCGGTTGACTTCATACAGATCTCGCGAATTTCATGGGAAGTTTTTCTGGCAATGACTGCGTCCTTGACCATCTGATCAGGAACCAGCAGTTCATGGACGGCGGCCCGGCCCTTATAGCCGGAAAACCGGCAGTAGCGGCAGCCCTGGCCCCTTTTAAAAAGAAGGCTCTGGATCTGGCTGGGATAAAAGCCCAGTTGACGAATCTCATTCAAATTAAGATGATGATCCTCGGCGCATTTCGGACAGATCCTCCGTACCAGCCGCTGGGCCAGCACCGAAACCACGGTTGAAGCTACGAGAAAGGCCTCGATATCCATATTCAGCAGTCTGACCAAGGCGCCGGTGCTGTCTTCGGTATGAAAGGTTGTGAGCACCTTATGACCGGTTAACGCTGCTTCAATGGCCATCTCGGCTGAGAACTTATCGCGAATCTCACCGATGACGATAATATCGGGATCCTGCCGGACAATATGCTTCAGGGTCTCTTCAAAGCTCAAACCGATCTTTGGATTAATGGAACACTGCGCTACTCCGTCGATGACATACTCCACCGGATCCTCGGCCGTGATAATACTGGTGCTGTCATTATTCAGATAGTTAACCGCGCTATACAGAGTGCTGGTCTTTCCCGAACCAGTGGGACCGGTAACCATAATAACCCCGCTTGGAGCCTGCAGGGTCTCCTCGGTGAAGCGCTGGCGCATCATCGGTGACAGACCGAGATCCTCCACCTTGAGCAGTTCGCTCTGGGATCCCAAAAGCCGCATGACAATTTTTTCGCCAAAAATGGTAGAATAAATTGAGACACGCAGATCAAGTTTATGTCCCTGCTGTTCAAAAAAGATACGGCCATCCTGATGCCGCCGCCTCTCGGCAATATCGGCCCCGGCCATGATCTTGAGGCGGCTGGAGATAGCCGGGGCCACATCCAGGGGATAATTTCTATAATTCATCAGCACCCCGTCCTGGCGAAAACGGACTCGCAACTGATCCTTGGTGGGCTGAATGTGGATATCGCTGGCGCCTTCCTTGATCGAAGCAAGAAGGATATCGTTAACCGTATTAATAATGGCATTATCGTCCGGCTCGACAACGGCAGTCCGATCTGCCATTTTAGCGGAATCCGTTTCCAGCCGTAGAAGGGTTTCCTGAATCATTGACCTGCGGCCGATAGCCTGGACAATTTCATGGCCAAAAAATTTCTTGGCGGTATTGAGCTGTTCAATATTCAAGGGATCGGCAAAAACGATCAGCACTCCGTTTTCCTGACGACGCAGGGAAATAAAGTCGTTTTCCTGATATACGGCCAGGGGAGCACGACCGAAAAACTCCGGATCTATCTCTTCCATGGTTGGATCAAGATAAGGAAAACCAAGTTGAAAGGAAAGTATCTGCAGAAGTTCATCTTCACCGATCAGGTGCAGATCAACGAGAATTTCGCCAAGACGGCTTGATTTTTTCTCTTCCTGACTTGCCAGGGCAGCCTTGATATCGGCCTCGGAAAGATAGCCAAGTTCAACGAGAAGGGCTCCTAAAGGGATGGCGACAGGATTGGACTGGAGGGTCTTCCCGACCTGGGCGCTGCTGATATACTTCAGTTCCTCCAGAACACTGAGCAGGGGACGAGGCGTGGACAGTTTGGAGAGCACACGCTGCCCATATTGAAGTTGCTCTTCAGAGAGAAGCCCTTCCTTGATCAGTAGCTTGCAGATTTCATCCCGTTTAGGTTCAATCTGTTGCCTGACGAATTGATCCTTTGAAGACTTCTCGGAGGCCTTAGTTTTCCAATGGGTACGTGCCATAAAAATTCAGCTAATAATTTAGTCCCTTAGGAATTATTTTCGTGTTATTTGTGGAAAGAAATTCAAAAACTTCTTTGAAATAAACAAGTTGCCCCTACTGTTAAGGGCCTTATCCTGACAAACATAATGTTTTATTCCACTTTAGTGAATTATTTTCTAGATAATCAGTATCCAAATTATGTTCGTATTTCCCGTAGTTTTTTGCAAGCCAAAAGAATTCGCTCCCGAACTTTTCCCGTGGCTTACCTGATTTTTGCAAATCGTTCCCAGAAATCAGGAAAAGACTTGGCTACACAGCCTTCATTCTGAATACGAATCCCGGGAACTACCAGTCCGGCCAGCCCGAAACACATGGCAATGCGATGATCGTTATAGGTATCGATATCAGCGCCATGCAGTCCCTCCGAACCGGCACCGTCAATCATAAGTGTATCAGGCCCTTCCTCCAGCCGGACACCGAGTTTACTTAACTCGGTGGCCATGGCATGTAAGCGGTCACATTCCTTGATGCGCAAATGGGCCACATTTCTGATCACCGTGCGTCCCCTGGCCATGGCCGCCGCCACGGCCAGAGTGGGGGCCACATCAGGGCAATCCCCCATATCCACTTCAATACCTTTCAACTCCCGGGGACCGGTCACGGTAATACCCCTGTCATAGTCAATCCGGCAGCCCATTTTTTCAAGCATTCCCACCAGGGCCGTATCCCCCTGGAGGGATTCACGCGGCACATTGGGCACGGTGACTGTTCCACCGGTTATCGCGGCAGCGGCAAAAAAATAAGAAGCGGATGAGGCATCGCCTTCAATCGTGTAATCCCTGGACTGATAACAGCCCTGATCGATCTCGAACCGGTTCAGGGAAGCATTGGCTTCGACCTTGATGCCGAAAGAATTCATCACGGCCATGGTCATGGTGACATAGGGTTTTGAGGGCAGGGTGCCGGCCACTTCAAGCTCGGCCTTTTGCCGAGCATAGGGTGCAACCAGCAGGAGCGAGGAAAGATACTGACTGCTTTTTCCTTCCGGCAACAATGTTTTACCGCCTTCAATACCATTGGCCCTGATTTCAAGCGGAGGACAGCCCGTTCCCTTCATACTTTTAATATCAACCCCCCAACCGGACAGAGCACTCATCAGCGGGGCAATAGGACGTTCTTCCATGCGTTTTTCACCAGTGATTATGAAAACACCGTTGCCCAGGGAAGCAACCGAAGTCAGAAAGCGGGTAGCCGTGCCGTTATTGCCCAGATAAATTTCCTTGGCCGGAGTTCTGATCCGCCCCCCCCCTCCCTTGACCTGCCATTCGTTGCCCAGGGATTCCACTTCGACACCCATGGCGCGCAGGGCCTTGGCGGTAAAGGCGGTATCATCGCTGTCCAGGGGGCCGAAAAGGGTGGAGTCGCCATCCGCCAGGGCTGCGGCGATCAGGGCCCGCTGAGTGATGCTCTTGGAGCCGGGCACTTTAATGGTAACATTAACTTTTGCTACAGGAGTAATTTCTTTCATTTTTTCTTTTTTTAAGAAGTATAAACGTTCATCGGGATGCTGGTAAACGTTTACGAAGAAGTCAGGCCAAGACCGGCCAGCAATTTTCCTTTCATGATCCCCACAGGCGCTTTTCTGCCGGTCCAGAGTTCAAACTGAGCCACGCCCTGATAAAGAAGCATGGCAAGACCATTGATCGTTATGCAGCCGGCCTCCTCCGCCTCCCGGAGCAATCTGGTCTTGAATGGTGAATAGACAATATCCATGACAACAGGATAGTTGCCCAGGGAAGAACGGGGAACCAGGGATTCCTGATCCTGGGGCGCCATGCCCACCGAAGTCGCATTGACCAAACCGTCAGCGGATAAAGAGGCGACAGCGGACAGGGAATGCCAGTCGCAGCCAAGATTTTGGGCCAGCTGTTCACCGCTTTTTTGTGTCCGGCTGGCAATCATGACGCGCGCTCCGGCCTCAATCAGACCAAAACCAATGGCCCGGGCCGAGCCGCCGGCGCCAAGGAGCAGAATCATTTTTCCCGACAAATCAAGATGCTCTTCCAAGGCGCGGTTTGCGCCCAGCCAATCGGTATTGAATCCTTTGATGGTACGATCATTTCGAACCAGCAGGGTATTGACCGCGCCGATCTTTGCGGCCACCGGATCAATCTCATCAAGCCAGGAAATCACGGCCTGCTTATGCGGAATGGTAACGCTCACCCCTTTAACCCCCAAGGCCTTGAAACCCGCCATGGCCCCCTTCACATCTTTAACGGGAAAGGCAACATAGACGCAGTTGAGGCCTAATTCTACAAACGCCGCATTATGCATAGCCGGGCTGAGGCTGTGGGCCACCGGATCACCCATAATGCCATGGATCTCTGTCTTACCGTTAATTTTCATGATGAAGTCTGTTCAGGAGATGATGCAGGGTTGAGACGGAGATCTGGCCCGGAGCCGTACTTTTGCCTGATTCCGGTGCTGCATAGGTCATATAACCGCCAAGATCAAGAGTGGCCAGACGGCTGATTCTGCCGGCTTCACCCATGCAGAAGGCAATCAGAGAAAAAGCCTGTTCGTGGGCCCTGGTCTGCAAAGATAACACGCGCAGGACATCATTATAATCATGGGCCATAGTGACGATTTTACCGATATCCGCGCCGGATTCGATCTGCTCCTGGAGGATATTTTCTAATTGCCCGACTGAAGGGGTGGCCTGAAAATCATGCCAGGAGACGATTGTCTTACTTTTATTTTTTGCGGCCAGATTAATGATCTCCTGTCGAAGAGCCTGCTCTGTCCGCAGTTCAATGTCAACATAGGCGCCATGGACGCTGACCACCTGTTTAAGAAGCGCAAGCCGTTTAGTTTCATCATCGCACCACAGACCTCCTTCCCATTCAGGCCGATTGGTAAAGAGCAACGGCTTTTTTATCCTTTCAATAAAGGGCGCAAGATCAGGCTTTGTCAGGCCATCGAGACGGATCTCAATGATATCGGCCTCATCTTCCACTCGCAAGGCGTCGGCAAGGGTGTCGTCAACATCATTTCCGCCAATAGAAACACAAATCTTTCCGGGCAGAGGGTTATTTTCCGTGATTACATTCATTTTTCAAGTAATAAAGGGTGGTTGATGGTAAAAAAAAGTGCAGTAATTATACTTCTATTCTATCATACCTGCGTTGTCAATGCAGGTATGACTGCGGCTTCTTCTTCCCGACAGGCTGTGCGCCACAGGTCGGTTGCATTTTTTGCAAAACTGTAAAAAAATATTTCGGATTTCAGATGTCGGATTATGGGATATTTTACATGAACCGAAATTTACATTCCAAAATCCAAAATCAGGCAAAAATTCAGCTGTAATACTTTGACATTGCAGATTGACTGTAAATTGTTTATGTGAGGGAGCTAGGCACCTATGATCAGATTATTTATCGCCATTGATTTCCCTGAAGAGATCAAGGAGATGCTTGGCCATCTCTGCTATGGTCTGCCCGGCGCCCGCTGGGTTTCCGAGAACCAGCTCCATCTGACCCTGAGGTTTATCGGCGAAGTTGACGAAGGGATGTTCCAGGATATCCGCGACGATCTTGCCTGTATCAAGACAGATCCTCTGACTCTTGTCCTGAAAGGAACAGGTTTTTTCCCACCTCGGAAAAAACCCCGGATCATCTGGGTGGGACTGAAAAAAAACGACCGCCTCATCAGGCTTCGCAACAGGCTTGAAAGAAAACTCATCACTCTTGGCCTGGAACCGGAATCCAGAAAATTTTCACCCCATATCACCCTGGCCCGGTTAAAGAATACTCCTGTCTCCAAGGTGAGCCAATTTATGTCTTCCAACAATTTATTCCGCACTCCACCTTTCCCGATCCTGGAATTTCATCTCTACTCAAGCTTCCTCTCGGCCAAGGGAGCCATTCATCAGCGTGAGGCGTCATATCCCCTAACAACAGATAAACGAATGAAACAAGACAACAAACTATGAAACTGGCCCTGATCGCATCTCCCCACACCCATCCGACCTGTCCGCCCCTGGGACCGGCGGTTCTCTCTGCCTATCTGCAAAAAAAACTGCCGGATGTAACTATTTCCGTCTTTGATCTCAGCCTTGATTACTATCTCAGCAGTTTTGATAAAATTCAAAAAGAGATTCTTGGCATCCGCCTGTATAAATGGGATGAAAAAACAACCGCTCGTAATCTTGACCAGGCAGTCTCCTTTCTCAAAAACTGGCAGCCAAACCAATCAGACCTGAAGGAATATCATCATTGGGCAACGATTTTTCTAAGTTTTGAAAATATTTATAACGCTTTTATGGCTGAAATGGCCAGGAAGGCTCTGACCGGCCAAAGCATCCCGGAAAAAATAGAAGTCTTTTTTGATGACCTGATTCAACCGGTGCTGGCAGCAAAGCCCGATCTTGTCGGATTTTCTATTCTGTACCAGCAGCAGGTCGTCTTTGCCGCCCTGCTCGCCAAACTGATCAAAAGACAAAGCAAAGCAAAAATTGTGGCGGGCGGAGCAAAAATCAGCGTCATGACCGCGCCGGAAAAGATGCTTACAACCCCGCTCGCACAGGAAAAAGAGGACACTCCTGAAATTCTCTTTAAAGATTTTTTTGATTACCTGATACCGGGCGAAGGGGAACTCGGCCTGTATCATCTCTGCCGGGCCGAAAATTCCGCTGATCTTGCCAATGTGCCGAATCTGATCTATTTCAGCGGCAATGAGCTGCGGATCAATCCACCGGCCATGGCCGAAAGCGACACCATCCCCTATCCTGATTTTTCGAATTTCAAACTGGATAAATACCTTACCCCGGAGCCGGTGCTGCCTCTTATGACCTCACGCGGCTGTCCCTGGGGAAAATGCAGTTTCTGCACCCACCATCATAGCTACATCCGCTACCGCACCCGCAGGATTGAAGATTGTGTCGCGGAAATCAAATTCCTGCAAGAACAATACAACTGCAGCCTCTTTTATTTCTATGACGAGATGATTCCACCCCGGCGCTTTAAAAAGCTGGCCGAACAGATCATCGATGAGGGACTTGTAATTCATTATGGCGCTTATGCCAAACCGGTTAAAAATTTTAACCTTGATCTCTGCAAATTAATTCAGCGCTCAGGCTGCCTGGTTCTCCAATGGGGGGTGGAAACGGCCAGTCAGCGAGTCCTGGATCTGATGAGCAAGGGAACCGATATTCATGAGGTTGAAAAAGTCCTCGGCAACTCCACCCAGGCCGGAATGTACAACCTGGTCTTCATTCTTTTCGGCTTTCCCTCGGAAACAACGGAAGAATTTCAACAAACCCTGACGTTTATCGACCGTAACAGGGAAAATATTCATGTCCTGAGTTCCGGGACATTTGTCCTGGCCGAAGGGTCACTGATTCACAGGGAACCGGAAAAATTTTTCATCAGCCGAATTTGGCAACGAAAAAAATCATCAATCCTGCATCCTGTCCTGGATTATGATGTCAGCCAGGGGATGACCGCCAAAGAAGTCTGGCGACATTTCAATAAAAGCCAGAAATTTTTAGACGGAATCCCTCTTTCGCGACGCTTTGGGACCTACCGCGAGCATCTGCTCATTTATGGCGCAAGAGATAGTGGCGAGGAGGGATGAAAAAATGGCATGTAGGGTAGCTTCAATAAGTGGTTAATTTGTAATTTTGATGGATTCGTAAAAAGTCCCATACTCTGTCATTCCCGCGCAGGCAGAAATCAGGTTATTTCAGTATGTTATGAATTTCTGCCTGCGCGGGAATGACAAAATAGAGTAAATTCCAGCTTGTTACGAGACCATCATTTTTACGAAGCCATCAAAAATAATAAGTCACTTCCAGTTTGACAAAATCATCTTCGGCAAGACCGTAAGACGGGTCTTTTTTGCTTATATCGACAAAAAAAGATCCTTCCAGATTAACTTTGACATTCTCGCCCATCCTGCGGCTTGCCTCAAGGGTAATTATTTTTGATGACATTTTCAAATCCCGAATCAATCCCAGCAGAAGTTCCGTACTGTCCGCGTCATTGACGGCCAGACGCAATCCCAGCATGACATCGTGATCATAGACGATCGGAGACCGGCCGACGTCACGGTCATCAAAGACGTATTCGCTGATCAAACCTAAATCCATCGCGGTTTCAGCGATACCCACAATGGTGTATTCAAAACCGAAAGTTGTCGCGGCAAACGACCGACCCATTCCGCTACGGTAGAATGCTTCTCCCTTCCAGAGCCAGTTGCCGGCCACAAACTGCAGATCAAGCCCGGTCTGGCCAATCTGTTCATAATAGGGAATAAGGATAATCCGGCCGCTGCCGTTCTGTTCGGGGATCAAGACCGGATCACGCGAGGTGCCCAGAAAATGATAAAGGCCGACATCCATGTCTCTCAGGGTGTGACTGTATCGCAGGGCAAAATCCAGATGATTTTCCTCACTACCGCTTTCATATTTCGCCTTATCGGTATCCACCGGTACGGCAAAACGCAGCCTCCCCTTTTTGCCGGCATAGGTTCGTTCCCGAAACCAGGGCAGGATAAAGCCATCCACTGTTCCCCAATCGCGGGGGATTGAAAGATGGATCATGGGCTGACCCAATTTTTCCTCGCCATCCAGGGCCTCAACCAGATCGGTCTGATTGATGATGTCCACCAGGTGGACAAATTCCGTGGCACCCCAAAACACCTTGCCGATGCCCACTCTCATCTCCCACGATTCGGCCAGGTAAAGGAAATTGGCCTCGCGGACATCCGCATGGGTTCGTTTATCATCCGCCGAGTCCAGCCGGAAAAACGGCGTAACGATGAAACTTGAGCCCGAGGAAAATTCATGGTAAAATTCAGCGTTAACGGCAAGAGAACCATTATTACGTCTCTGCTCCGGGTAGACGGGCGAATGAAAAAAACCTCTCCCTTCTACGCTGACATCACTGGTGAATTCAGCTGCCGCCGGAATTTCCGGCATCAGGATTATGCTGCAAAAAAGAAAAAAGAGCAGGTGGGATTGCGGGATTTTTTTTCGCATAAAAATTTCTCACAAAGACACAAAAAATTTTCTCTGCGTCCCTGCGGACTCTGTGAGAGCCTTTCATTTAATCTATTTTGCCCGCTTCAGACTGTTTTTGTCAAAATTCCGGTCCGTTAATCCTGTCTTGAACTGATAATTTGTCCATAGCAATTTTGTCGATTTCCCATTCTGATGATTGACCATTTCCATGTCCGCAGCCCGCCAGTATTTGCCAAGATATTGCTCATAGTCCTTAAACGTCAGGGTTTTGAGATGGGTGTTTTTTCGGTCATAATATTCCACCTTCCAAAGCCGGTATTCATCCTTGTCCCGCCACGAAACCAAGCGGGTATAGCCGGAATTTTTCAGGTCAACGGGATAACTTCCATTAACAAAACAGTCACGCCCTTCATACGTTTCTTCACGAAGGAATGTATAGGTATATTTTTCCACTTCCAGGCTGGCGATATCTTCATAGGCAAATTCGCTGCCCATGAATGAACCGGATTTATTCCGTGAACTGATCCTTTTCACCCTTTTCAAAGCCGGCAGATAGAGCCACTGGTCATCATCGCCCACTTTATGGGAAAAGGAGAGAAAGGCGGTCCCCTTCACGTCTCTTGGCGTGTCGAAAATCAACAGACTCTTGTCGCCGTCATTTTCCACTTCAAAGGTCCGGATGCGGATCTCCCGTTTACTCTCCCTGCCATGTTTATTACGGAGAACCATCAGCATATCGGCCGTAAAGTCCATAAAACCCGCATCACGAAGGTCTGCTTCCAGGGCAATGTCCAACCCCTTTTCCTCCGGGCTTTCACCAAAACATCCGGCAGGATAACAAAACAACAAACACATAAAAAAAAGTAAAAAAAATCTCATTTGTTTCCCTCAAGTTTCATAAGCAGGGTCGGTAAAAAGAAAAAATCCAGAATCAGGGCAAAAACAATGGTGATGGCCGTCATCAAACCCATATGGGCATTTATCTGAAATCCCGAAAAAGCAAGAACGGTAAAGCCGGCCATTAAGGCAACGGTGGTAATCCAGATTGCCGAACCTACCGTATTAAAGGCATATCGAACCGCATCTTCGGATGACATGGAATGCTCCCGCCGGGCACGCTGGTATTTGGACAGAAAATGGACGGTATCATCAACCACGATTCCCAGGGTCATGGCGATCATAACCGAAACCGCCAGGCCCACCTCCCCCACTACAATTCCCCAGACGCCAAAAGCCATGAATGCCGGGGCCAGGTTGGGGATAAGGCTTATAATTCCCAGTTTCAGATCCCGCAGGACAAGAATCATGATCATCGAGATCAGGAACAGGGCCAGAATTGAACCTTTGAGCATGGATCGAATATTTCGTTTTGAAATAGACGAAAAAATCACCGATAAGCCGGAGCCGTAGGTTTCCAGAGACGGCGTATTCTCCCGCAGCCAGCCACGGCCCCGTTCTTCCAGATCCAACACGACACGAGTTCCGACATTAGGCATGTTCACTGTCATGCGGCTCGCCGATTTATCCACGTTGATCCGGTCATTTAAATCCAGGCCAAAGGGCAGACTCATCTCATAGAGGAGCAGATACTGGGCCGCCAGCTGCCGATCCGCCGGCAAACGGTACCAGGCGGGATCATCGCCATGCATATTTTTATTCAAGCGCTTCATGATGTCCGTGATGCTGTGGACATGCCTTACTTCCGGTTGTGAACCAAACCATTCACTGAAAGCCTCTACTTTGGCAAGATACTCTGGATTATTGATGCCTCCCTCTTCACCTGAATCAAGATCCCAATCGACGATGCTCATTCCCGTCATATTTTCTGCAGTATAATCCGTGGCCACCCGGAAATCATAACTCCGGTCAAAATATTTCACAAAATTATCATTGAGCTTGATGCGACTCATCCCGGCAACGGTGAGAATAATCAAGAAAAGAATGAACGTGAAAAGGAAAGTTCGCCTGGCAACGACAAAGTCACCAAGACGGGCAAAAAATTGACCCTGGTTCCGGGAACGACCTGAAACCTTCAACGGCAGGACAGCCATCAGGGCCGGCAGAAAAAAAACGGAATAGATAAAAGCAGCAGTGACGCCCATAGCCACGATGTTGCCAAGATCCCGAAACGGTGGGGCATCTGAAAAATTCATGGTCAAAAAACCAATTGTCGTAGTCAGGCTCGTGACAAAAACGGGCTGAAAATTAATCCGAAGAGACTCAATGATTCCGTTCAATTTTGTCTGTCCCTGGTGCATGTAATGAAACATGGAGACAAGGATATGGACGGAATCGGCAACCGCCAGAGTAAGGATAATGGTTGGAGAATTAGCCGTCGCCGGGGTCAGCTGAATTCCAAACCAGCCGGCAAGGCCCATTCCCGTCACTGTCGACATAACAATGACCATAAAAGTTCCGGCCACGGCCAGAACAGAGCGCAGCAAATAAGCAAGCAAACCGAGAAGAACAACAAACATCAAGGGGATCAAAAACTTAATGTCTCTTGCAGAGGCCTCGCCAAAGGCTTTGTCGATCATCACTGCGCCGGTCAGGTAAAAATCAAGAAAGGGATATTTTGCCTGCATCTGTTTCATGAGCGCCCGGCTTGCAGCACTTACTTCATCAGTTTCGCTCCTGTCCTTTTCCGGCTTGATAATATTGACGTTTACCCCGGTGACATGCCCTTTGGAGGAAAGCAGTCTGTTGACCAGCAGCGGCTCAGCCAGGGCGGTCCGCCTGATGGCACCAATCTCCTCATCCGTCAGGGCCATCGCATCGAGGACAAGATCCTCGACGATAAATTCATCTTCCTCGGCTCTGGTGTTCTGGAAATTGGAAATTGAGTCGACCCTGCTTGAATAGGGAAGCTTCCACGCCTCGGCCGTAAGTTCTTCCAAGGCTGCCAGGGTCTTTCTTTCAAAGACATTACCCGAACGGGACGCCACAACAAAAAGAACATTTTCCACCTTGGTATAGGTTTCTTCCAAGGCTTCAAGAGCCTGGAGCTGCGGATTCTCCTTGGAAAAAAACATGCGGGAATCATTTGAGAAGGTCAAAAAACGCATCCCGCTAGCTGCCCAGGCGGTAAAAACGAGCAAACCGATAATAATCAGCCAGCGATGTTTTACCACATTACAGCTGAGCCATTTTTCAAATTTATTCATGGGGATGATTAAAAAAGATTTATGACGAGATGTCCACGGGAATCACACTTCAACCGGGGCCAACAAGGCCACGCTATGGGCGGCAATTCCTTCCTCCCGGCCGGCAAAACCCATCTTTTCGGTTGTTGTGGCTTTCAGGTTGATCACATCCGACCCGACCCGACAGGCAGCGGCCAGATTTTCCTTCATCTTCGTCATATATGGGAACAATTTGGGTTGCTGGGCAATAACAGTGACATCGGCATTAACAAGAAAAAATCCTTTACGGCGAGCAAGACTGATCACCTGCTCAAGAAGTGAAATGCTGGAAATTCCCTTGAATTTCGGATCACTGTCAGGAAAATGTTGACCGATATCCCCCTCGCCCAAGGCCCCCAGTACCGCGTCACACAGGGCATGAGTCAGGACATCGGCATCAGAGTGGCCAAGCAGCCCCATTGAATGGGGAATGGTCACACCGCCAAGCACTAATTGACGTTCAGGCACGAGTCGATGGGCATCATAGCCATGACCCACCCTGGAAAAAGATTTACTACCAATTGGTTTTTTTTTCTTAATTTTTTTCTTTTCCTGCATAAGCAGGGCCTCGGCAATGAGCAGATCGTCCGGCCTGGTGATCTTGATATTTTTTTCCGAACCATTCACCACCACAACCGGAATATCTAGAGCCTCCAGCAACGACGCCTCGTCCGTGCCGATGAAATTGTCTTTTTTCGCGGCGTTAAAGGCCTGGCGGAGAAGAGAAACACGAACAACCTGAGGGGTCTGGGCCTGCCAGATATTTTTCCTGTCAATGGTGCGGCGAATTTGTCCCCGACGGTTGACCTCTTTCAGGGTGTCCCTGACCGGCACGGCAGCCATAGCCGCTCCGTTTTTTTGCGCTTCCATAACGCAGGCTGTAATCAACTCGGGAGAAATAAGGGGACGGGCCGCATCATGGACCGCCACATATTCGATTGCAGGGTCCAGAGACAAAAGGCCGGCCAGAACCGAATCCTGACGCAACCGCCCGCCAAGGACAATTTTGACGACCTTATCAAGTTTAAAGCCGCGGACAATTCTTTGCGAATGCTCCAGATGATCCCGGGGTACCACTACGATGACAGATGAAATAATGGCTGTCTGCTGAAAGGCGAGGAGGGTATAGGCCAGGACTGGAATGGAGTTCAGCTCGTAAAACTGTTTGGGAATCTCCAAGCCCATACGGCTGCCGCTCCCGCCGGCCGGAATGATAGCTGCAACCTGTTGTGTCATAAAAAAATTGGAGTGGGCTATAAGCCGAATTCTGTACGCGGTTCAAAAGAACCGGCCATGATCATTTCTCTGGGATGCCGGTCGCCCGGCATCTCTAGCAACCTACCCGGAAACATCGGACGGACCGCCCTCAAACGTTTCCCTATTTGGTCTTGCACCAGGTGGGGTTTACCATGCCTTCCATGTCACCATGGAAGCGGTGAGCTCTTACCTCGCCGTTTCACCCTTACCCCGGAAAACCGGGGCGGTTTATTTTCTGTGGCACTTTCCTTAGGGTCACCCCCAGTTCGCGTTACGAACCACCTTGCCCTGCGGAGTTCGGACTTTCCTCCGGTTTCAAAAAAACCGGCGATCATGCGCCCACTCCAAATTCGTTAAAATCGTTAAAACTATTGAAACTACAGTTCTATAAGTGCTCATCTATACCTTGATTCGCCAGCCCATCAGCCCGTTTATTCAAATTCCTTGGAACATGGTTGACCTGAAAAAAATCAAATTGATCAAGCAGTCGACGCACTTCAGAAAAAAGAGGTTTCAGTCCAACATTCTTAACCTTGTACTTCCCCTGAATCTGTCGGACAATGAGCTGGGAGTCTAAAAAAATGCTGATTTGCCGAATCCCTGTTTTTCCAGCCTCTTTCAGGCCAAAAATCAGGGCCTGGTATTCGGCCACATTATTGGTGCATTGTCCCAAATACTTGCTGCCGGTTGCTATCTCGTCATTCTGTTCATTAAAAATAACAAATCCGGCTCCGGCCTCACCGGGATTTCCCCTCGAGGCACCATCGGTATAGATCGATATTAAGCCGGCCTTTGTCTGAATTTGCCGACCTTTCAAAACCTCTTTCGATGCTTTCTTCTTAACCGGTGCCAAGTGATCTGCGCTCGCCAGCAGCATTTCGCGAATCTCCTGCGGTTTTTGGTAAGGAAAATAACTGATCAGCAGACAATCAGGTATTTTTTTCTCCAATTCCCTGAGAAAATCTTCGCAGAGATGATGATCGATTTTCCTGCTCACTCAGTTTCAGCCTCGGGAAGATAATAGATCAGCCGGGAACAGGTGGGACAATTGGCCAGGCTCTCTCTCTTCATCAGTTCATTAAATTGCTGGGGAGGAATGCTCATAAAGCATCCCTGGCAGACACCATTGGTAACACCGGCTAAAGCAAGTCCATTTCTTCTAAGCAGAATTTTTTCATATTTCTGCAACAGATTTTCCGGAAGAGCCTTGGCTTTTTTCTTTCTCTGATTTTCAATTTTCTTCTTTTTCTTTTGCAAGCCGGTTTCCAGTTTTTCGACCTCCTGGGTTTTCTCAGACAGTAATCCCTCTTCGGTCTCGCAGACATTTTTTTCTTCAGTCAATTTTTGGCCCAGACTTTCGGCCTGCTCCATAATATGAACAGCCTCCTCTTCCAGATTTTTGACCAAAGTCTTGCTGTCCTCGATTTCCTTAATCAAAGACTGATACTCCCGGTTGGTCTGCACATTCATCAGCTTGGTCTGGCGGTCTTTAATTCGAATTTCACTGTCCTCAACATCAGCCTCGATCTCACGCCGTCGCTGTTCACCTGCATCAATTTTTTCCTGGAAAACAACAATTTCCTGTTTACGTTTTTCAATTGTTTCCGTGCGTGTTTGCAGTTCTATATTACCAGCCGACATTTCTTCGTCGAATTTTTTTATCTGCAGATCAATAGTCTGCAGATCAATTAATTTATTGATGTCCTTGTTCAATGCTCTCTCCCTGTTTCAGGAATCATTACAAAAAAGTGGTTCCGTAAAGATTCTTCTAAAAATTTAAGTCAATATATAAAATTCAAAGGATTTTTCTGTCTGGTGGCCGCCTCAATCCGAAAAACTGTTTTTTGGTCCACAAAAAATTCTTTCAGCCTGGCCGTGAGACCAGGAACAACAATATTCTCAGTGGCAAAATGACTGCCATCGACAATGCAGAAATGATTTGCCTCGGCCCAGCGGGCAACAGCATGTTTAATCTCGGCAGTGATATAAAGATCAGCGCCGGCTAGAAAAGCCGCCTCGCTGAGATCCGAACCGCTACCGCCACACACGGCAACCTTACTGATCTTCTCCGGTGGTTTACCGGCCATGGGCAGCACGGAGATGCCGATCCGTTCCCGCAACCGGGCCATGAAAATCTCCGAATCCAGCGGTTCGTCAAAAACTCCAAGCCGTCCAAAACCACGGGTTTTTTCTTCGCCGATCAGGCTCAGAGGCTTCAACTGTTTCAGGCCGAGGATATTTGCGAGCCGATCGCTCACTCCATCCTCCACGACATCAAGATTGGTATGACAGGCAATAACCGCAAGATCGTTCAGTAAACCTTTTTTAATCAATCTGCCGGCAGGTTGATCCGTGCGAATTGATTTCAAACCTTGAAAAATCAAGGGATGATGGGTCACAATCGTGTTCAAGCCAAGCTCAACGGCCTCATCAAACAGTTCTTCCGTTGGATCCAGACCGACAAGAATACCGGTCATCTCCTGACCGGGACTGCCGAGCATGAGTCCGACATTGTCCCATTCCGCGGCCAGCGAAAAGGGCGCCAGTTTATCCAGAACAGTGATAAGATCTTGAACAATCATGGAAAAATAATAAAATCCGTATGGCGGAAATGAAAAAAGGCACAACCTCTTTAGAGGCTGCACCTTTTTTCTAAACCGACAGGTGTTTCAGACAAAAATCAATGAATGAAAATTTCAGATCAATTTTATATTTAATCAACGACAAAATCTCAACAATTTCATTACTCTGGTGGGCCTACCTGGACTCGAACCAGGGACCGACCGGTTATGAGCCGGTGGCTCTAGCCAACTGAGCTATAGGCCCGCAACTCAGCTAAACTTGAATAACTTATCAGTAATTTTTTTTTTGTCAATAAGAATTCCGTGTCGGCAGATTAAGGGGCTGATGATAAATAAATCTTTAGAATTCGTGCTCTGAATCAGGGATGCGAAAACAATAATTTATTTGTTACCAGCCCTAAGACAATACAGCTTCTTTAAAGGCGTCAAAACCGACCCTGTCAATGGTACGACCGAGCCGCTCTGATCTTTTGCCGTTTTCCTTAAAAAATTTCATTACCTTATCGGCCATTTCCAAGGCCTCCTCGTCGGAAAGATCCTTGATCAACTCCCGGGCAAGCTGGGGTCTTGAAGCGGCATTTCCACCCACCAGAACAGTCCAGCCCTTCTTTTTTCCGACAAAGCCAAGATCCTTGATCGGCGTTTCGGCACAGTTGTTCATGCAGCCGGAAACGCCCATTTTGAACTTATTCGGCAGCTCAAATCCATGAAACTTTTTATCAAGCTCCATTCCAAGCCCCAGGGAATCCTGTTTGCCACGGCTACAGATTGCCGTACCGGGACAGGCCTTGATACTACGAACGCACATTCCAACAGCATGCCCCGGATCCATTCCCAGATCATTCCAGGCCTGGTCAATCTGATCTTCCTTAAAACCCACCATGGCGATACGGTTGGCACTGGTTATTTTCATGACCGGCAGTTTATATTTTTCAGCTACATCTGCCACCCTCCTTAACCCCTCAGGCGTAACAAGACCCAGGGCAAAATGAGGGACTATAGCATAACTTTTTTTATCACGTTGCAGGACTGCTCCTTTTTCTCCATCTTTTAGCATGACAAACTCCTTTAAAAAAATTATTAAAAATTGTAACTATTCAGGTGGGTAGGCTGTAGGCTAAAGGCTATTAGTTGCCGATCTTACCTTTCCTGACAACCTAAAGATCTACAGCCTGTCAACCAGAACTGTTAATAAACAATCAACTAAGTTTTAATTTGTCTGTATCCAAATTCACTTAATATAATAATAATTACTAATATTAGAAATATTACTTTTATGCAAGCCTTTTTTGAGTTTATTCTGTAATCGAATCATTCATTATGCAATTTCAAACATTCCTCGATTCAAAAATAATCTTTTTTCTGAGCGGATTATTTTCTGCCGCCCTGGCCGCCTATTTTATTTTTAAAAACAAAATTCGGCAAGCCGTTGATCAACGTGCTGCATCCTCGCAAACCGAAATTTCTCTGTTGAGTGAACGTCTGCGGGTAAAAACCGAGCAGGTGACGGAACTCAAGGAAAATTTGACAGCAACATACCAAACGATTGATCATTGTCAAAAGGAGATCAGGGAGCTTGAAAAAAAAGAAGTAGAACTACAGGTACGCTATGAAGAACTGCGACAGAAAAGTTCCGAAAATATCTCATTTCTGCAGAATGGCAGACGGGAAATGTCTGACACCTTCAAGATCCTCTCCACCGATATTTTAAAAAACAACAGTCAGTCTTTTCTCGAACTTGCCCAAACAGCCATGACCTCCTTCCAGGAAAAATCCAAAGGCGATCTGGAGCTGCGAAAACAGTCCATCAAACAAATGGTCACCCCTCTCCAGGAGTCACTGCAACGAGTGGATGAACAGATCCGAAAAATCGAAAAAGAGCGCATCGGCGCCTATGCCGGACTGACTGAGCAGATCAAATCCATGGCAGCCTCCCAGATCAAACTGCATTCCGAAACCGAAAATCTTGTCCAGGCTCTGCGCACGCCAACGGTGCGGGGTCGCTGGGGAGAGATCCAGCTCAGACGGGTTGTGGAAATGGCCGGCATGGTGGAATACTGTGATTTTATCGAGCAGGAAAACGTTAAAACGGAGCAGGGCAGCTTGCGGCCGGACATGGTTATTAAACTGCCGAACAAAAAAAATATCGTTGTTGATTCCAAGGCCGCCCTGCAGGCCTATCTCGAAGCAATGGAAGCCGGGGATGAGCAAAGTAAAAAAGTAAAACTACAGCAGCATGCCCGCCAGATCCGCACTCATCTCAGCCAACTTGGCTCCAAATCATACTGGGAGCAGTTTAAGCCGACGCCTGAATTTGTCGTTCTTTTCCTGCCTGGAGAAAATTTTTTCAGCGCCGCCCTGAAGCAGGACCCGGAGTTGATCGAATTCGGCGTGGAGCAACGGGTCATCCTGGCAACACCAACCACTCTCATCGCCCTGCTGCGGGCTGTTTCCTATGGTTGGCGGCACGAGCAGATCTCCGAACATGCGGAAATCATTGCCGAGCTGGGCAAAACCCTTCATGAACGATTAAGGATCATGACCGGCCATTTTGCTGATTTGCGTAAAAATCTTGACCGCAGCGTGGAATCATATAATAAAGCAGTTGGCTCTTACGAAAGCAGGGTGCTGGTTGTTGCCCGTAAATTCGATGAAATCGACACTTCCGTGGTCAAGGCAATCGAACCCCTTGACCTGATCGACAGAAACATTCGTGTTGTCCGGGAAGAAGAAAACCCCTGATGAAAATTTATAATGACATAACGGAAACGATCGGCTCCACACCCCTGGTCAAGCTCAACCGGATCACCGGCAACAGCGGAGCCGAGATTGTTGCCAAGCTGGAATCCTTTAATCCGGGCGGAAGCGTCAAGGATAGAATCGCCCTCAGCATGATTGTCAAAGCCCGGCAGGACGGATTACTCCGGGAGACAAGCACCATCATCGAGCCGACTTCAGGCAATACCGGCATCGGCCTGGCCTGTGCGGCAGCGGCCCTTGGGATTCGCCTGATCCTGACCATGCCGGAAACCATGAGCGTTGAAAGAAGAAAACTGCTTGCTCTGCTTGGTGCCGAGGTTGCCCTCACACCGGGTGACCAGGGGATTCAAGGCGCGATTAACCGCGCTTTTGAGCTGGCTGAAACAATTCCTGAAGCATTTATCCTCCAGCAGTTTACCAATCCGGCCAATCCCGACGCCCATCGCAAGACAACGGCTGAAGAAATCTGGAATGACACAGATGGCCGTATTGATATTCTGATCGCCGGCGTTGGCACCGGCGGCAGCATCACCGGGATTGGCGAGACAATTAAGGAAAGAAAACCCGAGTTGCAGATCATTGCTGTTGAGCCGGAGGAATCAGCCGTGCTTTCCGGTTCTGCTGCGGCTCCCCACCAGATACAGGGCATTGGCGCGGGCTTTATTCCTGATGTCCTGAATCGGGATATCATTGATGAAGTGATCACTGTTCCTTCCGGTGAGGCGATTCGTACCGCTGCAGACCTGGCAAAAAAAGAAGGCATCCTGGCCGGGATATCATCGGGCGCCGCCCTATGGGCCGCTTTGCGGATTGCAGAAAGAGAAGAGAATAACAGCAAGCTTTTGGTTGTTCTATTTCCAGATACCGGAGAACGATATCTCTCTACCAGCTTGACAGACACTGTTTGATAGAATAGTTTTGGATAGAATCCATTTTCACCATAAACCAGCAAGTCTGGATACGAAATTTATCAAAATGAAGGAGTCGGATAAATGAAATTAGGGATTAATGGTCTTGGCCGAATTGGCAAACTGAGCTTATGGCATCATGTGGGCAGAAAACATTTTTCCGGAATTGTTGCCAATACAGGCCGGGAAATCGGCAGAAGCCTCGAAGATCTTGCCGCCTCAATTGAGCGTGATAGCTCATACGGCCGACTGGGCGCTTATCTGCATGGATTCAATGGCGGCCGCATGGTGGAAAATATCAATAATGATGACGGAACCATGACGGTCAACGGTGTCCCGGTTAAAATTCTTCGTGAAGCGCGCAATCCGAAGGACATCAAATGGAAAGAAAACGATGTCCGACTAGTTGTCGACACCACCGGCGTCTTCACCGACCCCACTGCTCAATCCGACGCCAAATGGGGCGCCTTCCGCGGACACATGGAGGCAGGAGCGGAAAAAGTGCTTCTGTCGGCGCCTTTTAAAATTAAATCCCAGGGGTTAAGCATGCCGGATGATGCCGTGACCACTGTCATGGGGATTAACGATGAAGATTATATCCCGTCCAAACACTGTCTGATTTCCGCCGCTTCCTGCACAACCACATGTTTGTCCTTCATGTTGAAGCCTCTGCTGGACCAGATCGGCGCAGATCATATCCTGAGCGCCTCTATGGTCACGGTTCATGCCGCCACAGGCAGTCAGAAGGTTCTTGACAGCCTGCCCAAGACAGGGGCTTCGGATTTACGCAAAAACCGCTCCATCCTGAATAATATCATTCTCACCACAACCGGTGCGGCCAAGGCTCTGCGTCTTGTCATCCCGGAGATGCAAAATATCGGTTTCATAGCGGAATCCGTACGCATTCCAACCTCAACCGGCTCCCTGATCGTGTTGGTTCTTAATTTGCAGGACGAACTGAAAAATCCCGTCAAACGTGCCAAAATCAATTCAATTTACCGTGAATTTTCCAAGACATCCAAATATTTAAAATATACGGAAGAGCAGAATGTCTCCTCCGATATTATCGGTACTCCATTCGCAGCGACTATCATTGAGGGAACCGAAACCCATACCCGAACCGCAGCCATCAAAGTCAACCTTGAAAGTCTCGGCATTACCGCCGGAGCCGATCAATCTATTATTGATGTCCCAGTCACCCAGGCGGTCATTTACGGCTGGTACGACAATGAGTTAGGCAGTTACACCAATATGCTGGCTGACCGAACAGTTTCCATTGCCGAGTCCATGCTGTAGGCGGTGGCTGATGGTAGCAAAATCTTGAAAACCTCAAAATGGATCCGTTGTGAAGAATATCAGAGATATTGACCTCAAAGGGAAAAAGGTGCTGATCCGGGTCGACTTTAACGTGCCTCTGGATAAAGACAAAAATGTCAACTCCGATTCCCGAATTCTCGGGGCGTTACCCACCATAAACTATGCCCTGGCTGAAAATGCAAAATTGATTATCTGTTCTCATCTTGGCCGCCCCAAAGGTCAACGTAGAGAAGAATTCAGTCTGGCTCCGGTTGCGAAGAGATTGTCTCAGCTGATTTCCCGCGAGGTGAAATTGGCGCCTGACTGTATCGGCAAGGATGTGGAAGAAATGGTAAGGGGGATGGCTGACGGAGATGTGATTCTGTTGGAAAATTTGCGTTTTCACAAGGAAGAGACTAAAAACGATCCTGATTTTTCCCGAAGTCTTGCCGCCCTGGCTGATGTCTATATCAGTGATGCCTTTGCCGTCTCTCACCGATCCCACGCCTCGGTGGTGGGCGTGACCAAAAATATTGACCAATGCGCGGCCGGTTTTCTACTGCAAAAGGAAATGGATTTCTTCAATCGTTCAGTTCAAAATCCTATCAAACCTCTAGCCGCCATTGTCGGCGGCGCAAAAGTTTCCAGTAAACTGGCGGCACTCAAAAATTTGCTCACTAAAGTTGACATCATGATCATCGGTGGTGCCATGGCCAATACCTTCCTGAAAAGCCAGGGCCTGCCAACAGGAAAATCGCTGACCGAGGAAGATCTGCTGGAAACAGCATCTGCTCTGATTGAAGAAGCACGGGAAAAAGGGGTTAAGCTCTACCTGCCGGTGGACTTTGTTGCGGCGGAACATTTTTCCGCTGATGCGGAAAACAAGGTGGTTCCCATCCAGGAAATGCCGGAAGGCTGGATGGCTCTTGACATTGGCCCGGCAACCACTACTTTATTTTGTGAAGCGCTTGATTCAGCAAAAACCATTCTCTGGAACGGGCCCATGGGCGCCTTTGAAATGGAACCTTTTTCCAGGGGAACAATGGCCCTTGTTCAAAAAGTAGCCACCTCCCACGCTCTAAGCATTGTCGGCGGCGGCGATACTGATGCCGCTGTCCATATGGCGGGATGGGCGGATGAAATTTCCTACATGTCCACAGGGGGTGGCGCCTTTCTGACGCTTATGGAAGGTAAGGTTCTACCCGGTGTCGCCGCCTTGGAATAAGATTTATTTTTTGTTGAAGTAAACGGAATTGATCGTTCATTTGGGAATACGGAAATTTAATCATTCGGCAAAGCCGGATTAGGAGAGAATCATGAAACGCCGACCTCTAATTGCCGGAAACTGGAAGATGCACCTGACCATTGGAGAGGCCGAGTCCCTGGCCCGGGCCATTGCGCGCGGGGGAATTCCCGCAGATCGGGACGCAATGCTGGCACCGCCCTACACTGCCATGGCAGCGGTTAACAAAGCTCTGCAGGGCTCGTCGATGCTTCTTGCCTCGCAGAATAACGGCTGGGAGGAGAAAGGGGCTTTTACCGGCGAAATTTCGCCGGTGATGTTAAAGGATGTGGGCTGCTCCATGGCCATTATCGGCCATTCGGAACGACGGCATATTTTCGGAGAAAGCGACCAACTGATAAACAAACGTCTTTCCGGAGCCCTGAAATACGGCCTTGTCCCTATACTTTGCATCGGTGAAACCCTTGAGGAAAGAGAGGCGAATCAGACATTCAAAGTTCTGGAAACGCAACTACGGGGCGGCCTGACCGGAGTCGCATCAAGTGAGGCGGACAAACTTGTTATCGCCTATGAGCCGGTCTGGGCGATTGGCACGGGTAAAACAGCCAGCGAGGATCAGGTCCAGGAGGTTCACGCCTTTCTCCGCACCCTTTTGAAAAAGATGTACGAAAAAGATATTGCTAGCCAAATAAGAATATTGTATGGTGGCTCGGTCAAACCTGATAATGTAGATGTACTCATGTCCCGTGAAGATGTGGATGGGGCGCTGGTAGGCGGCGCGGCATTGCAGGCTGAATCTTTTATTCGTATAATTCATTTTAACCAATAAGCGTGTAAACGCTTTTTTTATTTTTTAATGCATACAATACTGATTGTCACTCATGTCCTTGTCTGTTTTTTCCTTGTTGTGATTGTGCTTCTCCAGCACGGCAAGGGAGCTGATATGGGCGCAACATTCGGCGGTTCCAGCCAGACTGTTTTCGGCACGGAAGGCCCCATGCCTCTGTTAAACAAAGTAACCACAGGGTCAGCGATTATCTTTATGGTTACGTCCCTCTCTCTTGCTTACCTGTCAGCTAATATGAGCACCGGTTCAGTGATGAGCGATCTGGCAACTCCAAAACCGGCCGAAAATGCCTTGGAACGAGCTGCGGAACCGATTCCGCAACCCGATATCCAGCTGGGAACGGAACAGGCTGCTCCGCAAGCTGTTGAAAAGACTGTCAGCGAACAGTCTCAGCCAACCGAAAAAGTTGCAGCAGAGACTACAACAGACAGTCCTGTAACTAAAAAACCGCAAGCTGACTCGCCTGCAACGGATTTTGAAAAGCAAATTGTCGAGGAAAATAAAAAAGCAGCAAAGCCCGTTGAACAGAAATAAAATTTTGCCGAAGTGGTGGAACTGGTAGACACGCTGTCTTGAGGGGGCAGTGGCCCACGGTCGTGCGAGTTCGATTCTCGCCTTCGGCACCATTTACAACAAAGCCGGAAATCGCATGTATAGTGTGATTTCCGGCTTTTTTGCGTTTGTGGCTCAGATAGGCTATAGTTGTCATAGATTAGCAGTGAATTGCACTGTTTTTCCGAAAAGTGCGACCAAAAAATAGTGTAAGACACGCATCCCTTTCAAGGACAGCGTGAGAGGCAACTATGGCAACAGTGAAAGCAAGGAAAAGAAAAAAAGGGACTATTTATTGTGCTGAGGTCCGCATCAAAGGACACCCGAGATTATCTCAAACATTTGATCGTAAATCTGAAGCTCACCGATGGGCTGAAGAGACCGAAACAGCACTCCGCAATAATGGGTATATAGGAAATGCTCCACCAGATGATATGCTCTTCGATGATGCTTGGGAAAAATATCTGGCAGAAGTCTCCAGTAAGAAAGCACCATCTACTCATCGCCGCGAGTTGGCTCAGATAAAACCGCTACAATTTTTTTCAGGTAACACGTTAAAAGAAATAACGCCAACGATGGTTGCCAAATTCCGTGATTGGCGTTTAGGAGTTGTGTAACCAGCAACAGTTATAAAAGATCTCAACACCGTCTCTCACATTTTTACCACGGCTGTTCGAGAGTGGGGTGTCAAAGCGGATAATCCTGTGTCAATAATTAAAAAACCGAAAGCACCAGCTGGACGGCTACGTTTTTTGACTGAGACAGAGATCGTAAAACTCTTACAGGAAAGTAAAAAAGGACATCGGCAAAATCTTTATCATTTTCTCTTATTGCAACTCCATACAGGTATGCGTCCCAGTGAGGGAGCATCCTTAACTTGGAGTCAGATAGACTTTGACGGTCGAGTAATTGATCTGCAAAAGACAAAGACTGATCCACGGCGAGTGCCAATGACTGTACCAGCCCTTGAGACCTTATCAAATCTTGTCCCAACCGGTGATTACAAATGCAGCAGTTTTGTTTTTTTACCCAAAGATCCTAAAATGACTTATCGGTGGCGGCCTAATCAATATTTTCGGGAAAGCTTTGAAGCAGCAGTCAAAAGAGCAAAGATTTCAGATTTTCACATGCATGATTTGCGGCATACTGCTGCCAGCTATATGATTATGAACGGTGTCGATTTGCGCACTGTGGCCGATATTCTCGGGCATAAGACAATTGCTATGACCATGAAATATACCCATCTTCTCGACGACCATAAATTAAAAGCTATCGATCGTATAGCAGGTCTTGGACTCTAAAGTTTTTTTAATTCACCGCATCAGCCAGTTTGCTGCCGGCCTTGAATTTTACAATTTTTTTGGCAGGGATTTTTATTTTTTTGCCGGTCCGGGGATTGCGGCCTTCACGGGCTGCCCGTTCTGTCA